>JBFMBU010000239.1:0-15798 GCA_040755035.1 Thermodesulfobacteriota bacterium
CAATGGGAGGAAAAACTTTAGGAGACAAGGGGAAAAAAGCGAGTCGGAACCGGGTCTGTTCCAAAAAAGGATATATTCTTATAGACGTTAGAATTCCGGCAGCCCTCCACCAGGAGGGAGGAGGTGGAGGGACTGCCCGTCTTTCAGGTCAACGCCTACCCGGAATCCTCTTCTATGAAAATAACCTCAAAACCGACTGGGCGGCCTGGGAGGCCATGGAAAGAGAAGTCGTTCCCAGGGACTGCCGGGTCTGGAGCATCAACATGTTGGCCGACTCTTCATTCATATCGGCCAGGGTCAGGTTGTCGGCCCCGGTTTTCAAGGTGTCGATCATGTCCTTGGTAAAATCCTGACGGGTGGTGATGACGTTCAGGTTGGCCGCCAGAGTTTTGGAACTGGTGCGCAAGATCTCGCTGGCGCTCCCGATACGGCTGATGGCATCATTAATGCCGACGTCGACCGTAAAGGACCCGTCTACCATCGTTAAAGACATGGTCGATAAAGTGGTGGCCCCGAAACCGGAGACATTAAGTTTCGAGGAACCGTCTTCATTAAACTTTACATCAATGGCCCCCCCATTAAGAAGATTGGTCCCTTTGTATCCCGAATCCGCGGCCAAGGCCGTTATCTGACTCATCACCGTATTATACTGGGTGGCATAGGAAGCCCGGGAGTTCACATCCGAGGTGGAAAGGGCCGAGGTAGCTATACCCTTGGCCTGCTCGATCAAGGTGTTGATGGCCGTAATGCCCTTATCGGCGCTGGTGACGATCTGGATGGCCTCGCTCATGCCGTCCTTGCGGGCGGCCAGGTCCGAGGCCCGAGTCAAGTGGGTCTGGGCGGCGAAAAAATTAACCGGATCGTCCATGGCCGTATTCACCTTCTTGCCAGTGGACAAACGCTGTTGAGTAGCGGAAATTAATTTGTCGGTTAACTGCAGACTGATTAAATTGGCCCGCATGCCTCTGGTTAAAGAAATATCATATCCCATGTTCTTGCTCCTTTTCTAAGAGGTTTTGGTCTTCTGACCGGGTTAAGGGTTGACGGTGTAACGGCTTTAATCTCATTAACATCAGGTGCGCTTTGTTTGCTTTTTTTTCAGCTCTTGCTTACTATATCGGCACATTGTTTTTAAACTTAAATTTTTTGTCGATTTTTTTTATTTATTTTTATGGGGGCAAAAAGAAGGTCCGCTCCTAAATCGACTAAACGGGGAATATGGGGGGGAAAAGGAATCAAAGGATGCGGATACTTTAATACTTACTTTCCGGACTAAGCTTACAGCAGTCAGCAATCAGCCCTTAGCTAACCCGCATGAGTACTGGTATTTTACTGAAAGCCAACAGCGGATCGCCAACTGCTCAACCCGGGAAAAAGGCTTTTTGGGGGGACATGAATTCCCTAAGGAAAGGAAAAACTGAGGAGGGAATCAGGAAGCGGTTCCCAGGGGATGGATGGGTTTTACTTTTTCGAAGTCCCCCATGGTTGAAAAAGCAGGGTTTTGGCCGGAAGTCGTCGCTTGTTTTTCTTTGGCCGGATTGAAAAGCAGGACAACGGAAATCCGCCGGTTTCGGGGATCGGCGGGATTGGTCTTTATCAGAGGCTCCTTGGCCGCATAACCGGCCACCCGGATCAGCCGGTCGGCATGAAGCCCTTCGGTTTCCAGCTCCTTGCGGGCCGAGGAGGCCCGTTCCGTGGAAAGCTCCCAGTTGGTATAGCGGTTGGAGGCGTAGGTCAGGGCGTCGGTGTGTCCTTCAATGGCCACATCGTTGCCCATATTTCTGATATTGGAAGCGATGACCCTGATAATCTTCCGCGCCGTCTCGGTCAGGGCCGGACTGCCCAGGGCGAACATGGGGCTGCCCTCCTTGTCGATCATCTGGATCCGCACCCCGCCTTCAAATATCTCAACCAGAATCTGATCTTTTACTTCGGCCAGCTTGGTCTCAATATCTCTTTTCAGGCGGTCCCGGAATTCCTCCCGGCTCATCACGCTCACCTCCCGGCCCTGGGATAGGACCTGAGGGGCACCGGCGTCTCCCATGATGCCGTTGCTTTTATCTAAAAATCCGCTGCCGTTATTCTGGAAAATACTGACTTCCTGAAAGTAGTGGGCCATGGATTTTTTTGTTTCCGGTGACAGGATGGCGATCAGCCACATTAAAAGGAAAAAGGCCATCATGGCCGTAACGAAATCCGCATAGGCTACCTTCCATTCTCCGCCGTGACGACCGGAGTCCGGGCCTTTTTTCCTGACTTTTTTTATTATAACGCGGGACGCTTTCATTTCCGAATGTATTCTTCCAGTTCGTTGAAGGTAGGCCTTTCCTTCCCGGGGATGGCCCTTCTCCCGAATTCTACGGACAATTGCGGGGCCGCCCCCCCGACAAAAGCAACCATAGCCACTTTGATTACCGAAAAAAAGGACTCATCTTCCTTGGCTTGATGCTCCAGATTGGTGGCCATGGGCCCCACAAAACCGTAGCATAAGAGAACCCCTAAAAAGGTGCCCACCAGGGCAGCTCCGATGCTGTGTCCCAAAACCTCCGGGGGCTGGTCGATCTTATTCATGGTCAAGACCACCCCCAGGACAGCGGCTACGATCCCGAACCCGGGCAGAGAATCGGCCACCCTGGCCACGCTGACCGAAGGGATCATCGCTTCATGCTGATGGGCGTCGATATCGACCTCCATCAGGCTCTCCATTTCATGGGTAGGCATGTTGGTGGAGATAATGACCTTGAGGTTGTCACAGATGAAATCCACCGCTTTGGAATTAGAAAGCACTCCTTCATATTTAGTAAATAATGGGCTGTCTGAAGGGGATTCGATATCGGCTTCGATAGAAATCAAACCGTCTTTTCTGATTTTCATGAATAAGGTGTTGAGCAAGCCTAATAAGGCCAAAAAGTCCGTTTTGCTCCGGTTCTTGGCCCCGAAGATAGCAGAAAGGTGTCTGAGCACCAGCTTGATCACTTTGGAGGGTGAGGCGATGAAAAAAGAACCCAAGGCCGCCCCAAAGATGATTAATATTTCAGCCGGCTGAAATATGACCGCCAGGTTGCCTTTTTCCAGGAGATACCCGCCGATCACAGCCCCAAAAACAACCACGATGCCGACGAAGATGTACATTGGTCACCCCTTGCCTTTGACCGGCAAACGGATGATAAAGACCGGTCCTTGGTTTTGATCCGTTTCCAAGGCCAAAGTTCCCCCGGTTTTTTCGATCCACTGTTTGGCTTCCTGGACCCCAAAATATTTTTCCTGTTCCATAGTCTCCGCCTCTGTCCAGGTCCGCAACAGCCGGGCCAGGCGGGCAAAATCCATCCCTACCCCGTTGGCGATAAATTTAATGGAGATGGTTTGGTTCTGGGCCTCAAAAGCGGTTCGCAGGATAATTTTTCGTTCCCCGTCTTGTCCGGCCAAGGCCTCTTCGGCGACAAAAATCAAAGATAAAAGCGCTTTCTGTAAACAGGTCCCATCGGCCGAAATAACCGGCAAAGGAGCGGAAAATTCTTTGACCACCTCTATCTGTTGGTGGCGTAAGGCGCAGCGTCTGAGATCAAGGGTCTCCTCCAGCCATTCGTTCACATCCCCGAAACGGGCTGACCCTTCCGGACGGGACAGGGACAGAATCCGCCCCAGCAGGACCTTGCATTTTTCCGCGGAAAAAGAAATGGTGTTCAGTCCCTTTTTAAGGCCCTCATCTTCTAGGGTCTTCATGGACAACAACTCGGAATAACCCAAAATTCCGGTAAGCAGATTATTGATGTCATGGATGACCTCGGGCGTAATCTTACCGATCAGGGCCAAGGGACTCCATTGGCTGAGGATTTTTTGCAATTCGGAGGAATCGGTAGCGTCTCTTCGGGGCTCCTCCGGGATACCCTTTTCGATTTTGTGAGAAAATTTCTTTTTAAGCGGATTCATCTCCACCCTTTTTTATCCTTTTATTTATGATATCCTGCCGCTGACGGTTTAAGGTATACTGGAGTATAGCGTTTTTTATCTCTTCGTTCAATTCCAGAAAATGGAGGGCCACTTCGTTGTTCCCGTCACTCAAGGCCTTCACCCGAACCACTTTTCCATCCAGGATAATTTCCTTGACCGGCGAGGTCGGCAACAATATCTTGATCCTTACTCGTTGATCGAGGTGCAGATTTCTTTTAATCTGGAATCGCATCCCTGTCGGACTCAGGTTGACCGGGCGGGAACGAGCGGTCAGGATATCATCGGGGAGACGTTCCAGGATATCCTCCAGCTTTTTATTGAGCCCGGTCAACATCTTCCATAAATAAGGAGAGAGATTTTCTTTAGCCAGATCGGCCGCCGAAAGGTCCTCCGGGATTTCTATGTCCTTGTCCAAAGGAACCGCGGCTAATTCTTCCCCAATTTTGCGGATGATAAGCGGCAGGGAATCATTTACCCGAAAGGCTTCCCGCCGTTCTTCATCCTTTTTTGTGGTCATCATTCTCATTGCTCCCCAAAGACCCCGCCAGGGCATCATTTAAGGTTTCACCCCGTCCGGCCGCGGTTTCAAAAAAGGCCTGGACGATATCTTCGTCGAATTGTTCCCCGGCGTTCTTAATGATTTCAACAATGGCCTGTTCATGGGTCATGGCTTTGCGATAAGGCCGGGAAGAAGTCATGGCGTCATAGGCGTCGCCCAGGGCTAAAACCCGAGCCAGCAGAGGGATATCCTTTCCGGCTAATCGTTCCGGATAGCCCTTCCCGTTAAACCATTCATGGTGGTAACGGATGATTTCCCGCTCTTTTGGGAAAAATTTAAGCGGTTTCAGGATATTGTCGCCAATAATGGGATGCTGGCGCACATCAGACCTCTCTTCACCGTTCAACGGTCCGGGCTTTAGTAAAATACCGTCCCGGATCCCAATTTTTCCGATATCATGAAGATAGCCTCCGAACTTAATCGCGTCTTTTTCTTCGTCGCTAAGTCCCAGGACTTCTGCGATTTGTAGAGAAAAGGCGGTCACCCGCTCGGAATGAAAGCGGGTATAGGGGTCCCGGGCTTCTATGCTGATTACCAGTGATTTCAAACTGTTGACCAGATTATTATAAACCACTTCATACAAGACATTGTTTTCGATACGCAGCGCCGTCTTGTTGACCAGGGTCAGGGCCAGAGAAACATCATCATCGGTAAAATCCGAACCGTCGGCTTTGTTGGCCAGATTGAGCAGTCCGAAGACGACATCTTTAATCAAAAACGGCAGAGACAGAAAGGGATACGAAAGCGGTTCCCCGGTATGAGGGTTGATTTCCCCGAGCCCGGCCAGGTAATGTCGTCTTGTTTTGATGATATCCTCCCAAAAAGACCTTTTCACAAGGATATCCTTTTCTGAAACCCCTATCGCCTTTTTGATCTTCAAGTAGCCTTCCTCAATAATACCGAAGGAGGCCTCCCGGACCAGGAGCAGTTTGGAAGCCATGGCTACAATGGATTGATAAATCTTATGGTTATCCACCAGGGAATCGAGTTCAGCGTGAATGGCCTGGAGCAGATTGATTTTTTGCAATTTTCCGAACAATTCGGCATTCAGCCTTTCCACATATTCCCGCTGGTCTTTTCCGGCCCCCAGACGCTCTAAAAGCCTTCTTTCCCCCAGGATTCTTTCCACCGTGGAGGTGATGGTGTTGACTTTAAAGGGCTTGGTAATAAAATCATTGGCCCCTTCCTTCATGACATTAATGGCCACGTCTATAGTGGACATACCGGTGACCACCACCACCGGCAGACAGGGATTGATCTTCTGAACCTCTTTCAACACCCCCAACCCGTTGAGTTCGGGCATGGTCAGGTCAGTGAAAATGATATCATAATCCTTGGCCTTGGCCTCCCGGACTCCGACCTTCCCGTTGGGCGCCACATCAATCTGGTATCCGTCGATCCCGCATAAAATATCGGCCAGCAGATCCCGGGTCACCGGGTCATCATCTATAACTAAAAATCTGTTACCATTCACCGATCAGTCTTTCCTTTATCATTGAGGCTTCGTCTTTATCTAAGATATCCATCTTTTTCAGGTGTTCGATATTGTCCACCCAATCCATGATAATCCGATTATGGTTATTATCCCCCTCCTTTAACAGCATCATATCGGTCAGGATCTCACGCAAGGACTTTATCAGGGCCTTGATTTTGACCACCAGCAAAGTCCGCTCATAGGCGTTATTGACCCTTATGATCATTTCTTCCATTTTAAAGGGCTTGGTCATATAATCGTAGGCACCTTCCCGGATGGCCTTAAGGGCGATATCCAGAGTGCCAAAGGCGGTCAGGATGATGACCGCCCGGTCCGGTTCCAGGCGAATAGACTCCCGCAGGACCTCAATCCCGTCAGCACCAGGCATTCTCAAATCCGTTATTACCAGATGGATCTTCTCCATTTTCAAGGTCTTAATGGCCTCCAACCCGTCCCTGGCAGACACCACAGCATACCCTTCGCTGATCAACAGGGAACTGATTACCTCCCGGACGATCTCATCATCATCAACAACTAATATTTTTATTCCGTTTTTGCTCATCATGACTCACACAGCAAGACCTTTTCACTTGTCTTTTATCGTTTGATCCTCTCCAGGACCTCGTCGCGGGCCAACTCCAGGACAAATTTTTTCTTGGCTTCGGCTGAGATATCAATAAAGGATTGGGTGGTGATTCGACCGGGATCGGCAGGATGGGATGGCTTAAGTCGGTTGACTCTTTCATAAAAACGAATCACATCATTATGGTTTATGGCAGTTGAAGTTGACATCCGGTTCCCCCCTGTCTCTGCGTATATTTCACCTTATACTTTCTATCGGTCAAAATCGAGAAAACTTTAGAAGTATTTGGGAAATAAACGCCAGGGGTTAAAATATTCCAACCGCCTGTTTTCACAAAAAATGGGAAGGGAAAACTACGGGTCTCAGCTTGCCCTGTTGGAGGCCATCAGGCCGGCGGCGATATTTTTGTTAATGTTAATCAGAATGGTCAATTTTTCAGGCGCGGGATTGGCCATCGTTTCAAAAATGGTCCGGTCAATATAGGCGCTCAGGGTCAAAAGCTGCCTTTTTATGTCTGCCGGCAGGGGATTTTCTTCCCGACTCAACTCACCCTGGAAGATACTCCAGATCATCTGGTCAAAACGCATGGCCTCGTTTAAACGGGATTCCCGGTCTTCGGCCTCCCAGCGGTCCTGGCAGTCCTTGAGCTTTTGGGCCGCCCGGATCAAGACCGAAGCCTCCAGGTTTTTGCCGTTGCTGGTTTCCTTATTCATGTTGTCGTATGCCTTATACTGGTTCTGATACACGTCTTAATACCTCCTGCTCATATTCGATCAGTTTCCTGGTCAGCTTCAAGGCCTGGTAATACCGGTTGCCTAAAATCTGCTCGCTGATTTGATCAATTAAACCTAAAACCCCCGGTGAGACCTTGAGAAGTTCTTTGACCAGGTTCCAATAGGTCTGGTGATGTTCGGCCAGCCTGCCTTCGTCCATATACATCAACTGGATGACAAAATAGATCCTCCGGCAGGGAGAATCAGCCTCTTTGAGACTCATAATATCTTTCTGCCGCAAGATGGGGACCTTGTTTTCAACCAGCAATTCGCACTTCACTTTCCCATTACTAAGCACTGCGCTGCCGATGATGACCTTTTCCTTAGGCTTTAAAACGATTTTCAGCGGCACAAAAACCCTTTCAGGATAAAAAGTCAAACAGGGACTGGGAAAGGATCCGGGAGGAGGACATACGCAAGGCCTCCAGGGTTACCGCCACCTGTTGCAGGGCTATAATGGTCTCGGCCATGTCGGCGTCTTCCATTTCGGACAGGGCGTTCTTAAGGGTTTCGCTGTTGGCCTGCAATCCCTCTTCCTGGTTTTCCAGTTGCAGGTGGCGGGCCGCCAATTCTGCCCGGACAAGGGTCACCTGGTCCTCGGACTTCTCTAAGGGAACGGCCATGGCAGAAATACGCCTTAAAGATTCGCTGCTGCTCAACGCAGTCCCGTCCAGATCCTGGTACTGCCAGGCCTGTGAAAGCAAGTCGGTCATTTCCATAAAATTGGAAAAATGAAAATGGTCTTCGTACTCCGGGTCTCCGGGATGATCGGGATGGGTGATGTCCACCTCGATGAAGGTTACCCCTGAACCGGGATCAGGGAGCGGCGTATAGGTAACGGTGCTTCCATCCGCCAAGGTAACGGTTTGCGGGGTATTCAGGGTATAGCTGAAGGCCGTGGAAATAGAAGGGTCGGCACTGCTGCCGGCGAAATTTATGGTTTGAGTCAGGCCCCGATCAACCGCCAGTTGCAGTTGACCGCTGTCCCCTTGATAGGAATAACGGTGATTAACGGCATCGTAGACATAGGCCGGTTGATCGGTCTGAAATCCTGAAAAGATATAGCGGTCTTCAAAGGTAGTGTTGCCCAGTTCCAGCAAATGGTCCCTGATGAGCGCCGCTTTTTCAGCATAATAGGTTCGATCGGCTTCGGAAAGGGAGCTGTCGCTGCCATCGAGGACGATTTCTCTGAGACTGTCCAAGACCGAAGCGACCTGCTCCAGGGTGGTCTCGGTGAAGTCCAGGACCGTCGAGGCGCGGGTGATATTTCGCTCATATTGCTCATTGCCGCTGAGGGAAAGGCGATATCCCAAGGCGTCTACGGTCCCCGAGACATCATCAGAGGTCTTGGAGATTTTTTTACCGGTGGCCATCTGATTGCTGAGGATGGTTAACTCAGCCAGTTGATCTTTCAGTCCTCTGGCCAGTTGGTTGTAGGGTAGAAAGGAGGTCACACGCATGGGTCATTGTTCCTTAGGAATAGGCCCTACATACTCATCAGGGCCTCAAACATCTCATCGGCGGTCCGAATCAGCCGGGCCGCGGCTTGATAGGCCTGCTGAAAACGGATCAAATTGGCGGCTTCCTCATCCAGGGAAACGCCGGAGATTGAATCCCGCCGGTCGCTTAAGTTATTAAGAAAATTCTCTGAAAATTCCAGGGTCTCGGAAGCCGCCTGGCTCTTCAGCCCTATCTCGGCCACCAGGGTTTGGTAATATTCGGTCAAGGTACTTGCTTCTAAGGGGGCCAGGTTTTGGGAAACCAAACCGGCCAAGAGCAAGGCATTGCTGTTATCCCCCGGAACCCCGGCCAAGGTGCCGGAAGCTGCGATCTGTTGAATGGAATTCAAGGCGGTTCCGAAATTGGACACCGCCGTGGTCAAGGGACTGATTTCAAAGGTGTCGGCAGAGGTGACTGCTCCGCTGATGACCCATTGCATACCTTCCAGATTAATCGTTGTTCCCAAAGGCTCATAGGCCCCGGAGACTTTCAAATCGCCATTGGCCTTGTTATAAACAAAATAATTGCCGCCGTTAAAGCGGACCGTGTATTCATCCAGGGTCAGTAGGCTGCTGTCAGTGATAACCGCCGTCATATCCGCCCCGCTGGAATCGTCTTTCAGGGACAGTTCCAAAGCATTGAAAAAAAGATTGCCCGTCGAACCGTCCAATCCAAACCCCTGGGCATGTTGGACATTGACGGCATTGGATAAGGCCCCGGTAAACTTCCTCAAACCCAGAAGGGCCGTATCGTTACTTTCCTGCCGGGCGGCCAGAAGGCCCCCCACCTCTCCTTTGCTTATCCGGGAGGTGATGTCCTGGCCGTCCAGAATCAGGCTGGTTTGTCCTTCAAGGTTGCCGGCCGCCGTCAGGGTATTGGTTGAAGTTCCACTGACCAGGGTCCTCATACCGATGGCCACGTTCAGGGACCCGTTGCCCCCGTCTTCCCAGGAAGTAAGATCAACCAGATTGCTCAATTCCTTGAGAAGGGCATCCCTCTGGTCCCGCAGGCTATTGGCAGAAAGGGTCGATGATCCCCCCTCAACCTGCATGATTTGTCCGTTAACGCGGGCAATTTGATCGGCCAAGGAATTGATCTGGTCCACGGAATCTGCCAGACCTTTTTCAATATTTTTCAAGAGTTCGGTCAGGCCCTCTTCTATCCTTTGGATTGCGGAAACCAGGGTATCGGCCTTTTGCATTAATAAATTTCGTTCCGTAAGCCCTTCCGGGTTATAGGCCACATCCTGCCAGGCATTAAAAAATTCAGTCAAGGGTAAGGCCAAACCCAGGTTCTGGGCCTCGTTGAAAAGTTGTTCCACCCCGGACAGGGTCTGGCTCAGGGAGTAGGACCTTCCATAGTCCTGTTGACTTAAGGTGAGCTGCCCCTGCAGCAGGGCATCATAGTGTCTTTTTATGGTGGAAATGGAGACCCCCTGGCCAACGAGGATTCCGCCGTTTTTCCCGGTCAGGGAAGATACCTCGAGGATCACTTCCTCCCGGCAGTAGCCGGGAGTCTGGGCATTGGCGATATTGTTACTGGTTACAGCCAGTTGGGTCTGGCTGACATTTAAAGCAGTCCTTCCTATATTTAACAGGTCGGTTAAGCTCATTAGGTTGCCCGGGAGAGGAGGCGCCCTTTTTCCGTGGTGCCGGACGCCGTTGTCCTTATCTCTAAAAAGTGGCTGTTTTTTCGCAAAAATACAAGGGTGCGATCAATCATGGCCTTGTTGAACTCGTTCATCTCCCGGATGCTTTGCGAAAGAGAAATTAATTGGGAACGCATGTCCACTAAAACAATTTCTCCTGTCAATTCAGCCAGTTTCTGAAGATTTATTTTCTGAAAATCCTTTTCTTGCCCCAATAAACATTCGGGATGTTCGGTAATAAATCGATCCACCAGGCGTATCCTTTCCTCTTCCAATAGTCTTAGTTTGAGGACCAGGATATCTTTGGCTTTGACGATCGATTCCACTCCCTCCATCTGCAAATCCATCAGGCAAAACTTTTCCTGTTGCAGGAGTTCCAGTAACCTCCGGCATCCTTCTATCTGTTCACCCAGGACTTTTTTTATTTCCTCAAGCGGTTTCATGGGCTTTTAGAGTTCTTCTAAAATCTTTCCGGCCACCTTGAAGGCATCGATCTCATAACGGCCTTCTTCAATGGCTTTTTTCAAGGCTTCAACCTTGTCGGTCCTGACCTCCGGTAGTTGGTTGATAACTTGCTTCAACTCATTCAATTCTTTGGCTTTTCCCGAAAGATTGACCTGGTCTGACTGCTTGGCAGTAGAGGAAACCTCCCCAGACGTCCCTGGGTTCTGCTTCCCCAGTTTTTGGGGTCGCAGTTGCACCTCCTGGTTTTCAGGTGGTTTTCTCCCTTCAATTTTCATGACCTACCTCCCACTAAAAATGGTTTATCCTTGTTACTGTATCGACACCTCAGGAAAATTTCTTTAATAAAATCTTTCTTTGAGGTCATGATCGTATTATATGACAAATAACCGACTAAAAAGCTTTAAAAAAAATTAACCCCAATCCGTTGAAATTCCTTCAATCCAGGGCCGGGGATCGACCGGCTTTCCGTTATGAAATTTTTCTTCTCCATTAGAGGGAACCTTTCTCCGGCCGAAAGCGGTGCTGATCCGAACCCTCGGTCGGCATCTTTTTCTGCAAGGCCGAATCCCCCTTGGGATCATCGGTCCTTTCCGCCCTATCCGGTCCCCTCACTCCTTGTCCTTCCATTTGCTTGAGAATCATTTGTCCTAAACCGGTTCCCCTTTCCGCCATATGGCGGGCCATTTCCATATCGAACAAACTACCGTATATATCATTTCCCAGACCCTTGCCAAAAAAACTATCCTGGGAAGCTTTTCTCATTTCTTTTAACATTTCATAGATAAAAAGGGCCTCCAAATCTTTAACCGCCCCCTTGAGTCGATTCTTGGAAGGGTCATCGTGGGTCTCTGTCTTGGGAATCGACAACCCGAGGGAGAAGGTATTGAGGGTTTCGAGCATCAAATGATCTCCAATTCTACTTTAAGGGCACCCGAACTCTTCAAGGCCTGTACAATAGCGATCAGGTCTCTGGGAGTCACTCCCAGGGAATTTAAGGCCCTCACCACTTCACCCAGGGTAACGCCCGAAACTTCGATGAGGGAGGATTTTTGTTCCTTGACATCCATCTTAGTCTTAGGGACCACCACGGTCTGGGCGCCACCCGGTGAAAAAGGCAGGGGTTGAGAAACCTGATAATCCGTGCTGACCTCGATGGTCAGATTACCATGGGAGATAGCCACCGGGGCAATACGGATCTTCTCTCCCATAACTACAGTACCGGTCCTTTCGTTGATAATGACCTTGGCCAGGGTATCGGTATGGACGTCTAAGGATTCAATCTGGGTGATCAATCCCATCAACCCTCCGGGATATTCATCGCTCAGACGGACCTTGACCATCGAGGGATCAACCGCCTCGGCTATCTCTATCCCCAGCTTGCGATTGATGGTCTGGGAAACCTGGAAAGCGGTGGTAAAGTCCGGACGATGCAGGACGATGTGTAAATCATTTCCTCTGGTTAGAGGAATGTCCATACCCCTTTCAATAATGGCCCCATTAGGAATCCGTCCGGCAGTGGGATGGTTCTTTTGTACAGCCGCCCCACCGGAAGCAGCCCCGAACCCGCCCAGAGAAATCGGTCCCTGGGCCAATCCATAGACCTTTTGGTCCGGTCCTTTGAGGGGGGTAAGAAGCAGGGTGCCACCTTGAAGGTTCTTGGCGTCCCCCATAGCGGAAACAACAGCGTCGATGCGGATCCCCGGTTTAGGAAAGGCCGGCAAGGTAGCCGTGACCATCACCGCCGCTGCATTTTTGGCTTGAACATCCTTGGGCTTGACGGAAATCCCCATCCTGGCCAGCATGTTGGTAATGCTCTGCATGGTGGCCAGACCTTTGTCGCCGGTCCCATTCAATCCCACCACCAGACCATACCCGAGCAACTGGTTTTCCCTGGCCCCTTCCAGACTGGCAATATCTTTGATCCGCTCGGCAAAGACGGGATTGGGCAGCAAAGATCCAATCAGGATCATCACCCCCCAGCCAACCCAGCAGCGTCGCATTTTTTGTTTGGTCGTTTGTTTCACCTGATTCACCGGTCCAAACTAAAGGATAAATGAAAACAAAACGTTCTCTTCTCTGAACTCTTAACCCTGAACCCTGAACAGGACTAAAAAGGCCAAATCCAATCCAAAACCTGAACCAGCCAGCCCTGCCCCTGTTTGTCACCGATAACGCCGTCTCCGGTATAAGTCATTTGGGCATTGGCAATATAGCCGCTGGAAATGGTGTTGTCAGCGGCTATATCATCGGGTCGGATCACCCCCCGCAAAATGAGGATTTCCTTTTCCCGATTGATACTGATATCCTTTCGGGACTCGATCACAAAATTACCGTTGGGCAGGACCTCCACAATCCTAGCCGTGATGGTGGCCGTCAGACTCCCGGCCCGGGTAGTATTTCCCCGGCCGGAGAATTCATTTTCTCCGGTTACGGATACGGAAGGGGTAATAGTAATCCCGGCCATTCCCTTTCCGACGATTTTTCCCATGTCATAGCTTAAGGGAATGCCGAAAAACTCCGGGATCTTGGCCTCCATGGAGGAATTGCGTCCGGTACCGGTTTCCGCCTGGTTACTGGCCAGGGTGTTCTCTTCTATTTTTATGGTCACCAGGTCGTTAACGGCCCTGGCCTTACGGTCTTCGAACCAACCGCTGCTGTCCCTCCATAAAGACCCGGGACTGGGGGCCTCAACCTTTTTTTCAATCGGAGTATAGTGGGGCGGCATGGGCCTGGAATAATCGTTATAGGCGGCACAGGCCCCCTGCAACAGTAAAATAGCCATACCGGCAACCAGTATTCTTCCCCGACAAGAATGATGGGGTTTCACCTTCTCCTCCCAACGCGGACCGGATGGAACCCAAAGGGGATAAACGAAACATTCCGAAAACTCCTTATTCGGTCCGGGTCAACTTTTTGTTTTAGAATAAATTCTTTCAAATTGGCGAATACTTTCATGGGTGATTTACTAAAAATCCACCCGGACCTGATTCTCATTCACCAGGGTTCCCTGAACAAACCGCTTGGAGTCCAGAGTGACCACCTTGATCTGACGGCCCGCAAATCCGTCCTGCCGGGCCTCCCCTGATGTGGTGATTTTCAATCCGGGCCTGGCGGCAATCAGGGTCACCCGCTGTCCTTTTTTGATTAGGGGGCCTTCATTTAAAGAGGCTTCCAATAGGGGCACATTGGCTCCCAGGGATTGGTTCATGGTTTTACCCCAGGCCGCTTCCATGTGGGTCAAGGCCCCCTTGGGCATCTTCCGGACGTCGAGTAAGGACAAATAAACATCCTCTTTTTCGATACGTTGGCCTTTTTTTAGAGGTCGTCGGGAAGTGGCCACCCAATCCAGGGCGCGGATGTGGGCTTGGACCACTCCCTTCTCCCCTGATTTGAACAGCAGGGAAAAAACCGCTCTTCCCAGAGGGCCTTGAAGCATTTGGATTCTTTCCGGGGGTACTTTAGAGGTCATTTCCGGTTCGTTTAATTCCAGTATTTCCACTTCCGCCCAAGGAAAATTTTTCGTCAGATAATTCTTGATGACGGACCGGGAGTCCCAGGAGGCGGCCCCGGCCTCCAAGGACCAGAAACCGAAAAGGAATCCTGTTACCGCGATCAAGACCAGGACCCGTCCATATCCCCGCCTGAATAAATGATAGGTCATCCCTGGTTACCTCTTCAGATTGTTGGCGATCTGAAGCATTTCATCCGAGGCCTGAACCGCCTTGGAATTGATTTCGTAGGCCCGTTGGCTGACGATCATGTTGACCATTTCCTCAACCACATTGACATTGCTCATTTCAATAAAACCCTGATTAATAGTGCCCAGTCCTTCCATCCCCGGATTGGCCGTGCTGGGATCTCCGGAGGAGGCGGTTGGAATAAAAAGGCTCTTCCCAATGGCTTTAAGCCCTCCGGGATTGATAAAGCGGGCCAATTCTATCTGACCGACTTCCACCGGTTCCTTAGTGCCTGACTGGACCACAGATACTTTACCGTCGGAGCCGATGGTAACGCTTTGGGTATTGGCTGGAATAGTGATAGAAGGTTCCAGGGGATAGCCGTCGGAAGTGACGATCCGACCTTCGTTATCCATTTTAAAGGCCCCGGAGCGGGTGTAGGCCGTTTCCCCATCGGGTTTGGTGATTTGAAAAAACCCCTCTCCTTCAATGACCATGTCCAGGTTGTTGCCCGTTTGGACAAAATCCCCTTGCAGGAAAATTTTTTGCACCGCCACCGGTTTGACCCCCAAACCCAACTCGATCCCCGATGGAATAAGCGTCCCCTCGGCCGAATAGGTCCCCGGTGTCCGGATATCTTGGTAAATCAGTTCCTGAAAATCCGCCCGGCTTCGCTTGTACCCTGTGGTGTTGACATTGGCCAGGTTGTTGGAGATGACATCCATATTGGTTTTCTGGGCCTCCATGCCCGTGGCCGAAATAAATAAGGAACGAATCATGGTTTGTTCCCCTTTCCCTTCCCAACCCGGACCGGTCGGAACCAAAACGGTTGATCCGAAAATCCCGCCTTCGGTCCGGATTTGGTTTGTGTTTTGGAATACATTCTATCCAATTTTCCTTGAATCCTTTTCCTAAGTTCCTACAGTCTCGCTACTTCGTTTAATTTTGAGGAGGCTTCATCGAAGCCCTGAATAATCTTTTGAAAGGCCTGAAATTCCCTCAAGGTCATAATAATGTGCGTCATTTCCTTGACAACTTCGACATTGGACCCTTCCAGATGTCCTTGTCGAACCTCAGCCCCGGCCGGAATCCCGGGGCTATCGGTTTCGAAGAGATCCTCCCCTAATCGAAGCAAAGAATCCTTTTCCGGAAAATCCACAATTTTTAT
>JBFMBU010000240.1:0-20797 GCA_040755035.1 Thermodesulfobacteriota bacterium
GGGCCGTGACCCGGAGAACCAGGGGAGGCGAACGGGTCCTGGAAGAAGAAAAAATCGGGGTCGATGAAGCCCTGGCCATGGTTACCACCCTGGCCGCCCGCAGCGCCTTTGAGGAACAGAACCGGGGGAGCCTTTCCCCGGGAAAGAAGGCCGATCTGGTAGTCTTAAGCGACGATCCTTTCACCGTCGCCGAAGAAGAAATCCCAAACCTGCAGGTGGAACTGACCGTCATCGGCGGGAAAGTGGTCTTTCAGAATTAAAGCGGGAAATCCCGTTCGCAAAAAAATTTTCCCTTCCGCCCCTTTCAAAGGATCCGGTCCCCGTGATCCGACTACCTGAAAATGTTTGACAGGCCGATCATGATATGTTAACCAAAAAAAGAAATAAGTTAACTATCCGGTGAGGTCTGGATGTCTTTCGATAAATTAAGATCTTTAGTGCTTTGTTCCCTGCTGGCCGGGCTGATGGCTGCCGGGGCTTATATTTATGTGCCCATAGGTCCGGTTCCTGTTGTTTTGACCAGCCTCTTTGTCCTCCTTTCCGGATTGCTGTTGGGGGCCCGTTATGGGGCCGTGGCAGCAGCTCTGTACCTGGTGCTCGGCGCTATGGGGCTGCCGGTCTTTTCCGGGGGCAGGGGAGGTCTGGCCCATTTCCTCGGCCCTACCGGCGGCTACCTGTTCGGATATGTCTTATCCGCCTGGGCCACCGGTTTCATTGCCGGGCGCTTGCGGCAGTCCCTGGCCGGGAAAGTACTCGCTGTCCTCATCGGATCGCTTTCCATCTATGCCCTGGGCCTGCCCTGGCTGAAGGGAGTGACTCAAATGACCTGGAATAAAGCCTGGATGGCCGGTATGATCCCCTTTCTTCCCGGAGATATCCTGAAGGCCGCCGCGGCTATTCTTCTCTCCCGTTCCCTAAAACCCATCCTGGACCGGCAGAGGCCATCGGTTTCCTTTTAATCCCCGAAGGATCATCCTTATAGTCCCTGAGATTGAGGAAAGTGGTCTATTTTTTTGAAGTAAGCCATTATGATAAAAATTGATAACCTGCATCTACAGTACCCTGACGGCACCAGCGCTTTAAAGGGAATTGATTTGGACATCCCCAGCGGCGAGTTCCTTTTGATCTGCGGGCCAAACGGAAGCGGAAAGACGACCCTGCTTCGTTCCCTTGGGGGTCTGTTGAAACCCACTTCGGGATCGATCCTGATCGATGGTCTTGATTCAATGACTCATTCCCGTGAAGTCAGGACCCGGGTGGGCCTGGTTTTTCAGGACCCCGACAGCCAGATCATAGGGGAGACGGTGGGGGAGGATGTGGCCTTCGGCCCCGAAAATTTAGGCCTTCCCCCCCTGGAGATCAAGGGCAGGGTCGATTGGGCCTTGAAGAAAATGGGTCTGGAAAAACTGGCCGAAAAACCCTGTGATCTCCTTTCCGGGGGGGAGAAAAGGAGACTGGCCATCGCCGGGGTGATGGCCATGAAGCCCTCGGTGATCCTCTTCGATGAACCTTTCGCCAATCTGGATTATCAGGGCATCCGGGAAACGTTGGCTTTCATGGTCGATTGGCACGGGCAAGGACATACCCTGGTGGTGACCACCCATGATGTGGAAAAGGTCAGTTCTCATGTGGACCGCATGGCGGTTCTTCAGCAGGGAGAATTGAAACTAACAGGAAGTCCTGAGGGGATTTTCCCCCTGCTGCCCCGATATGGGGTCAGGCCCCCCTGCTATGCCTTGATGGGGAGTGAAAAGATCTCTTGGCTGGCCTAATAGTACACTATCAACCGGGGATCTCTTTCCTTCACCGCTGGGATTCCCGCACAAAATTCCTGGCCCTGCTCCTGATTTCTCTCATTCTGGTTCGGCCGTCCTTCCTTATATACCTTTCAGGTTCCCTGCTGTTCTTCTCCCTAATGATAATTTCCCGAATGCCTTTAAAACCATTTTTTAGGGAATTCAAGTTCTGGGCCGTGATGATTATCGTCCTATTTCTTTTTCAGGTTTTTTTCACTCCGGGGAACAGGCTTCCTTTTTTCCCCTGGCTCCCGGTCAGTCGGGAGGGGCTCCTTCAGGGAGGTCTCCTCTCCTGGCGTCTGGGATTATGGCTCGGTTATGCCTTTCTTTTTACCGCCGTCACCCGACCCCGTGATTTATCCGAGGCCCTGGTTTGGATGCTGAGGCCTTTTCCCTTTGTACCCCGAAGGCGTATTGCCCTGATGGTTTCCCTTGCTTTAAGATTTTTTTCCCGTTTTCTCGATCGGGTGCGTGAAATCAGAATGGCCCACCAGGCCCGTTTGGGCGATCGCAACCGCAAGCCTTTGAGGAAAATCAAATACCTGGTCTTACCCCTGTTACGCCGTTCTTTCCTTGAAGTCGACGAAGTGACCTATGCCTTACTGGCCAGAGGATATCAGGAAAACCTTCCCCACCGCCTTCCGCCTCTCCCTCTTCTTCACTTAATACCCCTTGTCTTTCTATCCGGAGTACTGGTCTGGTCGCTTTGGGTTGCCCGATAGAGGGGAACCCTTAAACGGGTAATACTCTCATTTTTCAAGAAGGTAAGGCTCCGGAAGACCCATGAGGATTTCTGGTTGACGGATCCTTTCCATTATTGGTATGAATTATAAACAATAGGGAAACCTGAAATCGTTTCTTTGTCAAAGAGTTTTCATTCTCCTATTACCCCTTTCAAGGAGAACCGCTGTGGAAAACTGGGCTGAAAAAAGCAAAACTATCAAGGAAAAATTAAGCCTGCCGAGCGAACCGATCGGTTATCGGCGACTGGAAAAGGCCTCGGATTTGGACGAGGTCCTGGGACTGACGCGCTGGAACCGTCCCAGCATGTTCTGTCAGATCCCCTTTATGGCCCGAGTCGGCGGCTTGACCATCGGCTTGACCGCTGAGGACCCGGTTGGAGACCGCTGCAAGCGCATTCACGGTTTGGCGATTAGTGACGAACAGACCAAACTGCAGGAGGCAAAAATGCTCTCCCGCACCTGGATGCCTTCGGTGGAGGAGGGCTTGAAACAACAGGCGGACTATCCCCGGATTCCGCCCGGGGGAGCCGTGGTGGTCGGGCCGTTGCTTAAAGCCAACTTTGAACCGGAAGTGATCCTGATATACGGCAATCCGGCCCAGCTCATGATGCTCATGTGCGGCTTGCAGAAAGTCCATTATGAGCGATTTCAATTCCATTTTATCGGGGAGGGGGCCTGTGTCGATTCTCTCGGCCAATGTTATAACAGCGGAAAACCGGCATTAGCTATCCCCTGTTACGGGGAACGCTCCATGGGGCAGGTAAGGGATGATGAAATCGTCATCGCCCTGCCCCCTGCTGACCTGGACCGGGCCATCCAAGGGCTGGAAATCCTGGCCAAGATCGGGTTCAAATATCCCATTTCATCCATAGGTGCTTTTCTGGACCCGAACCCTTTGCTGGCCAATTATTATCCAAGGAAGAAGGCATAATTTTCTACCTGTTTTGGCTTCCCCTTTATCCAAGGGAAAGTCGTCTCGATTTATTAAAGGAGAAAAGGACGTGGATAATAGCCAAAACCTGGACCTTGATCTGGACCTCTCCCGGATTAAAAACCATCAAGAATACAGGCAGGTCTGGAAGCGCCTGGGGGAGATCGAGATCAAGATGGTGGAAAAGCATGAGGAATGCCGGCACAACCTTGGAGACATCTTTATCTATGAGAATCCTTATAGAAGGCCGGTTGATGTTTGTGAAGCCTTGCTTCATGTCCTGGATTTTTATGTTTGGAGAGCCGCTTTAGGTTTCCCTTCCTGGAACAGTGAAAACCGGAAAGTGTTCAAACTGCATTGTCCCGATCCCAAGGGGACGGTGTGGGAGATGAGGAAACTATCGACATAATCAAGCGGTTTTTATGCAACCCGTTACTATGATTTCCTATATAGAGGAAAGAATAAAAGGAGGAACCCTATGAGTGAGAAAATTTTTTATCCCGAGTACAGTAAAAATTATCCGCTGCTGGTCACCAACTTCATGAAAAGACCGCTGAGTCTTTATCCGGACGATATCGCCACCGTCTATAGGAACGATGAAGGCCAGTACTTCAGGCTGACCTGGAAGGAATGGTACAACCGCACCTGCCAGCACGCCCATCTCCTCAAGGCCCTGGGGGTGAAAACGGGAGACCGGGTCGGGGCCATGGCCATGAATCACCATCGCCACCTGGAGAATATTTTTGCGAGCATTTGTACGGGGGCGATCTCCCACCCCGTCAACATCCGCCTTTCTTTGGACCATATGGGGTATGTGATCACCCATGCCGAGGATGAGGTCATGTTTTTTGACGAGATGCTGCTGCCTTTGGTCGAACTGCTCTACGATCGGATTAAACCCGCCGTTAAAAAATTTGTTTATATGTCCGACAAACCAGGCCTGCCGAAAACGAAAATTGAACCCCTTTTCGAATACGAAGCCCTGTTGAAGGAGCAGCCGACCACCTTCGACTGGCCGGAACTGCATGAGGACACCCTGGCCACGCTCTATTATACCACCGGTACCACCGGTTTGCCCAAAGGGGCCTTGTACACCCACCGCCAGATTTATCTCCAATGTATTCATACCCTGGAAAGAGCCGGCAATTCCATCACCCTGCCTGATGATCCGCCGCGGCCTAATCAAACGGTCTTTTTTGCGGTCATTCCTTTTTTCCATATCCATGCCTGGGGAACCCCGTTTATGATGGTTCATGGGGCGGCCCGGATGGTTTTTTCCAGCAAATACACCCCGGATAGTTTTTGTGAACTGATTCAGAATGAAAAAGTCAACAGCGCCGTCATGGTGCCGACCATGCTGGCCATGCTCCTGGAATATCCGGAACTGGATAAGTGGGACCTCAGCAGTCTGAACAGTATCGCCGTTGGGGGAGGGGCGCTGCCTCTGGGATTAAAAAATAAGGCCGAAAAACTTTTCCCCCATATGCGGGCCACCTCCGGCTACGGTATGTCCGAAACCATGGCCGGGGTCATCAGCGCCACTTTAAAGAGAAATATGGCCGATTGGTCGAAAGAGGAAATCGATAAGGTTTTCGTCAAAACCGGCCTGCCCATGCTTCCGGCCATAGACGCCCGGGTGGTCGATGAACAAGGCAATGATGTGCCCCATGACAATGAAACCATCGGCGAAATCATTTTGCGGGGTCATTGGATAACGGAACAGTATTACAAAGATCCGGAGCGAACCGCCCAGGCCTGGCGTGGCGGCTGGTTCCACACCGGCGACGCGGCCAAAATCGATGAGGACGGTTATATCATCATTGCCGACCGCATCAAGGACGTGATCCGAAGCGGTTCGGAAATGGTGCCCACGGTTTTGTTGGAAAACCTGACCAGCAACGCCGATTTTGTCCTGGAAGCCACTTATGTCGGTGTGCCGGATGAGAAGTGGGGGGAAATCCCGATGGCCCTGGTTAAGACCCTTCCCGGATCGGATAAGAAAGAGGAGGATATCAATACCTTCCTTCAGGAAGAGGGCATCGAAAAAGGGAAAATCACCAAGTGGATGCTTCCGGTTTATGTCGCTTTTGTCGATGACATCCCCAAGACCAGTGTCGGCAAATACGATAAGATCGCGGTCCGGCAGAGGATCGAAGAATTTAAAGCCAAAGCCAAGAAGGTCCGCTCCACCTGATTTTTAAAGAGTAATCTTATCACTTTTTCCGGAAAACTTCAAGGCCGCCCTACTTATGTATGGCGGCCTTGTTATAAGGGGTAGTAAGAGGGTGAACCCATTGAATTCGGAGGTCCGAAACAAGTCTGGAAAGATAATGCGGTTACTCGATCTGGGATGGGAAAAATATTTCGAAGATCGTTTTATCTCCTTTAGGGACCAGGGCTTGAATCCGCTAAGGATCATCCGGGAAAACCGTGGGAAATATGAGGCCTATGGGGTAGATGGAGAGATCTCTTGTGAAATTTCAGGTCGTTTCCGATTTGAGAATGAAAACAAAGGAGGTTTTCCCGCTGTGGGGGATTGGGTGGCCGCTTCCGTTCTTCCCGATGAAGGAAAGGGTTTCATTCAGGTCTTGCTTCCCAGAAAAAGCGCTTTCCGTCGTAAGGTGCCGGGTCTAAAAACCGAGGAACAGGTTGTCGCCGCCAATATTGATTTTGTTTTTATTGTCTGTGGGCTGGATTTAAATTTTAATCTGAGGCGTATCGAGCGTTATCTGACCCTGGCCTGGGAAAGCGGGGCCGTTCCGGTTATCCTGTTGAATAAAGCCGACCTTTGCCCTGAGGTTGAGTTACGGAAAGAGGAAGTGGAATCGATTGCTTTAGGGGTCGAGGTATTTTTCTTAAGTGCTTCACAGAAAGCTGGACTGGAAGCTTTGTCTCCTTTTCTCCAACCCGGTAAAACCGTGGCCTTTTTGGGGTCCTCGGGCGTAGGCAAATCCACTCTGATCAATGCCCTCCTGGGAACCGACCGCCTGGCGGTGAATACGGTCAGTGAATTGGGAAGCCGTGGCCGTCATACCACCACCTTTCGCCAATTGATTTTTCTTCCCGGTGGGGCCATGGTTATCGATACCCCGGGTATGAGGGAACTGCAGGTCTGGGGGGACGAAGAAGGATTAAACCAGGTCTTTGACGATATTGAGGACCTGGCCGCGCAATGTCGTTTTGGAGATTGCCGTCACGAAGAGGAGCCGGGATGTATGGTCCGGGGGGCCGTCAGCAGCGGTGCTTTAGACCCAAAGCGGCTGGAGAGCTATCTTAAATTAAAAAAAGAGTATGCCTACCTGGCGGATCGACAGCAGATGAAACCCCAGGCCCTTGAAAAAGCCCGCTGGAAAAAGATCCACCGGCTGGTCAAGGAGATAAAAAAAGGTAAACGGGGATAACATGTTGAAGGAATTCACCGTTGATGAAAAAGAGCTCTTGACCGTCATCCAGGATATGATTTGTATTGAATCGGTCAATCCCGATCCGGCCATTCCGGGGAGGGATTTCATGCGGCAATGGAATATGTCGATTTTCAATCCCTGGTTACCCTGACTAAAATCCTGGCGGAAACGATCATGGATTATTGTGGGGTTTGACAACAAAACAGGCCTATTCCTTTTATGCGGGTTATGAAAAATGATTCAGGCAGCAATTAAATATTGGAGTTGACCTATGGGCAGTATCTTTTCCGACCGCATCTCCGATGTCCCCCGGTCTTTCATCCGGGAGATCCTGAAATTCACCATTGATGAATCGGTCATTTCCTTTGCCGGAGGCCTGCCCAACCGGGACCTCTTCCCTCTTGAGGAAATCAAGGCCGCAACGCAAAAGGTGCTGGAAACGGCCGGCAAGGATGTCCTTCAATACAGTACCACCGAAGGGTATGATGCATTACGGGACTGGATCGTCAACCGATACAAGAAAAAAAATATTTCAGTGCCTCGGGACAATGTCCTGATCACCACCGGCTCCCAGCAAGGGCTCGACTTGCTGGGCAAGACCTTCTTAAACGAGGGGGATAACGTGGTTATCGAAGAACCGGGTTACCTGGGGGCCATTCAGGCCTTTTCCATTTACCGTTCCAGGTTTTTCCCGGTGCCGGTGACTCCGGAAGGGATGGCCGCCGATCTCCTGGAGGAGGTCACAACCAACCACCTGATCAAACTGATGTATACCGTACCCAATTTCCAGAACCCTGCCGGTATCAGCTATTCAGGGCAGAATCGGAGGGAAATCGCCCGTATTCTGAAAACAAAAGAAACGATCCTGATCGAAGATGATCCTTATGGGGAGCTGCGGTTTTTAGGGGAAGACCAACCATCCTTTTACCGACTCCTACCCGAAAACACGGTCCTGCTGGGGTCTTTCTCCAAGATTGTGGTCCCTTCGTTCCGCATCGGCTGGATCGTGGCCAGGGACGAAATTATGGAAAAATTGATCGTAGCCAAACAGGCCTCCGATCTCCATACCAATTATTTCGGCCAGAGGATTATTTTTCAATATCTCCAGGATAACGATATCAACCGGCATATTGAAAAAATCCGGGAGGCCTATGGAAAACAGAGAGAGGCCATGGTTTCGGCCATAAGAGAGTATTTTCCCGATGGAACCGGGTACACCCAGCCGGAAGGGGGGATGTTCCTTTGGATCACCCTGCCGGAAGGGATGTCGGCCATGGAGGTATTCGACCGGGCGGTTCTGCAGAAGGTGGCCTTTGTCCCCGGCGACCCCTTTTATGTGAACAAGAGAGGGGTGAACACCCTGCGTTTGAATTTTTCAAGCGTCGATCCGGAAACGATTCGGGAGGGAATCAGAAGGCTGGGGGAGGTTTTAAAGACCATGCTGTCCTGAGCAACCTCACCCCCACCCCTTCCCTCCCCCATTGGAGGGGGAAGGTGGGGAGGGGAGCAATATTTTATTCTGTTTTAGTGTGACTGTTCTTCGGGCGCCTGCGTCTTTTCATAGTAAAGCGAAATTATATGGACACTACTGCAAATCTTAAAACCTATGGCCAAAACCTCGGTGCCGATTTAATCGGCGTGGCCGATCTGGAACCCTTTCGAAAAAAATTGCCCCTAATTCCTGAAAACCTGATCGAATTCAGATCCCTTCCCGGCATCGAGACCCGCATTTGCGGGGTGTGCATTGCCGTTTGTCCTTATGGAAAGAAAGGAAGGATCTGATTTTTTTTGACGAAGGTAATTAGAAAGGTTAATATAGAAGACCAAAACAATATTATTTTCGAAGGATAAAGATCCATGACGCTTCGTCTCGCCCTGGCCCAAATCAACGCTACCGTAGGGGACCTTCCCGGCAACCGTAAAAAAATTATTGAGGGGATGCAAAAGGCCCGCCGATCCGGGGCCCAGGTAGTGATCTTCCCGGAACTGGCCGTCACCGGCTATCCGCCGGAAGACCTCTTGCTGAAACCGGACTTTGTGGAAGCGGCCCAGAGGACCCTGACAGACCTGGTCAAGGAAACCAAGGGTCTGGTGGCGGTTATAGGGGGGTTGTGGGTGGAAGATGATCTTTATAACGGTGCTGCGGTCCTGGCCGATGGCAGGTTGGCCGGGGTTTATGCCAAACAGTACCTTCCCAATTATGGAGTTTTTGATGAGAACCGTTATTTCCAAGCCGGGAAACAAAACCAGGTTTTCCGCCTGGGGGATACGGTTTTCGGGGTCAGTATCTGTGAAGATATCTGGTACCCCAATGGACCCCCCCAGGCTCAGGTCGCCCAGGGTGGGGCCCAGGTCCTGATCAATATCTCCTCTTCCCCTTATTTTATGGGAAAGGGTCTGGAACGGGAACGGATGCTCTCCACTCGGGCTGCCGATAACCGCGCCTTCCTGGCCTATTGTAATCTGGTGGGAGGTCAAGATGAATTGATATTCGACGGCCAAAGTATGATCTTTGACCCCCAGGGCGAACTGATGGCCCGGGCCGGGCAATTTCAGGAAGAGGTTCTGACGGTTGATCTCGATTTAAAAGAGGTCTTGCGCTGGCGTCTTTTTGATCCGCGGAGGCGAAAACAGGCCAAAGGGGTCGAAGGGAATGTGCCAGCCATTGAATTGCCAAAAATCCCGACCAAGAAAACAACCCAGCCCTTGCCCTCCCCAAAGGCCGCTCCTTTGGCTTTAGAGGCCGAAGTCTTGCAAGCCCTGGTCCTGGGGACCGGAGATTACTGCCGTAAAAACGGTTTCAGTAAAGTGGTGGTCGGCCTTTCCGGGGGCATTGACAGCTCCCTGACCGCAGCCATTGCCGCCGAGGCCTTAGGCCCAAAACAGGTTTACGGGGTAGCCATGCCCACCCGCTATTCTTCCGATCATAGTCTGCAAGATGCCGAGCTTCTGGCCAAGAATCTGGGGATTCACTTTTTAAATATACCCATTGAGAAAGTTTTTCTGTCGTTTCTCGAAATAGTACACCCCCATTTTAAAAAATTGCCTCAGGACCTGACCGAGGAAAACCTTCAACCCCGCATCAGGGGGACCCTGCTCATGGCCCTTTCCAATAAATTTGGCTGGCTGGTCCTGACCACTGGGAACAAGAGCGAAGTTGGGGTCGGGTATTCCACCCTTTATGGAGACACGGCCGGAGGGTTCGCCGTATTAAAAGACGTGCCCAAAACCCTGGTTTACGATCTAAGCCGCTATCTGAATCAACGGGAAGGCCGGCCGATCATTCCGCAGCGGGTGCTGGACAAACCTCCTTCTGCAGAATTGCGGCCTGATCAAAAAGACTCCGATTCCCTGCCTCCTTATGAGCAGTTGGACCCTATTCTGTCCGCTTATGTGGAGGAAAGCTGTTCCTTGGAAGAAATCGTTGGCAAGGGTTTTCAGCGGGAGATGGTGGAAAGGGTGATCGGTATGGTTGATCGCAATGAGTATAAGCGCCGCCAAAGCCCGCCGGGTATCAAAATCACCAGCCGGGCTTTCGGCAAGGACTGGCGGTTGCCGATTACCAACCGATATACGGGGAAGACCTCCTGAGCTGATCTGGATAAATGCTCAGGCCTTTTTGGCAATTTCAAGCGATGAAGGATTGCCCGGAATTTCAAGAGGCCCTGCCTCAAGGTGCAGGGCCTCTTCCCTTATCCGGACATGACCTTTCCCTTAACGGATTGACCTCGAATTTTAAAGCTCATCCTGCACGGATGTCCCCTTTACATTAGGCAAGACCTCAATGCCGTCCCAATGCTGTTAGGAAAACGTGCGGCATCATCCTGAGCTGGATTTATCGGCGATTGGCTGCATGCCTTTGTTATGCCATTCCTGAACGAATACTTTCCCTTCGTTATATTTGTGAATCAGCATAGAGATGAGGGATTGATAAGGGAGACCTTCCTCAATCGCTTTTGCCTGGATTTTCTTTAGATCTCGCTCGGTCATTCGGATGTTGATCCTTTTTTGTTTTGTCAGGCTATTGCGGGCATATTCCACGTACTGTTTCTTCGCTTTTTTGGTGAGATCGGAGACCCATTCTTCCGCTTCAAGCGATTTTGCCAATTCCATTTCTTCTTCATCGATGTATTGCACCCTTTTCATTTCTTGCCTCCCAAGTACTTCTTCGTTGCCTTACTGTTTGGTATTATCGTTTTCAAAAATATTTTCTCATCATCTTCGACAAATGGCACTGAATATATGTAGTCGTCAATCTTCACCAAGAATACTCGCTGATTGGGGTATTTTTCGGGGTTTGGATGTTTTACTCGGTCATTCAGATCACCGGAAACAATCGCCAGGACCACTTGTTCGAATGACACTCCACGTAGCTTCTTTAACAACTCATTTTTGTCATCGTTCCAATCGTAATATTTCATGAATGTGTGCCTATTGTATTCTTACTATAGAATAGACGAGTTCGATGCGTCTGTCAATGATTTTTAAAGGCATAACGTTCGGCTCCACGCGCGGTGGCTTTTTGCCATCGTCCTTAATGCTGTTGTTATGTGTGCCTTAATAGCCAAAATGTTTATCTTGGTCGTTATATCGAGGATGTTACATAAATATTTTTTCTTGAATATTGTAAAGGCGCAACCGACCCTAATGACTTATAAAAGCGCTTTGCTTTAAAGCTGAAACTTTTTGTAGGATTATTGATAAAGATAATCTGAGATAGTCAAATTGACGGAAAAATGTCAATTGAAAAAGGGATAACCCCAAAACCTCTTTCCTAAAGTAAGCTACGATATCTTTCTTGACACCTTTGTCTTTTTTCAATATCTTTTATCCATTATAAAAGCTTCGGAAGGGGCCGCCAATGAAAAAACCATTATGGGAACCATCGCCGGAACAAATCGAGAAGGCCAACCTGACCCGTTTCATCCGGTTTGTCAATCAGAAATATGGTAAAAATTTTGAGACCTATCCGGAATTATACGACTGGTCCATCAAACAAATATCCGATTTCTGGGCCGCAGTCTGGGAGTTCGGGGAAATCAAGGCCTCGCAACCCTATGAGCGGGTGATCGACGATCTTGGAAAAATGCCGGGAGCCAAATGGTTCGAGGGGGCCAGGCTCAATTTTGCCGAAAACCTGCTGCGCTATCGGGACGACCGGACGGCCCTGATCTTTAAAGGGGAAGCACAGGAAACCAGACGGATCACTTATAGAGAATTGTACGCCAAGGTGGCCGCCCTAAGCGCCGCCTTGAGAGATTCAGGGATCAAACCCGGAGACCGCGTGGTGGGATTCATGCCCAACATGATGGAAACCATTATCGCCATGCTGGCCGCCACTTCTCTGGGGGCGGTCTGGTCCTCCTGTTCCCCGGATTTCGGCATCAAGGGGGTCCTGGACCGTTTCGGGCAGATCAAGCCCAAAGTCCTTTTCACCAGCGACGGCTATTCCTACAACGGAAAAGCCTTTGATTCGATCAGCCGTGTGGCTGAAATCATCAGGGATCTCCCTTCGGTGGAAAAAGTGGTAGTGGTCCCCTATCTGCAAGAAAAGCCCGACCTCACCTCCTTACCCGGGGCGGTCCTTTTCCCGGCCTTCCTTTCCGGGAAAAATACGGAGACGATGGATTTTGTCCAGGTCCCGGCTGACCATCCGCTTTATATCATGTATTCCTCCGGCACCACTGGTTTGCCCAAGTGCATGGTCCAGGGGGTGGCCGGCATCCTGGTTCACCAGATGAAGGAACTTATGCTCCACACCGACTTGAAACGGGAGGATACCATTTTTTATTTCACCACCTGCGGCTGGATGATGTGGAACTGGTTGACCTGTTCACTGTCCTGCGGGGCGACTCTGGTCCTCTTTGACGGCTCTCCCTTTTATCCCGACCCTGGGGTCCTTTGGAAACTGGCCCAGGAGGAAAAGATCACCGTCTTCGGTACCAGCGCCCGTTATATCGCTTCCCTGGAGAAAGAGGGGGTCAAACCGGGCCGGGACTTTGATCTGTCCTCATTGCGGGCCATCCTGTCCACCGGCTCCCCCCTGGCCGTGGAGGGATTCCATTATATTTACCGGGAGGTGAAAAAGGACGTCCAATTGTCTTCCATTTCCGGGGGGACGGATTTGAACGGTTGTTTTGCCCTCGGCAATCCGTTGCTGCCGGTGTTTGAAGGGGAGCTCCAGTGCCGTGGGCTGGGCATGAAGGTCGAGGCCTTCAACGCCCAGGGGAAACCGGTAATCAATGAATTGGGGGAACTGGTTTGCACGGCCCCTTTCCCTTCCATGCCCTTGTATTTTTGGAACGATCCCGATAATGAAAAATACTTGAGCGCCTATTTCAAGTCCTTCCCCGGGGTCTGGTGTCACGGTGATTTCATCAAGATCACCGAAAACGGCGGGGTGGTTATTTATGGACGATCCGACGCCACCCTCAACCCGGGAGGCGTGCGTATCGGGACGGCAGATATTTACCGCCAGGTGGAGACCCTGCCGGAGATCGCCGACAGCATTGTGGTCGGTCAGGATTGGGAAAATGATGTTCGGATCATTCTTTTCGTAAAAACAGCGGCGGGTGTGGAGTTAAATGACTCCCTAACGGCAAAAATCAGGAAAACCATCCGGGAGAACACTTCTCCCCGCCATGTCCCGGCCAGGATCATTCCGGTTGCTGACATACCTTATACCATCAATATGAAAAAGGTGGAGCTGGCGGTAAGGAATGTCATTCACGGCAAACCCGTTTTGAACAAAGATGCCCTGGCCAATCCCGAGGCCCTGGATTTATACAAGGACCTCCCGGAACTTCAGGAATAGAGTTCGGAGTTCAGAGTTCGGAGAAATCCATTTTTTTTAAAATTCTTTTTTGCCACCGACCCACACGGACAAAACCGGACGAGAAATGGTTTCCTCGGACCAACAAAAACGGTCCGGGGAAACCAGCTATCGCCGGCCTGCCCCGGACTCGATCCGGTGGCTAACAGGTTTCAAGTGCCCGGAGGGCCTGACAGTGAGGGGGCGGCAAGTCGCCGCCACCTCGTCCCGCCTTTGTCTGAGGCAAAAAAAAGATTTTCAATTTTTAATAAAGCTAAACTGATACAACGATTTAATACTATGCCAGAACGGATCCCCAGCCGTGAAACCTGCTTTGCTCTTATGGAACAGTACGGCATGCTTTCCAATATCAAGGATCACAGTTTGCAGGTGGCCCGCATAGCGGTTTGTCTGGGGGAAAACTTATTACCCAAATTTCCGGATTTGAATTTAGATCTGGTCGAAGCCGGAGGCCTTCTCCACGATATTGCCAAGACCGAATGCCTGAAAACCAAGGGTAATCATGCCCTGGTTGGTGAAACCATGGTTAGGGAATGGGGATACGAAGCGGTGGCCCGTATCGTCGGTCAGCATGTCGTCCTGGAAGGCGCTTATTTTCAATCTGAGAAGATGGATGAGATCATCCTGGTTCATTATGCCGATAAACGGGTCCGTCATGATGAAATTGTCGGTTTGGATGACCGGTTCACCTATCTTGTAGATACCTATGGGCGTTCGCCGGAAGCCGTGGAACGGATCCAAGCCCTTTATCAGGACACCTTGAAGGTGGAAGGGATGATTTTTCAACATCTGCCCTTTCCGCCGCAAAGTCTTATTGAATATCTTCAGTAAAAATCTTGCCACCTCTCAAGACAAGACTTCTCCTTCCCTGAAGCAACAATTGACAGGTTAAAAAAATTATGATACTTCATTCTATCTGTTTAATATTTCTTTAATATTTTATAATATCTTAGATTCAGGAAGGTAAACGGGAACAAATCCCTTATTTATTTTTTTCTTAAGAGGGGCTTTTTCCTTCATTGGTTATGGCTCGTCTCGAAGAACTCCTGCCTAATGCCTCTATCCGGGGTCTTCTACCTGACCGGTTAGTAACTGTTATTAATGTCCAATGGTTCGGCTCTGAAGCCTTAGAACTGACTTATAAAGATCCCTCCGGCCGGGTGGATAATGTCCTTCTTTATCGCCATGATGAGCCTGATCTGGAGGTGGTGGAGATTGGCCGCCCCTGGAGTTTTGATGGAGACGGCCATCTTTTCCGCCTGGTTTCCGAGGCCCACAGGATCCGATTGGCCTATCTCTTCGATCCGGTTCTGGCTGTCCATACCTCGCTGATCGACCCCTTACCCCATCAGATTACGGGTGTGTATGAGGCCATGCTTCCACGCCAACCACTGCGATTTCTGCTGGCTGACGACCCCGGTGCCGGGAAAACCATCATGGCCGGTCTGCTCATCAAGGAATTGATCGTTCGTGGCGATTTACAGCGCTGCCTGATCGTTTGTCCAGGAAGCCTGGCCGAACAGTGGCAGGATGAACTTTTCCGCCGCTTCCAACTCCCTTTTGAGATCCTGACCAATGACAAACTCGAAGCGGCCCGGACAGGAAATTGGTTCCTGGAAAACAATCTCATTATCGCCCGGCTCGATAAACTATCCCGCAATGAAGACCTTCAGGAAAAACTGAAAGTCCCCGATTGCCGCTGGGACCTGGTGGTCTGTGATGAGGCCCATAAGCTGTCAGCCTCCTTTTTCGGCGGGGAGATCAATTACACCAAACGTTACAGGCTTGGCCAGTTACTCGGCACCCTGACCCGCCACTTGCTGTTGATGACAGCCACCCCCCATAATGGAAAAGAGGAGGATTTTCAACTTTTTCTGGCCTTACTCGATGGGGATCGTTTTGAAGGGCGTTTCCGCGACGGCGTTCATCAAGTGGAGGTTTCCGACTTGATGCGCCGGATGATCAAGGAAAATCTCCTAAAATTCGATGGGACGCCGCTATTTCCCGAACGGATCGCCTATACGGTTCCTTATAAACTTTCCAATGCTGAAGCGCTGCTTTATAAAGAAGTCACCGAATATGTTCGGGAGGAGTTTAATCGGGCTGATGCGCTTGAAAATGATAAACGGAAAGGGACGGTCGGGTTTGCCCTGACCATCTTGCAGCGTCGCTTAGCCTCCTCCCCGGAGGCTATTTATCAATCCCTTCGCCGGCGTCGGGAACGGCTGGAGAAACGGCTCAAAGAATTGGAATTGTTACAGCGAGCCAACAGCTTACAAATCTTCTCTCCTGCGGCCCCTGTTCTCGATGCCGAAGATCTCGAAGACCTTGATGAAGCCCCGGATAATGAAGTGGAGGAAGCAGAGGATCAAGTCCTGGATCAGGCCACTGCGGCCAGGACCATGGAAGAACTGAAGGCCGAAATTGCCATCCTCATCAGGTTGGAAAATATGGCCCTGGCCTTGCGGACCAGCGGGGAAGACCGAAAATGGCAGGAACTGGCCGGTCTGTTAAATGAAATATTTTCCTCCCCCAAAACAATAAAACTGTCCGAAGCCCAGGTCCCTTACGGCAGCGGACCCATTGCACCCCCCAAACCCTCGCCCAGTCAAAAGCTGGTTATCTTCACCGAGCACCGGGATACCTTAAGCTATCTTGAAAAAAGAATCCGCACCCTGCTCGGGCGTCAGGAAGCCGTGGTCATCATTCATGGGAGCTTAGGCCGGGAAGAGCGCTTAAAAATTCAAGAATCCTTTAAACAGGACCCCGAAGTCCAGGTACTGGTGGCTACCGATGCAGCCGGAGAAGGAATCAACCTCCAACGTGCCCATCTGATGGTGAACTATGATCTGCCCTGGAATCCCAACCGGATTGAACAGCGTTTTGGGCGCATCCATAGAATCGGGCAAACCGAGGTTTGTCATCTCTGGAATTTGGTTGCCGAAGAGACCCGGGAGGGCGATGTCTACCGGACCCTGCTCGAAAAACTGGAGCAAGCCCGTCAGACCCTTGGCGGGCAGGTCTTTGATGTTCTCGGCAAGCTCCAATTTGAAGGCCGCCCGCTTCGTGATTTGTTGATTGAAGCCATCCGCTACGGAGGGCTTCCGGAGGTTCGTGCCCGTTTGACCCAGGTTATTATTAATGCGGTTAATCAGGAACAATTGCGAGGCCTCCTTGAGGAACGGGCCCTGGTTCAGGACACCATGGATGCCGGCCGGGTCGCCCGGGTCAGGGAAGAGATGGAACGGGCCGAGGCCCGACGCCTTCAGCCCCATTATATTGAATCTTTTTTCCTGGAAAGTTTTAAACGCCTGGGCGGTTCGCTTCGGCAAAGAGAACCACGCCGTTATGAAATCTCCCATGTTCCGGCACCTATTCGCAATAGGGACCGCCTTATCGGTCTGGGGGGACCGGTCTTACCCAGATACGAACGGATCACTTTTGAAAAAAGCCTGATTGCCCCTCAAGGCCAGACGCCGGCCACCTTCATCAGCCCGGGGCATCCCCTGTTGGATGCCATCCTTGATTTAACCCTGGAACGGAACCGGGACCTTCTTCGCCGGGGAACGGTATTAGTGGATGAAGCAGATACGGGAACCGATCCCCGGGTTCTTTTCTACCTGGAGCACACCATCCAGGATGCCAGTGTTACCAAGACGGGTGACCGCCGCACCATATCCAAGCAGATGCTTTATGTGGAATTGGACGCCAAAGGCAATGCCCGTCATCTGCATTATGCCCCTTATCTGGATTACCGCCCTCTACAGCCCAACGAATTGAATATTGATCTCCTTCTCTCCCGACCGGAATTGGTCTGGATAACCCGAAGTCTGGAACAGCAAGCCATGGAGCAGGCCGTTGCCACCATGGTTCCCGAACATCTCCAGGAGGTCCGTGCCCGAAGATTGGGCTGGATTGAAAAGACAAGGGCAGCGGTTAAAGACCGTTTGACTAAAGAAATCGGTTATTGGGACCACCGGGCCGAAGAACTCAAGCTCCAAGAACAGGCCGGCCGGATAAATGCCCGTCTGAATTCCCAAGAGGCCCGCCGGCGGGCCGATGAACTTCAGGCCCGGTTGCATAAAAGGATGGAAGAACTAAGCCTGGAAGGCCGGATATCCACCCTGCCCCCGGTGATTCTCGGCGGCCTGGTGGTCGTCCCCCTCGGGCTGCTTAACCTGATTTCCGGACGCCCTTTACCGAAACCTTCGTCCCCGATAGACACTCAGGTCACAGCGGCCCGGGCCCGGGCCATCGTCATGGAAACAGAGCGCAATCTCGGTTTTGAGCCGACAGACCGCGAATTTGAAAAACTTGGTTACGATATCGAAAGCAGGGTGCCAGGCACCGGCAAACTTCGTTTTATAGAAGTGAAGGGCCGTATTTCCGGAGCAGCCACTCTGACGGTAACCAAGAACGAAATCCTCTATTCCTTTAATAAACCAGAAGATTTTATCCTGGCCATTGTGGAGTTTCTTCCTGATGAGGCTCACCTGGTCCATTACCTTCGTCGCCCTTTTCAACGCGAACCGGATTTTGGGGTGACCAGTGTGAACTATAATTTTGCGGAATTGCTTAAATATGGAGGAATTCCCTCCTGATTGGGGAAAAAATATTTTTCGAAAATAGTTGACAAAGAGTATCTTAGTATCATAATGATACTTTTGCTGGAATGGATTTTGGATGGAAAAGCGAAAACCTCACTATGACCTCAAAACCATTAAAAGGCTTTTTAATGCTGTTTCAACCAGAATCATAAGGCAGACAGCCCAAAAAAATGCTGCAACCATCGGTTACATGAACGAAGTCGATTTATTGTCAGTTGTCAATCGACTTTGTTCGGATTACTTCTATAAGTCCATGACATCTTATGGTAATCACAAAATATGGCAGGATGTGTATCGATACCGGGACGAAAACGATATTCCCTTGTATATCAAAGTCCAATTGTCCCCAGATGGGAAAAATGCCGTCCTGATTCAGTTGAAGAGGGATGAAGGGAGCGAGGAATAAATGAAGACACGAAAATGCCCTATTTGCGGAATTGGTGTTCTCAAAAAGAAAATCGGAACCGAAAAATTTGAATATAAAGGAGAAACCATTTCCATACCAGATTATACAACCTACACCTGCAGCGAATGCGGAGATGCTATCGTTGACAACCTTACCTTGAAAGCATCCGGGAAGAAATTAAAGGATTTTCAGCGCAGGGTTGATGGGCTTCTTGCCGGGGAGCAGATCAAGGCCATTCGAATCAAACTGGGTCTTACCCAGGAACAACTGGCTGAAATTGTTGGCGGGGGCCTGAAAAGTATAGCCAGGTATGAATCCGGACAGGTTTGTCAGAGTAAAGGGATGGATAACTTGCTCCGCATTTTGGATGCCTATCCGGAAATGTTGAAAGTTATTCAGAAAAAACAGAAATCAGCAAAAGTGGTCTATATGGAGGATGTCAGAATAAAAAAAGCTTATCAGCTTCGGGAGCAACCCTTTTTTACCGGGACAGAGGAGGTCGTTTATGGGGTATGAATTTCAAATTGCCGGTATCCGGCTCAACGAGTCCCACTTTTCCCTGATCCGGGATTTTAAGAGGGAAAAGAATAAGCCAATTGAGATTAAGCATAGCGTAGAAGTTGAATATAAAACAAATGATAAGATACTCCAGGTAATGGTTTCTGTTTCTTCCGATTTCGAAAATCAACCTTTTCGGTTCGCTGTAGCCTGGGAAGGGGTGTTCACTCTTAAGGAAATGCCTTTAAAAGAAGATCTGGATCGCATCGCGAATATTAATTGTGCGGCTATTATTTTCCCCTATGTTCGCGAGACCATTGCCGATTTGACAAGGCGCGCAAATATTCCGCCTTTTAATTTGCCGCCTTTCAATTTCCCTGCCATGTACGAAGAGAAACACAAAATAGCATCCGGGAAGACGTCCAAAAAGCCTCAGAAAAAAGGCAATTGCTAAAATGACCGCGGCCTTTTTTTACACCGCCCCTTCCAACGTGAACCGGATTTCGGGGTGACCAGCGTCAATTATAATTTTGCGGAATTAATTGCCCGAGCTGGGCCGTCTTCTTAGGTCTTGACACGAGAAGGTCAATTCCTTAACAATAAAGTTTTAAAAGATCTATGAAGTCAATTGAATTAACAAAATTTCAGAGAGGAACCGATGAACTATACAGATGAACAACTTGAAGCACTTCTGGCTGATATCGAATCGGACCTCGCTGAGCGAAAAGAGTCTTGGAAAGGCGATGCCCCGGACTCCGGGCGGCAGGCGGTGTGCGCTTTTGCAAACGATTTGCCAGATCATCGCAAACCAGGAGTCCTTTTTATAGGTGCAAAAAATGATGGTACGCCCTCCGGGTTGGGAATTACCGATGAACTTCTGCGCACCCTCTCCGACATAAGGACGGACGGAAACACCCTATCTCCGCCATCCATCGTTGTCCAGAGATTCGGCATCGGCATTCAGACCGCAAGAGCGGAAATGCTAAAGAACGGCAATCCCGACATAGAATTTCAGATTGAACAGATGACCGTGCTGGCAACGCTCAGGAGGCGCCCATGAGTATTCCCTTACTGACATTTTTTAATAACAAAGGCGGCGTAGGGAAAACATCCCTTGTTTATCACCTGGCCTGGATGTTTTCTGAACAAGGCCATACGGTTGTGGCTGTTGATCTGGACGCCCAGGCCAATTTAACCGCCGCCTATCTGGATGAAGATCAACTTGAACAGTTATGGGAAACTGAGAAAACGCCGACGACGATTTATCGGGCTATCGAACCACTCACCCAAGTGGGTAATATTGTAGAACCTAACGTCCAAAAAGTGGCCCAAGGTCTCTATTTAATCCCCGGGGATGTGGCTTTGGCCTCATTTGAAGATACCCTGTCGGCGGCCTGGCCGGATAGTATGGGTGACACCAATTTGTATCGGCCTTTTCGTATTCTGACTGCCTTTTGGCAGGTGGCGCAAATGGTTGGAAAGAAAGTGGGGGCCGATATTATCCTGGTGGATGTCGGCCCCAATCTTGGTGCTATCAATCGGTCGGCGCTTATTGCTACAGACTATGTGGCTATTCCTCT
>JBFMBU010000241.1:0-25619 GCA_040755035.1 Thermodesulfobacteriota bacterium
ATAAAGGTGGCGTCTTCATAGGAGAGCGAATCAGGCAACCGGTATATACCCCGGTCGACATTGATGGAAGGTAAACGGACAAATTCGGCGAATCCGCCGGGATCAAAATTGGTGGAACGCAGGGTATCGCAAACCGTTGGGTGACCGCTCAGGCAATAAAAACAGGTGTTGCAGGGCACATGGTGGGAGGCGGCTACCCGGTCGCCTACCTTGTATTTTTTGACCTGATGACCGACTTCCCAGATCCGCCCGGCCACTTCATGGCCCAGGACCAAGGGGGCCTTGTGAATCCGGTACCATTCCAGGACATCGCTGCCGCAGATGCCGCCGGCTTCGATGCGGACCAGGACTTCGTCAGGACCAATTGCCGGTTGGGGCATCTCCTCCAGACGGATATCTTTATTGTTATAATACATGGCCACACGCATGATGATCGCCCCAGTCTTTTCAGTTTTCGCCGATTATATGCTTTTCCTTTTCCGAGGGCAAGGGAAACTGAAAGTACACAGGCAGCCAATCGAAGTTGATGGAAAAGGCCATTAAGAAAAATTGATTATTAGCCATGGGATTGATATAATGGGGGGAAAAATAAAGCGTATTTCTGGATACCAAATTGAGGGGAGAAGATGAAAGCCTATAAGATTGTAGTGGAAAAACACCCGGATGGTTATGTGGCTTATCCTTTGGGTATTAAGGGGGTGGTTGTCGGCCAGGGAGACAGCTACGAAGAAGCCCTTTCCGATGTCAGATCGGCCATTCGTTTTCATATCGAAACCTTCGGTGAAGACGACTTAACCATTGAACCTCCCATTCTCGAAGCTTTTGTCGCTGAAGCGGGGATCTGATTCCGGTGCCTAAATTTCCTGTTGATGCACCCAAAAGAACCATCATAAACGCCCTGGAGAAATTGGGATTTCGAAAGGTCCGTGAAAAAGAACATATTTCCATGGAACGGGAAAATCCGGATGGAAGTAAAACTCCCTTAACCCTGCCCAATCATCCCCAGATTAAAGCTTCTACCTTTAGAACCCTTTGTACCCAAGCGGGGATTTTGCGAGACGATTTCATCAAAGCCTACAAGAACGTTTGAAAGTATCCCACCAAAGTTTCGGCTAAGAATTATTTATAGGACTGTTAAATCATATAATAATTATCAATTTGACAAATGAATTTCCATTTTATAATTTTGATTATCAAAAAATAACGAAAATCGCCGCCCAACCAATATAGCCGAAGGAAAGTCCATGGCCCAACGATTGGAAATCATGCTCAAACCCGAGATCCGCGATCCGGAAGGGGAAACCCTGAAAAGAAAGGCCCGGGACTATCTGGGGATCAAGTTGGAGGAGGTCCGGACCATCCAGGTACTGACCTTTGATACCACCCTGTCCCCGGAACAATTAGAGGCCCTCCGCCGGGAGATCTTCACCAATCCGGTGACCCAGATTTCTGCTTTCCAGCCCCTGGCCCGGGATTTTGACTGGATCATCTGGGTGGGATTTCTGCCGGGCGTCAAGGATAACCCCGGCAGTACGGCCGTGGAGGCCATCGAGGCCTTTCTGGATCTCTCCCTGCCCCAAGGGGAAGCGGTCTATACCTCTAAACAATTTCAGATCAAGGCCCCGCGAAGCCAAAGAGGGGCCATGGAAAATATCGCCCGGGAACTGCTGGCCAATGACCTGATTCAGCGGTGGAAGGTCTTTTCCCAGAGGGAATGGGATTTCCGTTCCGGCATCGGCACCCTGATTCCCAAAGTCGTCCTGCAGCACCAACCCACGGTTTCCGTTATCCCTATCGACTCCCTGGAGGAATTCGCCCGGCTGAACCGGGAACGGTCCTGGGCCTTGCCCAAAGGGGATATGGCCGTTATCCAGGCTTATTTCCAGGACCCGGAAACCCTTGAATCCCGGAAATCCGTGGGATTGTCTTTGCCCACCGATGTGGAACTGGAATATATCTCCCAGGCCCGCAGCGACCATTGCAACCACAATACCTTTCGGGGTTTGTTTCATTACCGGGATCTGTCCAGCGGGGAGCGACAGACGGTTGATAACCTTTTTAAGACCTGTATCGAAGGCCCGACACTGCAGATAATGAAAGAAAAAGACTGGGTGGTTTCGGTTCTCTGGGATAACGCCGGGGTGGCCCGCTTTGATGAAGACCATTATTACTGCATCACGGCTGAGACCCACAACAGCCCTTCCAATATGGAACCCTATGGCGGGGCCATTACCGGCATCGTCGGGGTTTACCGTGACCCCATGGGTACAGGGAGAGGATCCCGGTTGTGGATGGGCAGCTACGGCTATTGTATCGGACCCCGGGATTATGCCGGTCCGCTCCGGCCCAAGCTCCATCCCCGCCGTCTTTTAGACGGCATCATCGAAGGGGTGCGGGACGGCGGCAATAAAAGCGGAATCCCCACACCCTTCGGCCAGGTTTTTTTTCATCCCCAATATATCGGCAAGTGCCTGGTCTTTGTGGCTGCCCTGGGATTCATGCCGGCCCGGATCAAGGAGGATCCCATTGAACTGAAAAAGACCGAAGCGGGGGACCTGATCGTCATGTGCGGCGGCCGGGTGGGGAAGGACGGAATACACGGGGTCACCGCTTCTTCCGAGGTCTACAGCGCCAACACCCCGGCCGGTCATGTCCAGATCGGTGACCCCTATACCCAGAAAAAAATGCATGATTTCCTGCTCGAAGCCCGGGATGAGGGATTGGTCTCCTATATCACCGATAACGGCGGGGGGGGCCTTTCTTCTTCCATCGGCGAATCAGCCCGTTTCAGCAACGGCTGTGAAGTCCATTTGGACCGGGTGCCCCTGAAGTATGAAGGCCTGGATCAATGGGAAATCTGGGTCTCCGAATCCCAGGAACGGATGACCGTAGGGATCAAACCGGAGAAATGGGGTCGGTTTCAGGAACTGGCCCGCAAACATAACGTGGAATGCGCGGCCTTAGGGACCTACACCGATTCCGGAAAGGTGCACCTGTTCTATAAAGGAAAAACCTGCGCCTTTGTGGATCTGGATTTTTTAAAATCCGATTTCCCTCAATGGACCTTTGAAGCCGAATGGCAGGAACCTTCAGCCCGGGGGCTTTATGAGCCGGTGATCAGAGAACCGGAGGATTACCCGGGGTTGTTAAAAACCATGTTGGCCCGTCCCAACATCGCCTCCAAAAACTGGATCGCCCGTCAATATGACCATGAGGTCCAGGGCGGAAACGTGCTCAAGCCCCTGCTCGGCCGATACCGGGATATTCCCGCCGATGCCGTCGTCATCCGTCCCCATCTGCCTTCTCTAAAGGGCATTGCCTTTACCCAGGCCCTGCAGCCGACCTACGGACCGATCGACACCTACGCCATGGTGGCCGCCACCATCGATGAAACGGTTCGCCGGCTGCTGGTGGTGGGCAGCGACCTGGAGCAGATAGGGGGGGTGGATAATTTCTGCTGGCCCAGCGTACAGTATGACCCGCAGGAAAACCCGGACGGAAAATACAAGGCCGCCCAACTGGTCCGGGCCAACTGGGCCTTGCGGGATGTCTGCTTGGCCTTCGGCATCCCTTTGCTTTCCGGCAAAGACAGCATGTATGTGGACGGCTACATCAACGGTCCTTTCGGAGAGGCCCATCGGATTTCCGGGCTGCCGACCATGCAGTTCACGGCCACCAGTATCGTCCCCGATGTGCGGAACTGTCTGACTATGGAGGTGAAGATTCCCGGGGACCTGATCTATATTCTGGGTGAGACCAGGGATGAACTGGGGGGATCGGAATATTACGATCTCTTCGGCCAGAGCGGTCTAAATGTCCCCCGCTTGAAAGTGGAGCCTGAAAAAAGGCATTATGCCGCCCTGTCCCGGTCCCTTGAGCAGGGCCTGGTGAATGCGGCCCGGGGAATCTACCGGGGAGGGTTGGGGGTTCATCTGACCCTCATGGCCCTGGCCGGGGATTTGGGGCTGGAGGCGGACCTGGCCAAAGTCCCTTCTGATGGCCTATTAAGACCGGACAAGCTTCTGTTTTCAGAATCCTGCGGCCGAATCCTCCTCAGTATCGATCCCCGAAAGAAAAAGGCCTTTGAAAAAGAGATGGCCGGCTGCCGTCTGGAATATGTGGGAAAGGTACGCAAAGATCAAAACCTGATTATAAAAAACAAGGGACAGACCTTGATAAAAAGCAGGCTCAAATCCTTGCGAGAGGCCTTTCATCAACCCTTTGGAGGCCTGATTTAATGGAAAAACCTCGTGCACTCGTCCTGACCGGATACGGCCTGAATTGTGATATGGAAACCCACTACGCCCTGACCCTGGCCGGTTTCGAGGCCCGGCGGGTCCATATCAGTGAGTTGATCGATCCCTTGGCCGGAAACCCAAACCCTGGTTTGAAAGATTACCAGCTATTCGCCTTTGACGGCGGCTTCAGTTGGGGGGACGATCATGGGGCCGGGGTCCTGCTGGCCACCCGGCTGAAATACAAGCTGAAAGAAGAGATGGAGGCCTTCATCCAGGACGGCAAACTGATCATCGGCATCTGCAACGGTTTTCAGGCCATGGTCAATATGGGGCTTTTGCCCGGGTTTGACGGGGCCTATGACCGGCGGGAAGTAGCCCTGCTGGCCAATGACTGCGGGAACTTCCGGGATGACTGGGTGACCATGCAGGTCAATCCTGAGTCCCCCTCTATTTTCACCAGAGGGATCGAATGGCTGGAATTGCCGGTCCGTCACGGCGAAGGGAAATTTTACGCCCCGGAAGGGGTGTTGAATAGACTGCAGGAAAATCACCAGGCGGTTCTCTATTATGCCCTGCCCAACGGGGAACCGGCCCAGGGCCGTTTTCCTCATAACCCCAACGGTTCCCTGTTGGATATCGCCGGCATCTGCGACCCTACCGGCCGTATCTTCGGCCTCATGCCTCATCCCGAGGCCTATCACCACTTCACCCAACACCCCCATTGGACCCTGGGCAAGGCCTTAAGGGAGCGGAAGGGGGAAAAGCTGGACAGTGAAGAAGGGGCCGGACTGAAGATTTTTAAAAACGCCTTTGAATATCTTCAAAAAGGATAAAGGATATAAACGCCCTTATCCGACCAGGCATTATCCCGGCAGAGAATCCCCCATTCCTATTTTCTTGATTTTCATATTATTTTATGTATAATTGTATGTATTCTATTATAGGAGAAAAAAAATGCAGGTCGAGACCGAGCGAATGATACCCATAACCAGACTGCAAAGAGAGCTTACCGGCAAACTGAGGGAATTATCCCAGAAGGAGGAACCCCTTTTTATTATTAGAAACAACCTCCTGGCTGCTGTGATTATGTCCCCCGCTGAATATGAACTCCTCAAAGAGGCGGAAAACCTTCTGGAACATCTGGAGATCGCCGAGCTGATCGAAAAAAGACTTAAAAAACATAAACGCGGTCATAATATTCCCTGGGAACAGGTGAAGGCAAAATATGATCTTTAAAGTTGAATTTCACCCCGAGGCGGCCAGGGATTTTGAACGGCTTGACCGATCCGTTCGAAAAAAAGTGGGGAAAAAGATCGATGCCCTTGCGGAAAACCCATTGCTGGGGAAACCCCTTGGAAACAAAATGGGCCTGGATTTGACCGGCTTCTTCAAGCTTTATGTGGACAGGAAAAAATACCGTATTATCTATCGTATCTTACGAGGATATCTGGAAGTCGTTGAAATCATCGGTATCGGAAAAAGAGAGAAGGAGGAAATTTACAGATTAATCCTGAAACGTCTTCAGAAGGTTCAAAAGACCCATCTGGATTGATAGACATTGCCCCCCGGAAAAAAAAGGGAAAAATAGAGTTGGAAGAAATATTGGAATGGGTGGATGAGAACAACCGGGTGATGGGGACGATGGGGAGGCGTGCGATTCACTTTAAAGGATTGCGCCACCGCTCGGTCCATGTCCTGGTTTTCAATTCAAAAGGGGACCTCTATCTGCAGAAACGCTCTCCAGCCAAAGATCAATACCCGGAACACTGGGATACCTCGGCCGCCGGCCATACCGATCCTGGAGAGTCTCCTTTAGAGGCGGCCCAAAGGGAGCTTCAGGAAGAACTGGGGTTGGAAGCCGAGCTGACCAAGGTCCTTGAATATCCGGCCTGTCCGGAAACGGGCTGGGAGTTTGTCACTCTTTTCAGCGCCCGGAGCGAAGATCCCGTCCGCCTGAATTTGGAGGAGGCCTTGGAAGGGCGCTATTTCAACGCCGGACAGGTTGCCCGGCTGCTGTCCAATCCCCGGGAAAAAATCGCCCCCGGATTCCGGTTATTGTACGAGCTGTATCGAAACAAACGTTGATCACCCCTCCCCGTCATTCCTGATCGTGGTTTCCGCCCGAATACCATATTTTTCGATCTTCGATTGCAGGGTGGGTCGGGAAAGGCCGAGGATTTTGGCCGCCCGGCTGCGGTTGCCGCCGGTGATCTCCAGGGCCTCACTGATCAGGGCGCTGGCCGCCTGGTCGATGAGGATGTCGAATTTTTCCATACGGGGTTCATTAATCAATGCTTTTCGGGCCCATTGGCGAATAGAGCCGTCAGGGGCCGAGGCCTCGGGCGGGACCACCGTTTCCCCTTTAAAGACCTGGGTAATATCCTCAGGACGGATAGGATATCCCCGGCTGAAGATCAGGGCCTTCTGGATGGTGTTGCCCAATTCCCGGACATTTCCCGGCCAGTGGTATTTTTTTAACAAGGCCCGGGCTTCATCGGTCAGGCCCGGGTTGTCCATGTCCATGGACCGGGCATAACGGTCCAGAAAATAATCGGCCAGGCGGGAGATATCCTCCAGCCTTTCCCGCAAAGGCGGCAGCAGGATGGTCACTACTTTGAGGCGGTAATAGAGGTCCTCGCGAAATCGACCTTCGGCCAGACCGGCCTCGAGGTCGCGGTTGGTGGCGGCGATAATCCGCACATCCACCGGTATGGGTTCCCGTCCTCCCAGCCTTTCGATGCTTTTTTCCTGCAACAGCCTCAGGATTTTGGCCTGGATGCTGAAAGGCATGTCTCCGATTTCATCCAGAAAAATGGTTCCCCCGTTGGCCTGTTCAATACGGCCCATGCGGCGGGAGACGGCGCCGGTGAAGGCCCCTTTCTCATAGCCGAATAACTCGCTTTCCAGCAGGGTTTCGGGTATGGCCACGCAGTTGATGACCAGAAAGGGCTTCTGTGCCCGATGGCTGTGCTGATAAATGGCCCGGGCCACCAGTTCCTTGCCGGTCCCGGATTCGCCGCGGATAAGGACCGTGGCCTCGGTGGGGGCCACCCGGCCGATGGCCTTGTACACCTCCTGCATGGGTTTGCTTTGGCCGATGATGATTTCATCGCTGGCCTTATGGCCGAGAATGTCGATTTCCACCTGGGAGCGCATAAAGCGCCCGGCCTCCAGGGCCTGGGCGATCAGTTTCAAGATATCCGGAATGTCGAAGGGTTTCAGGACATAGTCAAAGGCCCCCAGCTTGGTGGCTTCGATCGCCGTTTCCGTGGTGCCGAAGGCGGTCATGATGATCACCGGCAGTTTGTGATCGATTTCGCGCAAGGCCAGGAAGGTTTCCAGACCGCTCATCCCCGGCAGGCGGACGTCGAGGAGGACCAGGTCCGGTATTACCGAACGAAGAACATCGAGCCCGGTTTCCCCACTTCCGGCGGTTAATACCTCATGGCCCTCTTCGGTCAGCAGTTTTTCAAAACTTTCCCGGATTTGATAATCATCATCAATGATCAGAATGACGCCCATGCCTGCTTTTTCCGTAGCTCGTAACTCGTGTCTCGTGTCTCGGGGTTCGTATCCCGCCTGGGAAGTTTTTGAACAGCCCCTCTACCCCTTCTTTTCTAATGATTTCTCGTCTTCGGGATAGGGCAGGGTAATGAAAAAAGTGGTTCCCTGGCCTTCCTGCGAACAAAGGGATAATTTGCCGCCGTGGTTTTCCACAATGCGGGAGGCGATGCTCAAGCCCAAACCCGTTCCTTCCTCTTTGGTGCTGAAAAAGGGTTGAAAGATATTTTCCTGGATCGACTCCGGGATGCCCGGTCCGTTGTCGCTGAAAGCGACCCTGGCGGCCCTTTTTCCTTTTCCATCTATTTCCTCTTTTTCCTCGATCCGGATCAGACCGCCCTTGATCATTACGTCGCAGGCATTGACCAGAAGGTTGACCATGACCTCCTTCAACTGGTCCGGATCCGCCATCAGTTCCGGCAGGTTTTTTTCCCGCTCAAGCACTACTTGAACGCTGTTCGATTCCAGCCGGGGTTTTAAAAGGCGGAGGGTCATGTCGACCACCTCCGAGGGACTGATCTTTTGCATGACCAGCTTGGGGGGTCTGGAAAATTCCAGGAAACTGCGGACGATCGATTCGATATGGCTGATTTCGGTGGAGATCACCTCCAGGTCTTCCTTCTGGGCGGCCGACAAACCTGGAGTCCTTCCCATGGAAAAAAGGCGGATTTTCACCGAGGTCAAGGGGTTGCGGATACTGTGGGCCACACCGGCGGCCAGCTTGCCGGTCAAGGCCCATTTTTCCGATTGGAGCATTTGCTCCTGGCTGCGGGCCAGTTGGCTCTGGGTCTGGTCCACGTCTTCGATCAGACTGTGAACACGGCGGCTGAGGGCGCTCACTTCATTGGGAATGGCCGACCGGGTATCGGTATCTCCCGGCTGTGTGGCCAAGGTCAGACGCCTGATGGGCTCCAATATCTGCCTGAACAGGATATAACCTAAAAGCAGGCCTATGAGGGAGGCAAATAACACGGCCAGTAAAGCCGCGCTGCCGATATAGCCGGTGCGGACCTGTATGTCATGGCGAATCTGGATGATATTGTTTTTGTGGATTTCTTTATACTGTTCGCAGAGGGCAACAATGGATAAGAATTGAGGGCGAATTCTAAGATGGAGTTTCAACCCGGCCGCCCTGTCACCGCTCTGATAGAGGCGGATGACCTCGGCCCGGGCGGTTTTATATTGAATATATTCCGATTCGATTTTCCCCAAAATCTTCCAGGCCTTTTCGTCACGGGTATAGGACCTGGCCGTACTGATTTTCCTTTCAAATATCTTTTGCTGCAGAATCAGTTGATTGAGCCAGTCCGTATTGCCGTCCTGAAAATAATAGGTGGTGAACCCTTTCTGCATGACCAGGGCGGTTTCCATCTCTTCAGCGGTTTGAAAAGAAAGCAGGTCCTGGTCGATCACCGAAGAAAAAAGGGAACCGATGTTACTCGAGTACCAGAGGGTGGCCAGCCCTCCGCCGATAGTGGTGGAGAGGAGGGCCAGGAGGAGGAAGAGGATACGGGTTCGGAGACTGATTACTTTGGGCATAATAAATTATGACCGTTTCCGGTTTTTTTCTTCATACATGCTTTTATCGGCCTGGGCGATCAATTCCTCGACCGAGACCGGTTGTTGGGGATTAAAACGGCCCACCCCGATGGAAAGGGAGAGGGTGTAGTCCCGCTTTTTCCCGGTTTGATAATGGGACAGGTTGCGGTCCAAACGGAGGCGCAGATTTTCCGCACTCGATTCGGAAGTCCCTTCAATGGCCAGGACCACAAACTCATCCCCCCCGAGTCGGGCAATGATATCCGGTTCACGGAAGGTCTCTTTCAAGATGTTAACCACAGCGATCAAGGCCCGGTCTCCTTCCGGATGCCCGTAGGTATCGTTGATCCCTTTCAGATCATCCAGGTCGACAAAGAGGAGGAACACCCCCCGTTTCATCCGGTTGGCGGTTTTTAATTCCTGTTCGGCCAGAGTCTGGAACCCCCGACGGTTATATAATCCGGTAAGTTGATCCCGCAGACTTAAATTACGCAGTTCCGCTTCAAAATTTTTCCGATCGGTAATATCCTGCATGAGGCTCAGGAATCGAAAGGGATTCCCCCGGTCATCGTAAACATAAAAACCACGATCATGAAGCCAGATGTAGTTCCCTTTTTTATGAAGGAAACGGTATTCGATATCAACCGGGACCTTCTCTCTTTGGGCGATTTCATAATGGTGCAACACACGGGCGCGGTCATCCGGGTGTAAAAGCTTAATCCACTGTCCGGCCCGGCCGGTCATTTCCCGGGGCAGATACCCCAGGACTTTTTCCAGACTCCCTCCCCAGAGGAGGCTCCCTTTAGAAAGGTCATACTCATTGACCACCTGACCGGAGGAGGCGACGATCAGTTCATAGCGTTGTTTCCATTCGGCCAGTTCGATTTCCGTTTTTTTCCGCTCAGTGATGTCCCGGACAATGCCGCAGAATCCTACGGGGCGGCCGTTTTCATCCCGGCTGAGGGAAACGGAGGTTTCCAAATCTCGGTGGGAGCCATCCGGTCTAAAGTATTTTCTTTCCATGTCCTTGGTCGGGATGCCGGTCCGAAATACGTTATTAAAAACCTGGAAGGTCTGCTGGGTGTCGTGGCCTCCGATATGCTTATAACTGCCTCCAAGAATTTCTTCCGGGGAAAGGCCGAGTATCTCGGCATAGGCTTCATTACAGAAGATAAAATTACCCCTTAAATCCACCTCATAATAACCGTCTTCAATGTTGTTAAGAAGGTCCCGGGCTTTTTTCTCCGTGTTTCGGGAAGAGGTTTCGATTTCCCTGAAACGGGTGACCATGGCTTCCAATTCGGCGACCCGGCTCTGTAATGACTCTATTTCCTTCAATAAATCGTTTTGGGATTTAGGGCCGGTTTCCATCAAACGTGGTCCTTTGACCGGGGGTGGAGTGCAATCTATGGATAATTGTTTGAAAAAACCTATAAATAAACAGAATCCCTTGAAATGTCAAAATATTTTTTCTGGATCCAGAGAAGTTTTCCCTTGACAAATTCCTTAAAAATCTTTACTTACCGGTAGGTATTTAAACTCAAAAAGACCTAACCCGGACCAGCCGCAAACAAAATCGGCCCGGGGTTAGATTTTATTAATTTACAATCATCCTCGGCTGAACCCAACCAGACTATGAGAAAAAAGGCAATCCAGAGCGAAGGATTAATCGAACCGGCGGTCCGGCAGCGGCTTTTGGCCGGGGCCAGAGAATTATTCGCTCATAAGGGGTATGCCGCCACAACGGTTCGGGAGATCGTCCAGGCCGCCGGGGTGACCAAACCGGCCCTTTATTATTATTTCCAGAACAAGGAAGGCATTTTTCTGGAATTGATGCGGGAGGCCGGTGCCAGGTTTGAATCCCTTTTAGCCGAGGCCCGAAAAGAGCTCGGGTCCGTGCGGGAAAGGACCTTACATCTGGCTGAACGGATTTATCGACTTTTCTTAGACCAGATTGAAATCGCCCGCATCGGATTGACCATCCATTACGGGCCGACCCAGGGGGCGCCACTCGTCGATTTTGAGGTCCTGCACCGCAAGTTCCGGGAGCTGATTGAACAGTTGGTCCGGGAAGGGATAGGAAAAGGGGAGTTCCAGAATAGAAACGCAAAAGAAATGACCTGGGCCATTTTAGGGGCCATTAATATCGCCATAGAAGTCCAGCTCTGGCATCCGGAGCTTCCCATAGGAAACCGGGGCCTGGTCAGGATTCTGGATGTGATTTTTGAAGGGATTTCAAAAAAAGATTATGAAGAGAAAGGGGAAAAAAAATATGAAACGGGGACTTAGGTGCATGGCCCTTCTATCCGCTCTTTGGATAGGATGCTGGGGCTGTTCTAAGGGAAAGGAGGAGACCCAGACCCAGGGGAAAGCAGCTACCCCTCCCATAGCCGTTGAGGCGGTCCGGGTTCAGGCCCTGGACCTCACGGAATCGATTGAAGCCGTAGGGACCCTGACCCCCAGGTTCGAGGCCAAACTCAAGTCGGAATATGCCGGAATGGTCACCGATGTCTATATAAACGAATGGGTGCGGGTGAGGAAAGGGACCCCCCTGGCCGTGTTGGACACCCGGGAGATAGAAGCGGTGGTTCAAAAGGCCCAAGCCGCTGTTGAAGCGGCGAAGGCCAACTTACTGCAAGCCGAAGTGGGCGGGGCCCGGGCGGAACGGGAATTGTCCCGGGCCCAGAATTTGAAGGAATCAGGCCTGATAACCCAACAAATGCTGGATGAGGTCAAAACCGAAAAAGCGGCCTCCGCCGCCCGGATAGCCGCAGCCAAGGCCCAGCTTATGGCTGCCGAAAAGGACCTCCATCACGCCCGCACCCGGCTGGTCAAGGCGGTACTCCGTTCGCCTATGGACGGAGTGGTGGCGGTCAAGAATATCAACATCGGGGACCTGGTGGGCGAACCGGGGACTCAACGCATTTTATTCCATATCGTAGATAACCGCCTGTTGGAATTGACCGTTACCGTGCCCTCCCTCGATATGGGCCGCTTAAAAACAGGACAGGCCCTGACCTTCACCACCGACGCCTTCCCCGGGCAGATCTTTTCCGGACGGGTGCAGTACGTCAACCCCACGGTCAGCGACAGCGACCGGTCGGTTAAAATCGTCGCCGAGATCCCCAATCCCAAGGAGATCCTGAAGGCCGGATTGTTTGTCAAAGGCCGCATCATCACCGGTCAGCGTCGGGGAGTGCTTCAGATTCCCCGAACGGCCCTGCTCTCCTGGGATGTGGGGGCCAAAAAAGGGGAGGTCTATGTGGTGGAGGGAAACAGGGCCCAGCGAAAGACCTTTGAAACCGGGGCCGTTTCCGTAGATTGGATGGAAGTGGTTTCCGGTCTTAAGGCCGGGGATTCTGTAATCACGCGGGGCGGCTTCAATGTTAAAAACGGGGAGCCGGTCAGGATTACCCGGTTGAACGGAGGGAAGTAAAAGATGTTCCTTTCCAATTTATCCATTAAAAGGCCCATCTTCGCCACCATGATGATGCTGGCCCTGGTCATCCTGGGCATTTTTTCCTACAGGAAGCTGGCCATCGATATGTTTCCCGACGTGGAGATACCGGTTCTTTCCATCGTCACCGTCTTCCCCGGGGCCTCTCCGGAGACCGTGGAAAGGGAGGTGACCAAACGGATCGAAGAGGTGGTCAACCGCATTTCCGGCGCCAAACACGTCATGTCCATTTCCAGGGAGAGCGTCTCCCAGGTAGTGGTGGAATTCCATTTGGAAGTTAAGATCAATGAGGCTTCCCAGGATGCCCGGGCCAAGATCAACACCATCCGCCGCGACCTTCCCCAGGACATCGAAGAACCGGTTATTCAAAAGATGGATGTGGGCTCGGTCCCGATCGTTTCCCTGGCGGTACGGTCCGAAAAGCTGTCGGCCAGGGAATTGACCACTCTGGTGGAAAAAAAGGTCAAACGGCGCTTTGAAAATATATCCGGTGTGGGGAAAGTGGAACTGGTGGGGACCTCTAAAAGGGAGGTCAATATCTGGATCGACCCCATCCGTTTGCAAGCCTTGAACATGGGTGTAGACGAGGTCATCGCCGGTTTACAGTCGGAAAACGTCAACATACCCCTGGGGCGCCTGAACCGGGACAACTCCGAGTTCACCCTGCGTATCGCCGGGAAACCGGATGAAATCGAACAATTCAAGACCATGGTCATCGGGCAGAGGGGGGGGCGTCCGATTCTCTTAAGCGAAGTGGCCGACGTTCGGGACGGTATGGAGGAACAACGCTCCCTGGCCCTGATCAACGGTGTCCCGGCCGTATCCCTCAACATCCTCAAACAAACCAAAACCAACACCGTGGAAGTGGCCGACCGCATAAAAAAGACCATCGGCCAATTGCAGAAGGAACTTCCGGGAGGTACGGCCATCGATATTGTTCAGGATTCATCGGTCTTCATCCGCGATTCGGTCCGGGATGTCAATGAAACGCTGATCATCGGCGCCATCCTGACCATCCTGATCGTCTTCTGCTTTCTCAATTCCTGGCGATCCACGGTCATCACCGGTCTGACCCTGCCCATTTCGGTCATCTCCTCTTTCATTATCATGAACTTTTTGGGTATGACCATCAACGTCATGACCATGATGGCCCTGTCTTTGGCCATCGGGCTCTTGATCGACGACGCCATCGTGGTCCGGGAAAACATTGTCCGACACCTGGAACGAGGCCAGGACCATTTCGAGGCCGCCCGGGAAGGGACCAGTGAAATCGGGCTGGCCGTTCTGGCCACCTCCCTTTCCATCATCGCTGTTTTTGTCCCGGTAGCCTTTATGAAGGGGATCGCCGGAAGGTTTTTCTTCCAGTTCGGCATGACCGTGGCCTTTGCTGTGATGGTTTCCCTCTTCGTTTCCTTCACCCTGGACCCTATGCTTTCCTCCCGCTGGACCGATCCGGATATCCATCGTCTGGGAAGAAGGAACTGGCTTTACCGGGGGCTGGATCAATTCAACCGCGGGTTCGAATGGTTGGCCGAACGCTACAAGCTGATCATCGCCTGGGCCCTGGACCGGCGCAAGACCATGATGACCATTACGGTCCTGACCTTTGTGGCGGGATTGATGCTTTTCTCCCGGCTGCCGGGTGAGTTTTTCCCTTCCTTTGACGCCGGGGAATTCCAACTCAACTTTAAAACCGCGCCGGGGGCCTCCATTGAAGAGAGCCGGGGGCGGGTGGCAGCGGTCTTAACTTCTTTGAAACAGCTCCCGGAGATCAAACACACCTACACTACCATCGGGGCCGGGGACACGGGAACGGTCCGGGATGTGCGGATGTATATTAAATTGAAAGAACGGAGCGAACGCTCCCGCAGTCAGTTCGAAGTCCAGGAAGACATCCGGCGGCGCTGTCAGGACATAGCCGGGATTCAACCCTCGATCCAGCAGGCCCAGGGCATGGACGAAAGAAAACCGCTGATTGTCAGTATCCGAGGGGACGACATCGTTCTGCTGAAAAAATACGCGGCCCAACTCAAAGAAAAAATGACGGCCATCCAGGGCATCGTTGATCTGGACGTCACCCTGGAACACGACATCCCTGAATACCGTTTGATCGTTGACCGGGAAAGGGCCGTGGACAGCGGGCTGATGACCGCCAATATCGTCCGCACGGTCGGGGCCCTGGTGGGGGGACGGGCCGTATCTACTTACGAAGATGAGGACGGGGACGCCGTCAATCTGCGGGTCCGCCTGCCGCGGGAATTTCGGCAGGACCCGGAACAGGTCAAACAACTGCGGATGACGGTTTTAAAACCGGGTCAACCTCCGGCCCTGGTGCCTTTGGGTGAGCTGGTTTCCTACCAGAGGAGTGCCACTCCCTCGGAGATCACCCGGCAGGACCTGAGCCGGGAAGTGGCCTTATCGGCAAATCTTGACAAGTTGGCCATCGGCTCGGCCATGAACCAGATCAAAGAGGCCATGAAGGACATGTCCCTTGCTCCCGGCTATCAGGTGGTTTTTTCCGGTGAGGGGGAAGCCATGGTGGAAACCTTCGGTTATATGGCCGAAGCCTTGATTCTGGCCATCCTTATGGTCTATTTGATTCTGGCCTCGCAATTTGAATCCTTTATCGACCCTCTGGCCATCATGCTTTCCCTGCCCCTTTCTCTGGTGGGCATGGCCGGTATGCTTTATCTGACCGGGGATACGCAGAACATGATGTCCCTCATCGGTTTGATCATGCTCATGGGATTGGTGACCAAGAACGCTATTTTACTGGTGGATTACACCAAGGTGCTCCGGTCCAGAGGTCTGGCGCGCAGGGAAGCCATCATCACCGCCGGCCGGACCCGGCTGCGGCCCATCATGATGACCACCATGGCCATGATTTTCGGCATGCTCCCTTTAGCCCTGGCCCTGGGGGCCGGGGCGGAGATGCGGGCCCCCATGGCCAGGGCGGTGATCGGAGGACTGATTACTTCCACTTTTTTAACCCTGCTGGTGGTCCCGGTGGTTTATTCCCTGCTGGATGATTTCAGCGCCTGGGTCCGTAGAAGAAGAGAAAAGAAAAAGGAGGTCCTTTCATGAAACTGCCTATCTCGAAGAGAAGCCTGTTTTTCCTTATAGTCGTCTTTTTATCCCTGGGGACCGGTTTTCCAGCCCAATCCTCCGAGCCGGCAAAGGGGCCGGAAATCATCACCCTGGATCAGGCCCTGCAGATCGCCATGGAAAAAAACAAGGACATTCAAAAGGCCAGGGAATATCAAAAACAGGTGGAAGGGCGGTATGTCGAGGAACGGGCCGCGGCTCTGCCCCAATTGGTTTTGCAGGGCAATTTCAGCCGGTCCCGCGATGAAAGCATGAAGGCCTTCGGCCCGGTCTATCCTCTGGAGCAGGAAGTCCTTTCCGGAGGTATCGGGGTTTCCCAAGTCCTGTATTCCTTCGGGCAGGTGGGGGCTGCCATTCGGGCGGCCAAGGTGGGTTTGAAGACCGCCGACGACCAGTTGCTCCTTTATCAACAGGCGGCCCTGAAAGACGTTTCTTCGGCTTTTTATGACGCCCTGCTTTCCAAGGAGTTATCCGTTTTGGCCCGGCAAAATTTGGCCCAAAAGATACGCCACCAGGACGAAGCCCGAAAAAAATTCGCGGCCGGTACGGCCACCGAATACGATATGTTGGCTGCGGACGTGGCCGTGGAAAACGCCCGTCCTGAGGTGATCCGTACGGACAACCTGATCCGCATTACCCGGGACCGCCTGCGTTTTCTCCTGGGACTGGAAAGGCGGGAAGTGGAGGTGCAGGGAACCCTTTTAAGCCCCTTGGCTTCGGTCCCTTCTTTTGAAGAGTGCCTGGACCTGGCCTGGAAAAACCGTCCCGAATTATCGGCCATCAAACACCGTATCGGCATGTCCGAGGAATTGGTGAAAATTTATAAGGCCATGAACAAACCTCGCTTGGACCTTAAGGCCGGGTATGGCTGGAAACAATTAGATATCCTCACCAGCAAGGGGGAGGGACCGACCTGGTCGGCCGGGGTTTTCCTGACCTTCCCTTTTTTTGACGGAATGCGCACCCAGGGCAGGGTGGCCCAGGCCAAAAGCGAAGTGGCCTCCTTAAAAATTGAGGAGGCCAAACTGCTGGATGCCATTGTTTTGCAGACCCGGGAAGCCATTAACGCCGTTCGGGAATCCGGAGAAATCGTCAAAGGGCTTTCCGGCACCGTGGCCCAGGCCGAGAAGCTGCTTTCCATGGCCGAAAAAGGATATGAGTTCGGGGTTAAAACCAAATTGGATGTCGATGACGCCGAGCTGAACCTGATGCTGGCCCAAAGCAACCTGACCAAGGCCCGTCGGGACCATCTGACCGCCCAGGCCAATTTACAATGGGTCATGGGCGTTATCAAGGCTCAGGCCGGCACTCTTTCCACCACAGCGGATAGGTAAGGTCATATCCCGGGAGCGGGGGCCGGAGGGTTTTGCTTTTCCCTTGACAACTTTTTTTAATTTACTTAAATTAAAACAAAAATTTTTTTAAGGAAAGTGAATCGTTATGTTTAAGGTCGAAGTGGACCCGGAGAAATGTGTCGGGGACGAGGAATGCGTTGAGGTTTGCCCCGTGGATGTTTTTGAACTGCAAGACGGCAAGGCCGTTCCTGTTCAGGCCGATGAATGTTTGGGTTGTGAGAGCTGTATCGAGGTCTGTGAGGTTGAAGCCATCACGGTAACCGAGATCTAAAAAAAGGTCTGCCGCTAAGGTTGCCGGCAGACCTTTTGTCTTATTAGCCAATCCCTTTTTATTTCTTGGCCACAACGTGACACTGGGCGCAAAGGGTGGGCCCGGTTTTTTTGCCTGCGGTCTTTAACTTGGCGTGGCAGTCCTTGCAATTTTTATGAAAGGCATTTTGCAGCGACAAGGTCTTACCCTGATCGGCGGCCTTATGGCATTCGTTGCATTTCTGTACTTTCTGTCCTTCCTTCCAGGTGTTTTTCCCGTCCTTATAGACATGGTGGCATTCCGTACAGGCGATCTTGTGGTCCTTTTCGTGTTTCAAGTGGGTCATTTCCACTGCCGGTTTGGTCCGTTTGCCGTCCTTAAAAAAGGATTTATCGTTGTCGATCTTGAAGGTGGGTTGGGCCTTATCCGCGGCATAGACCCAGGCCATTAAGCCCAGGGATATCACAAAAGCCGTAATGACCGTTAACACCGTTAAGCCTTTTTTCATCGTCTCTCTCACCTCCGTTTCTCTGAAAAGTTTATGGAATAAAGTCCGTATTCTTTTATTGAATTATCAGGGGCATCTATAACCAAAACCACCGGTTAAGTCAAGAAAAAGTTGACAAGCCCCTTTTTTTCTGTTAAAAAAAACCAGTTAGTAATTATAGACAACGTTAAGGGGGGAGAAGTTACGTTTTTATCCAATACAGGAACCCATACCCTCTGGAGCATCCTTCCCTGGGACGTACCCTGGGATGCGGGTCATTTTTTTTTCCTGGGCTTGACCTATGTCATTCTCGGGCTCCTGGGAGGGACCTTAACCCTGGTGGCCTTCAGGACCTGGCGTAATTTGAAAAAGAAGTCAACCTGAGATGGTGATGTAATGGACTTTAAAAGATTGGAGGTCCCATGTTTGGTTTAGGGACACAAGAATTAATCATTATTTTGGGTATCGCCCTCTTTATCTTCGGGGCCAAGAAACTGCCCGAAATCGGTAAGGGCCTGGGGAAGAGTATCCGGGAGTTTAAGAGCAGCGTCAGCGGAGAAGAAGACAAAGAAGACCCGGCCAAGCCAAAAGAAATCCATAAAGACCAAAAAGACGCTTGAGAAGGACTTCCTTCACCACCCCCTTATTTTACCTTCCTTTTTGATTGGACCCACATTTTTTCCCATTCCTCGAGGGGTCTGGAAGAAGTCCCTTTATCCCGGTCCGGAAGCTGTTCCAACATAAAGGCAAACCGTTTACTGAATTTTTGGATGGTCTTGCGTAAGGCGTTCTCGGCCGGGATCTCCAGGAAACGCCCCAGATTGACCAGAGAGAAAAGCAGGTCGCCCAATTCTTCCCCGGCTAAAGACCGATTGCCTTCCCTGAGGGCTTCCTCCAATTCCTTCATTTCTTCCCGAACCTTATCCAGTACTCCGGAGAGGTCCGGCCAATCGAATCCCAGCCCGGCAGCCCTTTCCGATATCCTATGGGCCTTGAGCAAGGGCGGGAGGTTTATTGGCACCGAGGCAAAGGGGTCCGCTTCTTTTTTTTCCGCTTTCTTGAGCTCCTGCCAACCCCGGACTACCTCCCGGGGGGTTTCCCAGTTCTCGTTCCCAAAAACATGGGGGTGCCGGCGGACCATCTTCCGGTGGATGGTTTCCAGCACCTGATCCAGATCAAAAAGGCCTTGTTCTTCATAAAGGCGGGACAAGAAAACGATTTGGAAGAGGAGGTCTCCCAGCTCTTCCCTTATGTCATCTATTTCCCTGCGGTCCAGGGCATCGGCCAGCTCATAGGCCTCCTCCAGAAGATAAATCTTGAGGCTCTCGGGGTCCTGTTTTCGATCCCAGGGGCAGCCCTTATCTCCTCTCAGTCGGATCAGCAACTCCCGAAGGTCATCCAGGGAGGTCGGATCTTCAGGATTTTTAGACATCCCCGAGAGGTCTTTGCATTTTTTGTAATTTTTGCTTTTTCCCTTCCATGAAGTCCTGGAGGGCCCTTTTTTTGGTCTGAAAATCCTCTTTGATCTTGAAGGGAATGAAGGAGGCAAGTCTTTCGGTAACGGTCAAAATAGAAGGAAAAAAGCGGGAATTTTCCACCACAAAACCGCTTTTGGGATAGAAAACGGTCAGGATAGTGACCAGGATAAAAATAATCACCGCTCCTTTGACCAGGCCGAAGAAAGCACCCAGGGCCCGGTCCAGCCAACCCAGCAAGGCCAGGCTGGCGGCCTTCTTGGCCATGATGCCTAAAAAATTAAAAAGCAGCAAAAAGATGAAAAAAAGAAGGATAAAGCAAAAAAAAGCCAGTAAAATTTCATGGTCGGGCAAAAAACGCCCAAGCCAGGCGCCCAATTCCTTATAATAAAACGAAGCCAGGAAAAAACTGACGATCAGGCCTACCAGCAAGGCAGCTTCCTGAACAATTCCCCGAAAAAAGCCGCGGACGATCATATAGGCACCTATGATCAGGATGGCAAAATCAAGGAGGTTCATACTGTTTTGGTAACAGAGGATCGATGAATAGTCAAGATAAATGAAACCGGAAAAAAATCCCCCTTCTACGGAAATATGATATAATAAAAAGAAAAGTTTTTTAGAGAGGAACCTTCAAGACCTTGGATTCGGAAGCAAAGGAAACACAAACCAGCGAGCGGATGAGTTTTGAGAATAATCAATTGGCGCAGGTCCTCTTCGGAGAGCACAACCAGTATATCCGCCTGGTGGAACAAAGGCTGGGCCTGCGGATTTCAACCAAAGGGAACACCCTTCATATCCGGGGTGAAGACCAGGAGGTCTCCCAGGCCCAAAGGTTATTCAAGGAACTGTATGGGCTGCTGAAAAACGGCTATCCGCTCTATGATCACGACATTGACTTTGCTATTCGTTTCTTGAGGGAAAATCCGGAAGCCGGTCTGCAAGAGGTCTTTCTGGACGCCGTCTACGTGACCTCCCAGAAGCGGGTGATCACTCCCAAGACCCAAAATCAGAAAGATTATATCGAAGCCATTCGAAAATACGATATCGTATTCGGCATAGGACCGGCCGGGACCGGGAAGACCTATCTGGCCATGTCCATGGCTATTTCGGCCTTGATGAAGAACGAGGTGATCCGTATCGTTTTGGCCCGACCGGCCGTGGAAGCCGGGGAAAAACTGGGATTTCTTCCCGGAGACCTTTACGAAAAAGTGAACCCCTACCTGCGGCCGCTTTATGACGCCCTGCATGATATGATGAATTTCGAGAAGGCCAATAAACTGGTGCAACGGGGGGTTATCGAAGTGGCCCCTTTGGCCTTTATGCGGGGCCGGACCCTCAATGATTCTTTCGTCATCCTGGATGAGGCCCAGAATACGACTACGGAACAAATGAAAATGTTTCTGACCCGTCTGGGATTCAGTTCCAAAGCGGTCATTACCGGGGATATCACCCAAACCGATCTGCCGGAGGGAAAAACCTCCGGACTGGTCGAGGCCGGACAATTACTGAAGGGAGTGGAGGGGATCGCCTTTATCCATTTCGGCAAACAGGATGTCATTCGCCACCCACTGGTGCAAAAAATCATCGAGGCCTATGAGGAACTGGAAAGCCGAAAGAAAACGTCCGATGGACGAACTTCATATTAGGCCTTTGGGGAAAAAACCGGATCACTATTTGGGATTGAGGATTTCGGAATGGGGAAGGTAACCCTCCCCTATCATCCCTTCGGGATAGAAGGCCCTCCTCCGGGCTGGTTTTTTTTTCTTGGGAGGGGAAAGATCGGCTTACTCCCTTAGTAACTTAAAGATAGAATTCTTTGCAAATTGGATAGAATTTGTTCTAAAACGGGAATATATTAATGGTCTCAAAATAATATAGACATAAGAGGATCATGGGGGTCTTTTCTGGAGATTGTCCAAAGGGTGATTTGTGGCCCAATCCCGGCCAGTCCAGCAAAGTTTGATTCGAGACAGGGCATTCAGCCCGGCTTCCTTTGGAAGCCTCCCCTTTGGTCGGCAAAGCCGACCGGCCTGTTTCCAGCACTGGTGAAGGCCTGCTTCTGATTTAGTTAACTAATTTGCCCGGCAAAGAAGCTTCCAGGTTTGGGGTGGACAATCTCCAGAAAAGACCCCCATGATCCTCCGGTGGACATGCTTATCAGTTTCATGTCCATACTATTATGAGTCGGTTAATAACCCGGACCCAATCAGGAATTTTCGGATTTCCAATTTTGGTTCCGGCTGGTCCGGGATGGGGAGGTTGCGGATTAAAAAGGGCCAAACACGCTGCACGAGGCCCGGGTTCATAATTTATGGAAAAAACCGACAAAGAAGCAAAAAAGAAAGCGCCCAAAATTTCCCGTCTGGGAGAAACGCGTAAGGTTACCTTTCGGGAATATTTAACAAAAGCTTGGGACTATTTCCTTTCACTCCTTAAGGAAAAATTCGTTCTCCTGTTTTTTTTATGCCTGTTCCTCGCCCTGATCAACGCCCCCGGTCTTTTTATCCCCACGCCAACCTTCCAGGTCGGTGATGTTGCCGGATATACGGTCAAGGCCTCACGAGATATGCTGCTGGAGGACCAGGCCGTCACCGAACAAAAAAGACAAGAGGCGGCCCAATCGGGTTTGGCGGTCTATGATTTTGATGAAAAGATCCATCTGGAGCTGCAAAAAAAAATCGGGGAAGGGTTTAAAAAACAACGGGAGGCCTTGAAAAACCCGCTCCCGCCCAATGGGCAAAAGAAAACGGATGACCGATCCCTTCTGGAAAAAACCTGGGGTATTGAAATAACCCCCGGCGAATTCGCTTTGTTGTCCAAAAGCCGCTTTTCCGAGATCTTTGAAGGCGCTTTAAAACAGTTGGTCCAATCGGTGATGGCCGTAGGGGTGGTCAACGATAAGCTGACCCTGATGGGCAATCAGGGGAAAGGGATTATCGTTCGCCGAATACCTTCCAACCTGGAATTTCGCATTCGGGATATTGAACGCTTTCCTGATCTGGACGAGGCCCGAGACCGGCTGGAAAAGCGTTCGGCCTATCTGCTGGTAGGGAAGTCCAGGGAGTTCCGACCGGTAGCGGTCAGTCTGTCCCAAAAAATGATCCTTCCCAACCTCTCTTTGAACAAGGCCGAAACCGAGGACCGGATCCGCAAGGCGGTTCAGGAGGTCCGGCCGGTGCTCTTTCAAGTGAAAAGAGGAGAAATCCTGGTTCAGGCCGGAGAAACGATAAACGAAAGTCATTTGTTGAAGCTCCGTAAAAACCTCAGTCAGAAAAAAGGGATAGGGGTCCTCTGGGCCTCATTGGGTTTGGCCCTGGTCTGGGGTTTATTTGTGTTTATGGTCTACCTGGCGGCTGAAAGAGGAAAGTTCGGTTTGAACCCTATCACCGCCAACTTGAGAGACCTGATTTTTTTATCAAGCCTGCTGGCTGTCTCAGTCCTCTCCATAAAAACTATGGATTTCCTGGCTCAGAGCTTAAGCGGGGGCCAAACGCCTATCCCCTCTCAGGCCTTTATCTATGCCCTGCCTATTACCGCGGCCCCGATGATGATCAGTATGGTATTGGGCTCCTTGCCGGCCTTTGTCTTCGCCTTGGTCCAGGCCTTTCTGGCGATAACTTTCTGGGAAGGAAATCCGGAGGCGGCCATCTATTTTGCCCTGGCCGGGTCATGGGCTTCCCTGGCCCACGGTGTCTGCCACAACCGGTGGGACCTGTTTCGTATGGGATTTTTTTTGGGTTTGATTCAAATGGCCGCCATCCTGGCCTTTCAGGTCTTCCAAGGGCGGCTGCTTTTCGGGGAAACCCTTATCAACCTCTTTTCCGGTTTCCTGGGGGGGATCCTGGCCGGGATCATTGTCACCGGATTCAGCCCGCTGATCGAAAAAATTTTCGGTTACACCACGGAAATGAAACTGCTGGAACGGGCCAATATGGACCAACCGCTGCTTAAGGAGTTGATGGTCCAGGCCCCGGGTACCTATCATCACAGCGTCATTGTCGGTAATATGGTGGAGGCGGCCGCCGAAGCCATCGGGGCCAACGCCCTCCTGGCCCGGGTCAGCGCCTACTATCATGATATCGGAAAAATCCAGAAGCCACAGTATTTTGTAGAAAACCAGATGGGGGGAGAAAACAAGCATGAAAAACTGGCCCCTTCCATGAGCGCCTTGATCCTCATCGCCCATATCAAAGACGGGGTGGAAATGGCTCAACAGCAAAAACTGGACCCTCCGATCATCGATATCATTCGACAGCATCATGGCACAGGGCTGATTTCCTTTTTCTATCAAAAAGCCCTGGACCTGCGGGGCGGGGAAGTAACCCAGGTCTCCATGGAGGATTTCCGATATCCCGGCCCCAAACCCCAAACGCGGGAGGCCGGATTGGTTCTGTTGGCTGATGGGATTGAAGCGGCTTCACGGACCCTGGTCGATCCCACACCGGCCCGGATCCGGGGGCTGGTGCAAAAAATCATTCAAAACGCCTTTAGCGACGGTCAACTGGATGAATGTGACTTAACCTTAAAAGACCTTTCCCAGATATCGGCCAGTTTTTCCAAGATCCTGACCGGGATCTTTCATCACCGTATTGAATATCCTGAACCCACTCTCAGAAGCGGAGGAAATAGAAAAAAACCTGATGGAGATACAGATAAACAACCGCCAGAACTTGATCGACCCAACAAAGATCTGGAAAATCTGCTGGCAAACCTCAAAGGCCTGGGGACCTTCTGAAGAGGAAATCAGCCTCTTATTGGTCGGGGACCGGGAAATGATCGGTTATAACCGGCGTTACCTGGGGAGGTCCGGGCCGACCAATGTCCTGGCCTTTTCCATGAAGGAAGGTCCTTTCGGAGAAATCAATCCTCAGCTCAGGGGGGATATCATCATCTCCACCGAGACGGCCCGGAGGGAGGCCGGCTCAGCCGGAATATCCCTGGAGGAGAGGCTTCAATATTTATTAATTCACGGTCTGTTACATTTGTATGGTTATGACCATGAAGGTCCGGAGAGGGAAGCCCGGCGGATGGAAGCTGAATCCGAAAAAATCCTGGCTCGGATCCGGACCCTAAAAAAGAAGGAGGAAACAAAAATGCAACTGCCCCGTTTGGCGGTAAATGTAGACCATGTGGCCACAGTCCGTCAGGCCAGAAAAATCCATGAACCCGATCCGGTGATCGCCGCCGGCCTAGCCGAACTGGCCGGAGCCGAAGGGATCATCGTTCACCTGAGAGAGGATCGACGGCATGTTCAGGACCGTGATCTTTACCTTTTGAAGGAAACCGTTAAAACCAAATTGAATCTGGAAATGGCCGCGGCTGAAGAGATCCTTCGAATCGCCCTGAAAGTCCGGCCCCCGATGGTCACCCTGGTGCCGGAAAAAAGACAGGAATTGACCACCGAAGGAGGACTGGATGTACGGGGGCAGAAGAAAAGATTACTGACCGTGGTGCAGCGCCTGCATAGGGCCAAGATCGCCGTCAGCCTTTTTGTTGATCCCGACCCGGTCCAGATCCAAGCGGCCAAGGAGGTGGGGGCTGATATCATTGAATTGCATACCGGCCATTATGCCGAGGCCAAAACGGAAAAGGAAGCAGAGCGTCATTTAGAGCGGATCGCCGCCGGTGCCCAACAGGGTGTCCACCTGGGGCTGAAGGTCAGCGCCGGTCATGGCCTAAATTATGTAAATATCAAACGGTTTCAGGGATTGGAAGAAATCGAGGAGTACAGCATCGGTCACAGCATCATCGCCCGGGCCGTGTACGTGGGACTGGATCAGGCCGTGCGGGAAATGGTGGCCCTGGTGGAGCAGTTGTACTGAAACCTTAAGGGTTGTTGCGGGTTCCGTAAAGTAAAGTAAAGGGGGTCAAATCTTAAATAATGACAAAGACCCTCTCGCTTTTTCTAACAAAGACCAATATTTTTTCTTCAGATTAGGATCCCCCTTCATCCTCGTCATCAACCGTTTCCGTTCCTGGCTGACCGCATTGTAACTTATTTTATAAATCTTTCCAATTTCTGCTCCCGTCAGCCCCCCAACGCGGTAGAGCAGTTCCATAGCCAATCCCCTTATATCTCCCCTCTCGGCTAATAAGGCCGCCTCTGATATTCCCAATTCCTTGATTAATGCTGTTAAGACCTTTTGGCG
>JBFMBU010000242.1:0-2832 GCA_040755035.1 Thermodesulfobacteriota bacterium
AATAATCATTAATCCCACGGGAACAGTTAATAAGATACGGATCGAATTATACCCCCTTAAGGGGGGCAATTAATAAGGCCCTTATAGGGCTAATCAAGCCACCGGCTACGCCGGTGGTTACTGACTATAGTCAGACACTCTTTGAATGTCAACCACAAAGGCGTGAAGGGAAATGCCTGGTGAGAGTTTTTGAAAATATAAGCGCTTGACGAAAATTTATTTTTTATAATATACATAATCGATAGAAAAGGAAAGACTGGCGGAGGAAATGGAGAAGACCGAAAAAGCCCCTTTCCACTAACCGGGGAGGCAAGCTTTTGAAAAGATAAATTACGACCCAAGCTTTTCGAAGGAGGGAATTTTTGTGAAACTCATTTTTGAAGTGAAGGAGCGTATTGCCTATATTACTCTCAACCGGCCGGAGGCCATGAACGCCATGGACCCGGAAGTTTACCGTCTGCTCTCCCAGGCCTGGATCGAGGTGAGAGACAATCCGGACATCTGGGTGGCGGTTATCACCGGTGCCGGTGAAAAGGCCTTTACTGCCGGGGCCGATCTGAAGACCACTATCCCCCAGGAAAAGGCCAAGGCCGATTTTTTTCTGACCCAGAAGGAAATGATCCTGAACCGCGGGCTGGAGGTCTGGAAACCGATCATCGCCGCCGTCAATGGCTACTGCCTGGCCGGCGGGGTGACCCTTTTATTCGCCACGGATATCCGCATCGCCGCCGAGCAGGCCGTATTTGAGATTTCCGAGGTCAAACGGGGCATCCTTCCGGGGAACGGTGGGACCCAGCGGGCCTTAAAACAACTTCCTTATGCCGTGGCCATGGAGATGCTCTTGCTCGGCCGTCGCTTGACCGCTCAGGAAGCCTTGCAATTCGGGTTGATCAATAAGGTGGTCCCTCTGGCGGAGCTGATGGATACGGCCAAAGAGTATGCCGAAAGACTTTGCCTGCACGGGCCGTTGGCCCTGCGGGCGGTGAAAGAACTGGCGGTCCGCTCCCAAAGTATACCCTTGGAGGACGGCATTCGCCTGGAAACGGCTTTCCAGGAATTCTTGCGGAACACAGAAGACGCCAAGGAAGGGCCAAGGGCCTTTGCCGAGAAGCGCAAACCGGTTTATAAAGGGCGGTGAATAGGAGTGTAGAGCAGTGAGCTGTGAGCAGTGAGCAGTGAGCTGTGAGTAGTGGGCAGAACGCAATGGGCAGAGCGCGAAAAACGTGAAACGTGAAGGGCAAGGCTTGAGGCAAGGAAGGCATTGAACTTAGCGCACGGGGTTTGAAAAAATCCGAAACGCTTGGAATACACCTTTTCTTGACTTTTTAATTACCAAGGCTTTTACCCTCTGCTCTCTGCTCTCTGCCCTTTGCCCCATGCTCTTTGCGTCATTTTTTAACCCCTAACGGTATTTCAGGAAAAGGAGTCAGCGATGTATTATAATGATTACGGACTTTCCGACGAACTGAAGATGCTCCAGGCGACGGTACGGAAATTTGTCAAGAATGAAATCATTCCTGAAGAACAGAAAGTGGAACCCGACGCCATTCATCTGCCCGAAGGGGTGGTGGCTCGACTGAGGGAAAAAACCAGGGCCATGGGCATGTATCAGCCTTCCGCTCCGGAGGAATACGGGGGAGCGGGATTGGATTTTTTTTCAAATACGATTTTCATGGAGGAAGTGTCCAAGCATCGGCAAGGGTTATATAACCCGGGATGCTCGGCCTTTGGCCATCCCATTATCCCCATTCTCTATGCCGGTACTGAGGCCCAGAAGGAAAAATATCTAAAACCCTGTATTCAATCCACCATGCGCGGTTGTTTTGCCATTACCGAACCCTCCGGCGGGTCGGACCCGGCCCGGGCCATCCGCACCCGGGCCAAAAAGACCGACAAGGGCTGGGTGATCAATGGAAGTAAGATTTGGATTTCTCACGCCAAGATTTCCGATTTCGCCACGGTCTTTGTCCGGACCGACGACGGTCCCATCGGCATCCGGGGAGAGATCACCTGCTTTATCGTGGAAACAGGGACAGCGGGATATACTATCAGCAACCCAATCCCGGTCATCCGCCCCGAGGCCCCCTATGAACTCATTTTTGAAGACTGCCTGGTACCGGAGGAGCAGATGCTCGGCGAAAGGGGAAGGGGGTTCGACCTGGTCAAATCCTTGCTCACACAGAACCGGATCCCTTATGCGGGACAATGTGTGGGGATCGCCCAGGAGTCGCTGGAAATGGCCGTGGAATACAGCAAGATGCGGGAGACTTTCGGTAAACCCCTTTCCCAAAGGCAGGCGGTGCAGTGGATGCTGGCCGATTCGGCCCTGGAACTGCATGCCGCCCGGCTGGTGGTCTATAATGCCGCCCGCTGTCGGGCGGAGAATAAGCCCTTCGAGATTGAATCCTCCATGGCCAAACTCATGGCCAGCGAGGTGTCCTTGCACGTGGTGGACCGGTCCATCCAGATCCATGGCGGCATGGGTCTGGCCAAGGAGCTGCCCCTGGAACGGTGGTATCGGGAACTCCGGACCCGGCGCATCGGTGAAGGGCCTTCCGAAGTCCACCGCATGGTAATTTCCAGGGAAATGCTGTCCTGAAAAAGGTTACGGGTTGCGAGTTACGGGTTGAAACCGAAAGACCATCTACTCTTTAAAAAAAGCCATTGACTTTTTAACCCGCAACCCGCAACTCGCAATATCTGATCTGATTTTGTGTTCAATAATAAATCCAGAATCTCTAACATACCAATAAATCCTTATTTGAGGTGCTCCATGAAACCTACACGCTCGCTTCTTTTTGTCCCCGGCCATAAACCGGCCTGGATGGAAAA
>JBFMBU010000243.1:0-11681 GCA_040755035.1 Thermodesulfobacteriota bacterium
TCACGAATTATGGATGCTATCTTCGACCAAATATACGGCCACAATAGTGGCCCAATAGTAGCCGGTGACAAAATAAGCATGTAAAACCTTCTCTCTAACAGAGCACACAGAAGCCACAGAGACTGCCTTTTCTTCATTGCCCCGGGCGGCTCTGCCGACCTACCCTGGCCGGAGGCCTGAGGGGTTCAGGGAAATCGTCTCTCTCAACGATTTCCCTGATAAAAGGTTCCTTTGTGAACTCTGAGAGCTCGAGCGAAAGAAATGAGCGGGCGAGAAAATAATTGATTGGCCGAATTCACTCTTCTCCAAAATTGATTTTACCACAGAGCCACAGGGAACACAGAGAAGACCATTTTTTGCTTTGTGGGGAGATACCCACAAAGCAAACCAATTTGTCGTTTTGCGAAAATAGGGCCTTTCAGAGCGCCGCAGGCCGGCAGGTTATGAAGAAACGGCATCTCCCGTTTCTTCATAAAAAAAGAAACTGCTCTGTGCCCTCGGTGCCTCCGTGGTGAACCTGGTTTTAAAAAAATCCCCAACAGGGTTAAAAGCCTAAGTTAAATCATCACACCACTTAAAGCCTTTGAATCTTTTTGGACAGCATTGGGCCGAATTGTAAAGCGGCAAAGTCGCCGCGGCCCTATCCAAGTTATGTCTGTGGCAAAGATAAATTTTTCGATAGACCCCTATGATCGAATGCATCTTTACTTTGGATTATGAGATTTACGGGAACGGGGAAGGTTCTCTCAAGGAATGCATCTATGAACCGGCCGAAAAGTTAAAGACCATTTTCGATCAGGCCGGAGCTAAGCTCGTTGTTTTTGTAGAAGCGATGGAGTTGAAAAAAATCAGCTCCTTTCAGGCCGATCCGATTATTGAGGAGGTTGAAGACCAACTCCAGGAATTTTATCATCAGGGGCATGAAATTGCGCTTCATATCCATCCCCAATGGGGGCAGGCCCGATGGCAGATGGGGAAGTGGCTCCTGGATTACAGCGAATACAACCTTTGTACATTATCCCGAAGAAGAATTGCTGAAATTATTGAGGAATCAATAAGTTATTTGCGGCAGGTAACGGGTAAGCCCGATTATACACCCTTATCCTTCCGGGCCGGAAACTGGCTGTTTCAACCCACCAGGGAAACGGCAAGGATTTTGTCCGAAAAGGGGGTCAGGATTGATTCATCGGTTTTTAAAGGGGGTGTGCAGCGTCAACACCAACTGGATTACCGCCCCGCAGCCGGAAACGGGTATTATTGGAAATTTGAAGAGGATGTGAATATTGTCGAAAACCAGGGCGGGATGCTGGAAATCCCCATCTATACCCAAATGGTCCCCTTTTGGAAAATGGCCACAGCTAAACGCCTCAGCCTTCAGCAGAAGAGCCATTCCAAACGACCGGAGTTCCGGGAGCGTGTTGATCGATGGCTGGACCGGATCCGTTTTCGACAACCCTTGAAATTTGATTTTTGCCGCATGACTAAGGGAGAGCTAGTTTCTATAATCGAACAGATTATGCGGGAGGATCAAATCAGCCCAAACGATTATAAGCCAATCGTAGCCATCGGCCACACCAAGGACCTGGAGGATTTTCAGACGGTAGGGTCCTTTCTGTCTTTTCTCCGGAAGAAAGGCATTGCCATAAGCACTTTCCAGGAGATCTATCCCAAAATTATTCATCGTATTAATACCTCAGGAAAAAAGGATTGGAAATAAAACCAACCGGTAAACTGAAGGTTATGAAAACCCAACTTTCCTACGTTCTGATTACACCCGCTAAAAACGAAGAAGCCTTCATCGAACAGACCATTCGGAGTGTTATCAAACAGACCATCTTGCCCCTTCAATGGGTTATTGTCAGTGACGGATCTACCGATCGAACCGACGAAATTATTAAGGGCTATCTTACGCAATATCCCTGGATCGAGCTGCTGTGTATGCCGCAACGTGAAGAACGCCATTTTGCCGGGAAGGTTTATGCCTTTAAAGCGGGGTATGAAAGGATCAAGGACCGGAAGTTCGATATCATAGGCAATCTGGATGCGGATATTTCCTTTGGAGAGGATTATGTTGAATTCCTTCTGTCCAGGTTTGCTGAAAACCCGAAACTCGGTGTGGGGGGTACCCCTTTCAGGGAGGCCGGACAACAATATGATTTCCGCTTTACTAATATTGAGCATGTCTCCGGAGCCTGCCAGTTGTTCAAGAGAGAATGTTTTGAGGACATTGGCGGTTATGTCCCCTTGAAGGTAGGCGGTATTGATTTGGTGGCTGTTATTACGGCCCGAATGAAGGGCTGGGAGACCAGGACGTTTACGGAAAAATATTGTGAACATCACCGAAAAACCCAGTCAGGAAAACACAGTGATGCTTTGGCCAAGTTCCGAAGCGGTTATCATGATTATTTGATGGGAAACCCGCTCTCCTGGCAGGCAGTGCGTTCGATATATCAAATGACGAAAAGCCCCTTTGTTTCGGGTGGCCTTCTATTGTTTGCCGGTTATTTCTGGGCCTTTCTTAAAAGGCCCGAGAGGCCGGTTTCTGCGGAATTGGTCGCATTTAGAAAGCGGGAACAAAAACAAAGGCTTAAGCATTTTATTGGGAGGAAGGTCGGGCTTGCAGGATACTAAAACACAATTAATTTCTGCGGACCGGCTAATAAGTTTCGACGATCCTGTTCTGGTGACCGGTGCAGCCGGCTTTGTCGGTAACAGAGTGGTCGAGTGTTTGTTGAAAAAAGGCTTTCGAAAGGTGCGATGCCTGGCCAGACCGACCGGAAATATTGAACGGCTGCAAAAGATCATTGCTGATTACGGCCAGGAGGGGCAATCTGAAATTATCATCGGAAATCTCTTGTCCCGGCTCGACTGCCGGCAGGCCACAAAAGAGGTCAAGGTGATTTACCACCTGGCGGCAGGAACGGGCACGAAATCCTTTGCCGATGCCTTTCTAAATTCAGTGGTTACAACCCGTAATTTAATCGAGGGGGCCTTAGAGCATCATTGTCTGAAACGCCTGGTCAATCTGAGTAGTTTTGCCGTATATACCAACCGAAACAAAAAAGATAAGAATCTGTTGGACGAATCCTGTCCGGTAGAGGAAAAACCCGGGCAACGGGCCGAGGCCTATTGTTTCGGGAAAGTCAAGCAAGATGAACTGGTGATTGAATATGGAAAGAAAAAGGGGCTCCCTTATGTGTTGCTTCGTCCGGGTGTGGTGTACGGTCCGGGGAAAAAGGGGATCACCGGGCGGGCGGGTATTGACACCTTCGGCCTTTTCCTGCACTTCGGAGGTTCTAATCCCATTCCCTTTACTTTCGTGGATAACTGTGCCGAGGCGATTGTCCTGGCCGGTCTTATCCCCGGGATTGAAACCGAGGTGTTTAATATTGTAGATGACGGATTACCGACAAGCCGGAGCTTTCTCAGTCAATATAAGAAAAATGTAAAATGGTTTCCTTCTGTCTATGTTCCCCATGCCTTGAGTTATCTGTTTTGCAGTCTTTGGGAAAAATATTGCAGTTGGTCGGGGAATCAACTTCCGCCGGTTTTCACCCGGGCGGAATGGTCGGCTTACTGGAAAAAAACCCGATACAGCAACGAAAAGCTAAAAACCCTTCTGGGATGGAAACCTCTGATACCCACAGCGGATGCCATGCAGCTTTTTTTCGACTCCTGCCGCGAAAAAACATAAGACAAATTTATCTCTCACAGAGCACACAGAGGCACAGAGGGCAGGCGCGAAGGTGGTTTCAGGTGCCCGGAGGGCCTGACGGTAGGAGGAAGACAAGTCGTCTTCCTCCTGTCCCGCCTTTGTCTGTGGCAAAAAAAAGGATTAAAGGCCTTTAGCCACGGACGGACACGGACAAAAGCTGGACGGAAGGTATATTGCCCGGCCTCGACAAAGAAGATGCCGGGCAAAGCAACCGTCGCCTGGTGGCGAAGCTGGTTTCATGTGCCCGGAGGGCCTGAGGCTTGGACTGATTTCCCCTTCTCAGGAAATCAGACCCAAAAGAAATTACTCTCTGAGAACTCTGGGAACTCGAGCGAAGCGGGCGAGAGATAAAGTCTATCTCTCACAGAGAACACAGAGACGCGGAGATTTTTTTATTGCTGGCGGGCGGCCAGCAATGAAAAACGGTCTGTCGGGTAAATCGACCTTCTCAACGATTTACCTGGCATAAAGGTCTCTCTGAGAACTCTGTGGGCTCGAGCGAAGCGGGCGAGAGAAGAAGTTAAATTTCAAAAAACTAATTTTTATGCTGGCCAGACCCATACCCATAAATTGGCATCCCCGCCTTTCCATTTTTGCTTCCGAGCCTTTCCTAAAGTCAGTGGGTGATGGATATGGCTGGCTGGGGGGCTTCGATTCTTCCGGCGAATTGCGCTGTATACTGCCCTATACGGTCATTCGTAAAGCCATAATCCGCATGATTCGTTTCCGGGTGGAGACCATTCCCCTGACGGAAGCTTTTACAGAAGCGGAAGAAAAGGCATTTTTAAACAGCGCTGCCGATCTTTTCCGTAGTCAAGGGGCGGCCATGATCATGCCGGCGACGACGAATACTATCTTCCGTACCTATCCGGATGGAGCGGTAGCGGCCCCCTATGGCAGCTTTATAGTTGATTTGACCCAGGACGAAACCATGCTCTTTGGGCACCAGAGTTCCAGCCATCGGCGCAAGGTGCGGTTGGCTGAGAAACAGGACGTCAAAATACTTTACGGTATTCAATACTTGGAGATAGCCTACCATTTAGTCCGTGAGACGTTCAAACGTTCCGACCTGCCCTTTATGGGATTAAAGGATTTCAAAAGGTACATTACCGGATTAGGGGAGAACGTTCGTATTTTTGTTGCTGAATTCCAGGGCGTTGTCCAGGGTTGTCTGGTGGTGCCCTTCAGCCAGTTTTGCGCCTATTATGTTTATGGAGGAAGTATCCCGGAACCGGTAACCGGGGCTACGAACCTGCTTCATTGGGAAGCGATTCGTCATTTTCTTTCTCTCGGAGTTGAACGTTATGACTTTGTCGGGGTTAGAATCGACCCGGAGAAAGGATCAAAGCAGGAGGGATTAAAAAATTTTAAAGAACGCTTTGGGGGTCGGATGGTAAAAGGGTATATGTGGAAAATGCCTCTGACTCCCTGGAAATATAAGGTTTATTCCCAGGCCGTCCACCGGCTTCGTGGCGGGGATATTGTCGACCAGGAAAGAAGAAGGCTGGATACGCTGGAAACCTCCCGAAAAGACGAATGACATCTTTTATTTCTCACGGAGATCACAGAGGCACAGAGGGCCGGGGTTTGGTTTGATTCTTCCCTCTCAAAGAATCAAACCCAAAAGAAATCACTCTCTGAGAACTCTGTGAACTCAAGCGAAGCGGGCGAGAGATAAAGTGTATCTCTCACAGAGCACACAGAGGCGCAGAGATTTTTTTCATTGCGGTTGAGCCATTAAGCATGTTTACCATGCCGGACCGCAATGAAAACCCAGCCATCGCCTGCTGGCGAAATAAGATGGATCTTAATCAACTTTCTTCAAAAATCATAGGAGCCGCGATAACTGTCCACAAAGACCTTGGTCCAGGATTGTTGGAAAGCGTTTATCAGTTGTGTATGACCCTGGAATTAGAAAACATCGGGATAAGAGTCCAAGGTGAAGTTGCTATTCCAGTTTATTATCGTGACCATATAATTCAGGAGGTTGGTTTTCGGATTGATCTATTAATAGAAGATACTATTATAGTTGAATTAAAATCAGTTGAAAAGATTCAAGAAGTTCATAAAAAACAGCTCCTTACCTACCTTCGATTAGCAAAAAAACCACTAGGGTTGTTGATTAATTTTAATGAAGTGCTGCTCAAGGATGGGATAATTCGGATTATTAATTCTCCATTAGAATCGTGAGGCTTGTTCTGATTTCTCCCCTTCTCAGGAAATCAGACCCAAAAGAAATTACTCTCTGAGAACTCTGTGAGTTCATGCGAAGCGGGCGAGAAGAAAAAGACTATCTCTCACAGAGCATACAGAGGCACAGAGATTTTTTTATTGCTGACGGGCGGCCAGCAATAAAAAACGGTCTGTCAGGTAAATCGTACCACTCAACGATTTACCTGAAAAAAAAGGACCCTCTCTGAGAACTCTGCGGGCTCGAGTCCACCGAAGGCGGACGGGCGAGAGATAAAGATTATTTTTTGAACTACCGCAGAAAATATATAATGACTGAAATTGTTCATAACTACAATATCGCCACAATAACTTCTGTTGAAGAGATCGAGAAGATTCGGGATGTGTGGGAAGCCATGCAAACCCATCCGAATTCAGATATCGATCATTATCTAAATCTACTTAAGACCCGCTCCAATATCATCCGCCCCCATATCATCCTGGTATCAGAAAACGGCTCTCCGGTCTCGATGGCTGTGGGCCGGATTGAGAAGTTGTCCATAGATCTAAAATTCGGATATAAAAAAATATTTTCTCCAACCATACAATCTCTCACAGTAGTTTACGGCGGATTGCTCGGCAATCAGACCGTTGCTCTTTCGGAGGTTATGTTTCAAGAGATCATGACCCCGCTGAAGGACGGGCGGGTGGATGTGGTCCGTTTTAATTACCTGGCTGTGGATTCCCCCATATATCCCTTGGTCAATACCCGCCCTGGATTTTTCAGCCGGGACCGGTTTCCGACTTTTAATACCCATTGGCATATGCAGGTGCCGAAAAGTATTGAAGAATTTTTTCAATCCCGGTCGAGTAAACATCGGAGTTGGCTGCGTCGTATGGAACGGTTATTGGTCAAAGATTATCCGGGAGAGGTTAAATACGTCTGTTATCATAAAGAAGACGAACTTGATAAAATATTTTCCGAAGCGGAAGTTGTCGCCAGAAAAACTTACCAGAGAAATATTAAGGTAGGTTTTGCCGATAATGAGGAAACCAGAAGGATCTATGCCCTCTTGATGAAAAAGGGCCGTCTGCGTTCCTATATTACCTATATCGGGAATGAACCAAAGGCCTTCTGGGTCGGAGAACTTTATAAGGACACTTTTACCCTTTTCTCCACCGGATATGATCCGCTGTATAAGAAGTATGAACTGGGAACGATTTTGTTTCTGAAGATGCTTGAGGACTTGTGCACTCTGGGGACGGTTCGATCTCTTGATTTCGGGTTCGGGGATGCGTCCTATAAAAGCCGCTTCGGGGATAGGAACCAGATGGAAGCTACGATTAATATATTTTCCAATAATTTCAAGGGGATTAAAATAAGTATGCTTCGCTTCCTGTTCGTGGGCAGTCAGCGAGAAATTCGGAAACTATTAGAAAGATATCATTTGATTGAAAAAATAAAAAAGATATGGCGCAGTAGACTAAAACAAAAAAACAAAGAAAAACCTGCCGAAGATAAAAAGGGAATGTAATTATTATTGAAATGAAATATTTCCTGAAATCAAATAACTTAATATTTTCGGAACCCAGGGAGAATAAATGCCGCCGATTATCGCTCTAATAATCTGTACGGCCTTTGTCCTCTATCTCTTGTGGCTCGAGCGTAAACAAGGACCCGAGGTTTCAATTCTTTCCTGGATACCGACGATCTATATGCTGTATGTTGCCAGCAAACCTTTGGCTGTGTGGTTTGGTGCGGGGGGTGATGACAGCGATGTTGGAAGCCCTTTAGATCGAAACTTTTTATTTATATTATTATGCGTTGGACTTCTCATCCTGATAAAAAGGAGGTTCAATTGGCCAAAAGCCTTGAAGGAAAATTACGAGGTGCTGTTGCTGCTGGGATTTATGTTTATAAGTATTTCCTGGTCCGATATCCCTTTTACTTCCATAAAGCGCTGGTCAAGAGAGTTGATTGCGGTGATTATGGCCTTCCTTCTCCTCACTGAATCGGATCCTCGCCAGGCGATGCAAAGCATCCTCAGACGGACTATTTATATACTCATTCCTTTCTCTTATATACTAATTCATTATTATCCCCATTTGGGAAGAATGTATGGACGCTGGTCAGGGGCACAGATGTGGGTCGGCGTTACCATGCAAAAAAACGGTCTTGGCCGGTTATGTTTTTTCGCTGCGTTTTTTATTATTTGGACCTTAATAAGAAGATGGAGGGGTAGAGATACTTTCAAGGTTAAGGGTCAAACCAGAGCGGAAATATTGGTTTTGATAATAACCATGTATCTCTTCTTTGGCCTTGGAACGGCAGGGAGCTCGGCTTCAGGGCAGTTGACATTCTTTGTAGGATTGATAGGTCTTTTGGGTTTGATGATATTAGATAAATTTAAAGTTCAAATCGGAGTTGTCCCTCTAATGGTGGTCATCATAGCCGTTATTATCTTTGGAACGTATTCTTTATTTGAGCGAGGATCAACTCTGGGGTCATTTAGTTCTGTAACAAACACATACAACCGGGATGAGACTTTAACGGGAAGAACGGAGATATGGGAGGTAACTCTCCCCATTGCCATGCAGCGGCCATTTGTGGGATTTGGTGTGGGGGGTTTTTGGACAGAGGAGTATCGTAATACTCTTAAACATAGTGATCCACATAGCGGGTATTTGGGAACACTGCTGGATTTTGGATTTGTTGGTTTGCTGGTCTTTTCAGTATTCTTGTTGATTTCTTGCGGAAAGGCCCAAAAAGTAATGACGGAAGACTTTGATTGGGGGAGTTTATGGTTTTGTATCCTGTTAATGGTTGTGTTTCACAATATGGTTGAAACTTCACTTAATACCTTAGCAAACCATAGTATGGGACTCATTTTATTTCTAACCGTTGCTATTCCAAAAAAAACCTAACCCTCCTATTATTATATGTCTAAGTAACAATTTTACATCCTATAAGTTATTCATATAAATAATAATATCTTAATTTTAATAAATATCATTGATGCGTAGACAAGATATTTCTGTATTAGTATTTTATTATTTGGGCTACTCCAAATTAAGAAATTTGGTTTTCCGTATTAAAGGACTGCCTATTGCGAGATTTGTTTTGTTCCATGACATTCCGGAAAAAGCAAAAAATAGATTTAGAAATCATCTAACTTTTTTGAAAATTAAAACAAATGTTGTAAGTATAGATGATTTTTTTGAAGGGAGATTGTCCACAAAAAAAATTAATACGGTTATTACTTTTGATGATGGATTTAAGAGTTGGGTCACTTTTGCGATACCCTTGTTAAAGGAGTTGAATTTACCAGCGACATTTTTTATTTCCTCGGGTTTTGTAGGCTTACCTATAGAAGAGGAAAAGAATTTTATTAAAATGAATTTGTTTTTAAAGCAGAAACCACATTTCGATATTTCAGGCAGCCTAACCGTGGACGATGTAAAAAAAATAGCGAAAGAAGGTTTTACAATTGGAAGTCATACTTTATCCCACTGTAATCTGATGAAAATTGATAATATTGATTTATTGAAAAAAGAGCTGGTTGAAGATAAAGATCGGTTGGAGATGATATCAAAAAAAAAGATTAGGTATTTTTCTTATCCCTTTGGATATTATAAAAATTCATTATTTGATCTTGAAGAATTACTTAAGAAAATAGGATATAGGGGGGCAGTTACCACGATATCAGGCCCTAATACTGTTATTTCCAATCCATATACGCTTCATCGAGAAATTACCTATGCCTCTATGCTAAAGAATGTATTTAGGGCAAGGGTTTATGGAAATTATGATGCAGTTAAGTCTATAAAAAGGATCATTCATAATATTTGCTAAAAGGAAATTGGGGAAATCGAAGGACATGTTGAAAAAAATTTTCCTCCGGTACGTACTTAATAACTCGCCATTCAATAATACTTATTCAAAGCTTAATTTGCTTTATCTGATAAATGATCCGTGGCAGGTTAAAAGTTCTCCTGGAGAGAGATACCGCTTCTTGGAGACAAATCGGCTCATTCAAGAATATTTTGGTAGAAATGCATCCCTTTTAGAAATCGGCTGTGGGGAGGGACACCAGTCAATCTATCTGGGAAAAGTCTGTGATCGTTTGGTTGGATTGGATGTCAGCGCCAGGGCAGTGGATCGGGCTCGGCAAAGGTTTCCTGCTGGTAAATTTATTGTAGGGGATATTTTTACTAAAGAGTTAGATTCGATAGGACCATTTGATCTCATTGTGGCGAGTGAAGTTTTATATTATATGGAAGACATATCCGCAGCACTGCAAAGAATTCAAGAACTTGGAAATAATTATCTTATAACTTATTTTGCAAGAAAATTGGAAATATTAGATCCCTATATTCTCTCTTTGCCTGGTGTAAAATCAGATTTCCTGGAATTTGAAAATATACGGTGGCGTATAGCTTGGTGGTCAAAAAAGAATATCATGTCATTGTGTCCGGATAAGGAATAATTCCATGTTTAATAAAGAAAACCATATATCAATTTGTGTCCCGACCTTCAATCGCAATAGAATGTTGGAACGATTGATTCGAAGTCTTGCTTTACAGGAAACGGAGGATCTGTTCAGTTTTTCAATAGTCGTTATCGATAACGCACCTGGCGGACCTGCACAAAAAGTGGTAGAACGCTTACGAAAAGAATTGGGATTGGAAATTGCGTATGGTATGGAACCGGTACAAACTATCCCGGCTGCCAGAAACCATGGGCTCAGGCTTGCCCATGGAAAATACATCGGCATACTTGATGATGATGAGTTCGCACCCCGCCATTGGCTCGTTACCCTTTACCGGGCGATACAAACCTTTGAGGTGGAAGGGGCCTTAGGTCCGGTCAATCCCTTTTTTGAAAAAGAACCCCCTGTTTGGTTGGTAAAAAGTCAATTCTGTGAACGGAAGATTTACCAAACCGGTACAATATTACAGTGGGACCAGACACGGACCGGAAATGTTCTGATTAAAAGGGAGGTTTTTGATCAGAATAATCTCTGGTTTGATGAAAATTATAAGACCGGCGGGTCCGACCGGGAATTCTTTAAGCAGGCGATGAAATTAGGATGCCGGTTTGTTGCTGTGGAAGAAGCCCCGGTTTACGAAACCGTCCCTCCGGAACGCTGGACAAAAAAATATTATCTGAAACGGGCATTGGTTAATGGATTCAATTCCTATAAAAATATTAAAGGCCAGGGGAATAAATTTACGGCAGTGATTGATCCTTTGAAATCGATCGGTGCTTTAATGGCCTATGCTCTGGCTTTTCCCATCTATCTTTTTGTTGGAACCCATATGATCATGAGGGTCCTCGAAAAAGGGGGCCATCATATGAGTCATCTCCTGGCCATGCTGGGGATCGAACTGGTTAAGAAACGTAATTTTTAATACCAGCCAGGATTCAGCTTTTATCTATGACAAAAGAACAGAGAATAATAGGTTTTTAGCCACGGACCCACACGGACAAAATCTGGACGGAAGATATTTTGCCCGGCCTCGACAAAGAAGATGCCGGGCAAAGCAACCGTCGCCTGGTGGCGAAGGAGGATTTAGGTGCCCGGAGGGCCTGACAGTGAGGGGGCGGCAGGTCGCCGCCACCTCGTCCAGCAGTTGTCTGTGGCAAAAAAAAGAATTAAAGGCCTTTAGCCACGGACGGACACGGACAAAAGCTGGACGAAAAGATATTTAGCCCGGCCTCAACAAAGAAGATGCCGGGCAAAGCAACCGTCGCCTGGTGGCGAAGCTGGTTTCATGTGCCCGGAGGGCCTGACGG
>JBFMBU010000244.1:0-4351 GCA_040755035.1 Thermodesulfobacteriota bacterium
ATGCGCAGGCCATAGGGGATATTGGTAATCAGGAGCCCGTTCTCGGCCGGTTTCGCTGTTTTAAAAAAATCTTGGGTTTCGAGCTGAATCAAAGGTTCCAATCGGGCCTTCCTGAAGGTATTTCTGGCGATTTCCACATACCGGGGCTCGATATCCGAAGCGTATATTTTCACCTTGAGGGGCCGCTCCAAAGCCCTGGCCTGGTCCTGAATATTCTGCCAAAGTCGGGGATCAAAATCATGCAGATATTCGAAACCGAATCCGCCTTTTTTTCTTCCTATTCGAGGCGCCCGATTAATGGCTATCTGAGCCGCTTCGACCACTATCGTCCCGCTGCCGCACATGGGATCGTAGAAAGAAGTCGCGCCGTCGTATCCACACACCGCCAGCAGGGCAGCGGCCAAGGTTTCATTTAAAGGGGCAGGGTGTCCCTCCAGGCGAATCCCCCGTTTGTGAAGACTCTCGAATGAAGTATCGACGCTGACCAGCAGCCGATTTCGACGGAGAAAGCCGCTGATCCCTAAAGACGCGCCCCGTGAACTTTGGTTGGGCAGCGTCTTCCGATAATGTTGAAAACAATCGTTGATGGCCTCGCGAAGTTTACTTCCGATTAAATCATTAGGAATCTTGCTACCGTCATTGGCGGCAAAGACATTGATGCTGACCGCCTGCGTTTCGGAAAAGAGTTCATGAAATCGTATTCTTTTAGCCTTATCGAAGAGCATGTTGGGGGTTTGGGCCGGGATTTCCTTTAAAACGCGACCGATTCGATTGGCCAGCCGCAAGTGCAGATGCGCCTTGTAGGCCACCTCCTTGGTGGCCGAAAAATAGACAACACGATAGCCGGTTTTAATGGCGGTTCCGCCAAGGACGGCGATTTCCTTGGCCAGAAGGTCCGTCATTTCATCCGGGCAGGTCGCATAAAGCAGGTATTCCAAGGCAACTCCTCTTGTAGCAATCCAAAAATTTAGTAGTACACATTTTTATTTTATTCCTTTCTCGTATCTTCGTCAAAAACAATATAAAAATGTGCCTGCTGCTCTTATTTTTTTTATGCTTGACCCTGTTTTTCCCCCGTCCTATACTCAAAAATACGAAATAATATTTACCAAATTCCCTGTCCACACTAAAACCTCAATGAAGCACCCGGAGGGAAAAATATATAAAGAAAGGAAAGAAGATGATCATTGATGTCCATTACCACTTATTCCCCAAGCTTTCGGAAACTATGTGCCGGAACCTGGCCCGCTCCGCTATCCACATGGCCCAGGAAATGAAGATCCCGGTGGACCCGGAGGCCTTGATCAAAAAAGTCTCAGCTACCTGGCCTGACCCCAATGGTGAAGGGGTCCTGGCCATCATGGAAGACGCCGGAATCGACCTGACCCTGATCTGCATGGTGGACAACGCCAATATCACCCAGATCAAACCGGAAAATGTGCAGCGGGGCAATAAAATCATCGGTGATATCGCCCGAAAAAACCCGAACCGGATCATGGCCCTGGCCGGGGTGGATCCTCGACGACCCGAAGCCCCGGAGATGTTGAAACAGTGTTTTGAGGAATACGGGGTGCGGGGTCTGAAATACCATCCGGACGACGGATATTACCCCTGCGGCAAGGAATCTTATAAACTCTTAGAGGTCCTGGTCAAATATAACGGCATCCTTTTGAGCCACACCAGTCCCTTGGGACCACCTTCGCGCAGTAAATACGCCGAGGCCCTGGAGCTTTCCGACCTGGCCGTGGATTTCCCTGATTTGAAAGTCATTGCCGCCCATATGGGCGCTGCCAATTGGCGACCCTGGGCCTCTTTGGCTGCCCGCCAGCCGAATCTTTTCGGCGACCTGGCCATGTGGGACCACTGGGCCTTTACTAAATACAACCTTTTCTGCCGGGAATTGCGGGATATCCTGGATTACGTAGGCCCGAAGAAGGTGCTTTTCGGGACCGACAATCCAATGGCTTCAGCCGTCATCCCCACCAAGACCCTGATCCAACTCCTGAAAGACTTGCCGGAAAAAGCACCGGCGGGGATTTCCTTTTCCAAAGAGGAAGTGGATGGGATACTGGGGGGAAACGCGGCGGCCATGCTGGGATTGGGCTGAAAAATTTTAATAAATTAGGGTGATATAATTTTTAACTTAGGAAAATAAGTCTGATAACGGGCTTTATCCCTGGTCATTAAAGCCATCCCAGCAATGGCCGCATGGGCTCCAATATATAAATCAGGAAGGGGAGATCGTCTCTTTCTCCCCTTCTTTCGATAGGACGCAAAGCACTTACCGGCAAGAAAAGCGGCCTCCCAAGGCAGAGGTAGACGACGGAAAAAATCTCTGGATAGGACCTCTTCTACTTCCTCGATTCGTTCAAATCCTATCGAAACTTCAGCAAAAATAATGGGGTTAATGGCCAGTGCGTTATCTTCTGCAACCTGGGTTAAGGTTTCTGAAGACCACTGGAACCATTTCTTATCCTCTGTAACAATATCCAAAAGGACATTACTGTCGATTAAAATATCCAAACCCTATCCTCTGGTCAGGGCCATAATCTCATCCGTACTCATGGATACAGTAGCTTTACCGCGCATCCTGGCGACCATTTCTTTTCCTCGTTCTCCCTTCGAACGAACCTTCTTTAAAAAAACCTTGTCTCCCGAAACATTAAATTCAACTTCCGTGTTGGGGAAAAAGGCCATCTTTTCCCTAATGTTTTGTGGAATAGTAACCTGCCCCTTAGAGGTAATCTTCATAACATTTCTCCTTGACTAATTCTTACTTATTGAATTCTTACTCCTTTATTGAGAAAATATCAAGTCTGATAAATTCGTAAAAACTCGAAAAACGCTGAACTTGTCATTTCGATCGGAGGGAGAAATCTTTCTTTATCAGACTGTTACAAAATCCATCCTCCCGCTCTTGCAGGATTTGGGATGACAGCGGAGACTTAGTACGAGTCCATCAAACTTGATTTCATTCCTTGGCCTTCTTCGTTCTTGACCATTGTTTTTTAATTTTATTATACTGTTTTTACCTTAGAGCAAACGCTTTTTATAATCAATAAGGAACGAATAAATGCCAGCACTAAATGTAAGCGACGACCAAGTAGTGGAATTGATTACCCAACTACCTCCGAAACATTAACGAGCCGTTTTATATAATCTGGCCAAAGATGTTCAGGTTCTAAGAGAAAAACGGATCGAATACGGAGAAAATCAAATCCGTAAAATTTGCGCCAGACGAGGATTGAATTGGGATGTTATGTCTTCTGGAGATCGGGAAGCATTTATAGCACTGCTGATCCATGAGGACCGGCAGTGCAATATTTAGCAGTGTTTGATACCAATATCATCTTTTCGGGATCTGTGTAGAAAGTAATATTTTATCCCACCCCCAATCTTGTACCGGATTCCTCATTCCGCACTAAACTCCTCCCTCGTCCTACTTCTATCCGGCATCCGGCATCAGTTTTTGTTTTTATCCAGTATCCTCCTTTTCCCCACTCCGAACTCAACACTCTGAACTTGCACCAGCCTGGAGCTGTCCGCAAGCGGCGGAGATATCCCCCCCCTTACTACGGCGGATAATGGCCGTGTAATTGGCCCGGACCAGGATGTCCTGAAAAGCCAAAATCGTTTCCTCCGCTGGCGGTTTGAATTTGACTCCAGGGTGGGGATTGAAAGGAATCAGATTGATCTTGGCCTTCAATTGCCGCAGCAACCTGGCCAAGGCTTTGGCCGCTTGCGGGGAATCATTGATCCCCTGAATCAGGATATATTCAAAGGTGATCCGCTTTTGATGGGGCAAGGGAAAATCTTTACAGGCCTGAATCAAACTCTCTAAGGGATACTTCCGGTTGACAGGCATCAGCCTGGTTCGGGTCTCATTATCGGCGGCGTTCAGGGAAACGGCCAGATTCACCGGCAGCATTTCTCCCAGGGCTTTTATTTCAGGAATTAGACCGGCGGTGGAAAGCGTGATATGACGATGGGAAAACTGCATTCCCTGGGGAGACAAGAGGGTTTTCAAGGCCCTTATGGTATTTTCAAAATTATCCAACGGTTCGCCCATACCCATCAACACCAGGTTGGTCAGTTGAGGCTCTGACTCTGTCAGGCTCTCCTGCACGGCCAGGACCTGGTTGATGATCTCCGAGGCCTTCAGGTTTCGTTTAAGTCCCATCTTCCCGGTAAGACAAAACCGGCATCCCTGTCGACATCCCACCTGGGTTGAAATACATAAGGTATAATGCCCCCGCTCCGGTATGAGTACGCTTTCGATCCGCTCACCGTCCTCCAGCTCAAAAAGAAATTTGCGGGTCTTGTCCGAGGACTTTTCAATGGTCAGTACTTT
>JBFMBU010000245.1:0-8360 GCA_040755035.1 Thermodesulfobacteriota bacterium
CTGAAGGCCAAATACGTTATTCACACCGTGGGTCCCATTTATCGGGACGGGAATCGGGGCCAGGCCGATCTCCTGGCCAGCGCGTACCGGGAGAGTCTGAAATTAGCCCGGCAGAAGGGCATCCGCTCTCTGGCCTTCCCTTCTCTCAGCACCGGGGCCTATGGCTATCCCTTAGAGGAGGCCGCGGCTGTGGCCGTCAAAACCGTGGCCGACTACCTCCGGTCCAACCCGGTATTCAGCCGGGTCGGTTTCGTGCTCTTCGGCAGCCGGGCTTATCAGGCCTACGTTCAGGCAGCGGAAAAGGAGATATTAATGGTCTCAAAATAATATAGAAATAAGAGGATCATGGGGGTCTTTTCTGGAGATTGTCCACCCCAAATCTGGAAGCTTCTTTGCCGGGCAAATTATTTACCTAAATTAGAAGCAGGCCTTCACCGGTGCTGGAAACAGGCCAAGGTGTATGCCCTACCTCGAATCAAACTTTGCTGGACTGGCCGGGATTGGGCGACAAATCACCCTTTGGACAATCTCCAGAAAAGACCCCCATGATCCTTCCCTGGACAAGCTTATCAGTTTCATGTCCATACTAATATGAGTCGGTTAAAAATAGCCGCAGGACAGAGATAAAAGAAGGATCGACATCACTTGGGCCCGAAAGGGGGAAAGTATTTTATCAGTTCATCAAAATCCATTTTTAACGTCCCCCTCCGCTTGGGCCTCGATGGTTTTGGAGTAATCGCTTTTTTCTTAGGGCCTTTGGGAGACGGGCTTAACTCCTCATCTTCTCCGGGGTCCTCCAGGACTTGAACAACCATAGGACCCTCGGCCAGTTCTTTTTCAATAATCTCGATTCGTTTAGAAACCTCGAGGTGGTCCGCTTTGAGCTGGAGGGACTTTTGGTAACTGGCCAAGGCCCCCGGCAAATCCTCCTGATGTTCTTTTATAATCCCTATTAAATAATAAAGGACCCAGTTATGGGGGCTTAAAGAAGCCGCTCGGCTGAAATCCTTCAAGGCCCCCGGCAAATCCTCATGATAAAATAAAATGACCCCCCGGGCATGATAGAAAACCGGATCATCCGGGTTTAAAGCGACGGCTTGAGTAAAATCAATCGAAGCCCCTTTCAAATCTCTGAGCTGGACCTTGACACTGCCCCGGTTGAAATAAGAAATCGCGTTCTTGGGGTCCAAATCAATCGCCCGGCTATAGGCGATCAAGGCCGCCTGCCAGCTCCCCTGTTCTACCCTGATCTGTCCCGTAAGAACATAGGGAACAGGATTCCGGGGATCCAATACCGTGGCCCGGGTAAAATCAGCCAAGGCCACATTCAATAAACCCAGCCGGACTTTTATGTTGCCGCGGATAATGTAAGGATAGGGATTATCAGGGTCCAGTTCAATGGCTTTATCGAAAGCAACCAAGGCCCCTGAAAGATCGCCCTGCAAAAACTTGATGTTGGCCCCGGCTAAAATATACGGATAGGGATGATCCGGGTCCATTTCCAGGGCCTTGTCAAAAGCGGCCAGGGCTTCACTGTATTTTCCCGATTTCTCCAAGGACAGACCCTGTTGAAAGTAGAAAAGGGCATCCCCGGCCGGAGAAAGATCAGGAGTTATAAGTAAGCCGAGGCCGATGATTATCAGGAGGAATAATTTGTTCTTTTCGCCCAAAGTAAAAATTTTCATCCCTTCCTCTCCTTTTTCCATTCCGCCTCTGATAGGCCGAGGTGGGGAATGCTCCCAGATAGAGGATTATACAACAGCGTTGACCCCAAAAGTCAAGGGGAACAAGGGAAAGGACCCGAATCGGTGACTGTTGGCGTGATTCCGCCGACAGCGGGGTCCGTACTTGCAAGGGTGTACTATCTTCAGCTCCGCCTTTTTCCCTTGACCTTTAGGGACCTTTCTCTTATATTTTTCAAAAAAACAGGGGATAGCAGGGGCACCATCGCAAAAGCCCCCCCTCCCCCTGCCGACACTCCTCTTGTAGTGCATCATTAACACCATTCAATTCAGGGGTTTTAGCCTCATGCACAGATTCCCGGGCTATACGGTGCTTGAACAACTTGGAGAGACTTTATACTCCATAGTTTATAAGGCCCGGAAAGAGGGGGAAGCGGGAACGGTCGTTATCAAGACCCTGAAAACCGTCTCTCCCTCGGCGATAGAATCGGCCCGCCTGCGGCACGAATTCGAGCTCATCCGCCGCACCCCTTTGGAAGGTATTGTTTCCGTCCTGGAGATTATCGACACCCCGGAGGGAATGGCCCTAATCCTGGAGGATTTCGGTGGAATTTCCCTGAAAGAGTTCCTCGGCCGGGGACCCGTCCCCATAGACCTGTTCCTGACCCTGTCTGTCCCCCTGGTTGATACCCTGGGGAAATTGCATCAGGAGAACATCATCCACCGCGATATCAAACCTCAGAATATCCTGATCAACCCCGAAACCCATCAGGTCAAGATCACCGATTTCGGTATTGCCACGGAAATCAGGGAAATTTACAATCCCGGGGTGATCGAAGGGACCCTGAACTATATCTCACCGGAACAAAGCGGAAGGATCAACAGCCCGGTTGATTACCGGACCGACCTCTATTCCCTGGGGATTACTTTCTACGAGATGCTCACCGGCCAGGTCCCTTTCCGCTCCAAGGATCCGCTGGAAATTATCCACTCGCACTTGGCCAGGGAACCTCTCCCTCCGGAACGGCTGAATCCCCTTATCCCCCTGCCCTTGTCCAGAATGGTCATGAAGCTCATAGCCAAAGCCGCAGAAGACCGTTATCAAAACAGTTACGGCCTCCTGGCCGATCTTAAGGTCTGCGACGAGCAGCTTCGTCAAAGCGGTACCATCTCCCCTTTTGAGCTCGGCCAAAAAGACCATTCCCTCCGTTTTACCCTGCCTCAGATGGTAATCGGTCGAGAGAGGGAACTGGAGGTCCTTTACCAGGCCTTCGACCGGGTCAGCCGGGGGGCCGTTGAAAGTATCCTGGTCGCCGGTGAACCCGGGATAGGGAAATCCACTCTGATCAACGAAATTCACAAACCGATTGTCAAAAAACGGGGTTATTTTATTTCAGGCAAATACGACCCTTTTCAGAAGGCTGTGCCCTATAGCGCCCTCATCCAGGCCTTCCAGGGTCTGGTCCGACAGTTGACGGCGGAAGCCGAAGAAAGCATCCGCTCCTGGAGGGAAAAATTGCTCTGGGCCTTGGGATCGAACGGAAAAATTATCACCGATATCATCCCCGGGATGGAACGGATCATCGGCCGGCAGCCTGATCTTCCGCTTCTGGGAGCGGAGGAAACCCTAAACCGTTTTCACCTGGTCTTCCTGAAGATGATCCAGGTTTTTGCCGACCGGGAGCATCCTCTGGTCCTTTTTCTGGACGATCTCCAATGGGCCGATTCCTCCAGCCTCGCCCTGCTCCAGGTGGTTCTGGCCGATCGCGAGATCTACGCTCTGCTGTTTATCGGCGCTTTTCGGGATAATGAGGTAACCCCTCATCATCCTCTGACCTCGGCGGTCGAGGCCCTGCGGAATAAAAATCTGGCCGTCACTACTGTGACCCTCGGACCTTTCGAGCTGGAAAACATTGTTCGGATCATCTGCTATCTGCTTCGCTGCAACCCGGAAACCGCCCTGCCCCTGGCCCGAATCATTCAGACCAAAACACAGGGCAATCCCTTTTTTATCAACCAGTTTCTGAAAACACTCTATGAAAACCGTTATATCCTTTTTGACCCAATCCGGGGCTGGGGTTTTGATTTGATAAAAATCCGGGAATTGCGGGTGACCGACAATGTAGTGGAATTCCTGGCCGAACGGCTCGGTCTCCTCCCCCCGGACACACTCAGGCTGTTGTGTATCTGCGCCTGTCTGGGTAATCGGTTTGAAGCCCAAACCCCGGCCGACCTGGCCGTCTGTTCTCTGGACCAAACCCTCGAGACCCTGGGAATCCTGGAGAGGGAAGGGTTGATTATTTTTAGAACCGGCCTCTATCATTTTGTCCACGATCGCATACGCGAAGCGGCCTACTCCCTCCTTTCCCCGGAACACAAAGCCGCCATTCATTACCAGGCCGGCCATTTGGCCCTATCCCGGATCATCGGGGAAGATTTCGGCGGCCGGCTTTTTTATATTGTCGACCAGTTGAACCTGGGGCGGGGCCTTCTTCCGGGACAGGCGGAAAAAAACCTTTTGGCCGGATTGAACCTGAGGGCGGGTATCAAGGCCAAGGAGTCCACCGCCTACCGGGCGGCGGTCAATTATTTAAACAAGGGGTTGGAACTGCTGCCGCAAGACTCCTGGCAAACGGACATTCCCCTGACCTATGCCCTGCACAGCCAGGGGATGGAGTGCCGGTATCTGGACCGGGACTTCGAAGGGGCTGAAAAGCTCTTCAAAATCATCATCTCCAAAGCCTCCAATCGCCTGGATAAGGCCCGGGCCTATACCACCATGGTCATATTATATACCAACAGGGGTAAACCCGAGGAGGCCGTCACCTTAGGCTTCAAGGCCTTACAGGGCTTAGGGGTGCACCTCCCCCGACGGGTCAGCCGTTCGACCATCAAGAAGGAATTGCTTGGGCTCAGGACCCTGCTGCAGGAAACGCCCCAGGACAGTATCCTCGGCCTGCCCCGCATGAAAGATCCCGAGTTGCTGGCGGTCCACGATCTTTTTTTACACATCGGCACCCCTGTCTATTATCTGAATCCCAACCTCTTTGCTCTGTTGATTATTAAAGGGGTTCAGGATTGTCTGAACCACGGTCACTCCCCCCATAGCGCCTTATCCTTTATTTCCTTGGCCAATATCCTGCAATCCCTGCTCGAGGATTACGAACTGGCTTTTACGCTGGGGGAAACGGCCCTCCGCCTCAATGAACAAAATGATAACCGGAAAATCGCCGACCGGGTGGTTCACACCTATGCCTTTTTCATTCAGCATTGGAAAAAACACCTTCGCTTTGACATCGATTCCTTCGCCAAGGTTTATGAACTGGCCGTCAACCATGGGGATTTTATCTATGCCGGTCATAGCATCAACGCCGCCTTTCAACTCAAGCTTCGGACCGATCAACACCTGAATGAAATTCTGGCGGAAATCAAAAAATACCAGGCCTTCATCAATCAGGTCAATGACCCCCTCATCTCCGTCCAGTTTTTTTCCGTACACCGCCATGTCAAAAACCTGATCGGACCGGCCAAGGCCAGCCCGATCTTGGCCGGTGATGAAAAAGAAATATCCGATTATATCGACTGGGTCAGGAAGGGGAAAAACCTTTTCGGCCTATCCCTGGCCTTGTATTCAAAAATCATACTGCTGATGCGCTCCGAAAAATGGGAGACGGCCTATGAAACGGCGGCCGAACTGGACAAGGTGATTCACGTCCCCATGGGAACCATTCTGGTGGCCGACCACTTCTTTGCCTATTCCCGGATACTCATCGCCCTTCTAAAAAGGGGGGAAGTGAAACGCAGAAAAAAATTCCTGGCTCTGATCCACCGCAACCAGAAGCGGATAAAAAAATGGGCCGGACTCTGTCCTGAAAATTTTCAGCAAAGGGTGGATTTTATCCAGGCCGAAATAGCCGGTCTGCAAAATCGCTTCCAAAAAGCTATAACCTCTTTTCACCGGGCCGTCGAAGGAGCCAAGCGGAACGGTTTTCTGGAAGAGGAAGCCCAGTTCTGCGAGAGAACCGCCGAATATTATCAACAGGAGGGTTTCGAGGAAGAAGCCGCAGCCTTCCTGACACGGGCCCATGCCTGTTATCTTCGCTGGGGGGCTATGGCTCTGGCCGAAAATCTTGAAACCCGCTTCCCCTTCCTGATTCAAAAGGTCAGTGGACCCCTTTTTCCCTCCGATTCCACGGAAACCGCATCCCTGACCGCCGTCACTTCACCTTCCCTTGACCTTTCCACGGTCCTGGAGGCCTCCCAGACCATTTCCAGCGAGATCGTCTTGGATCGGCTATTGGAAAAAATAATGAAAATTGCTTTGGTTAACGCCGGGGCCCAAAAAGGGTTTTTAATCCTGAACCATGATGGACAGTTAACCATCGAGGCCGGCCAAGATTTCGAACATGAGGAAAGCCGGGTGCAGCAGGCCTTGCCCCTGGGAGACTGCGCTAACCTTTCCCAATCCGTGGTCCATTATGTCTTCCGCAGCGGAGAAAGCCTTATCCTGGGGAACGCCGCTTTGGAAGGTCCCTTTCAAAACGATCCCTACATCCAAAAAAACCGTTGCCGTTCCATTCTCTGCGCCCCGATTCTTTATCAAGGCCGTACCAGCGGTATACTTTATATGGAAAACAATCTGACGGCCAATGCCTTTCCGCCGGAACGGTTGGAACTGCTCGGCGTTATTTCCGCCCAGGCGGCCATTTCTCTGGAAAATGCCAAGCTTTTTGAACTGGCCACCACGGACGGATTGACCAGGCTCTATGTGCGTCGCTATGTCCATCTCCTGCTTGATCAGGAGGTGGAACGGGCCCAGCGGCACCATCTGACTTTTTCCCTGATTATGATGGATATCGACGATTTTAAAAAAATCAACGACCAATATGGTCACCCCCTGGGGGACAAAGTCTTGGGGGAGGTAGCCAGGGCCATTAAACGTTTATCCCGTTCAGTGGATATCGCCGCCCGTTATGGGGGAGAGGAATTCGTCCTTATCCTTCCGGAAACGGACGCCTTGGGGGCCTTGACCGCCGCAGAGAAGATTCGAGGGGCGGTGGAAAACCTGGAGATTTTCCAGGAAAAGGATTTACTCCGAGTGACCATCAGCCTGGGGGTGGCGGTTTTCCCCACCCTGGCCAAAGAAAAGACCAGTCTTATTCGTTGCGCCGATCAAGCCCTCTATGCCGCCAAAAGGGCCGGGAAAAACAGGGTATGCCTCGGAGAAAAAACGGACCGATCTTAACTTCTTCAGAGGCAATGGCCATGGGGCCTTTTCCCGGATATCTGATCCTTGAACCGATCTCTCAGACTCAGGGGGCAACGCTATACCGCGCCCAGGAGGAAAGAAATAACCAAACCGTCCTGATAAAGTCTCTGGATACATCTCAGCTCTCTTCAACAGAGATGACCCTCTTGGGAAAAGAATGGGGCCGGATCCGGAACAACCCTATCCCAGGATTGTTGGAAATCCAAGGCCTGATCGAACTTCAGGGGATCACCGCCTTGATATTGGAAGACTTCCCTGGAGTTCCTTTAAAAACACTCATCCCGGAGCAGGGGGTCCCTGTCGCATCCTTCCTGGAATGGGCTGTTTCGCTTTCTGAGATACTGGAAAGAATTCATCAGAACCATTTCATACTCGGTGATATCAATCCCTTCACTATTTTACTTGATCCGGAAACCAACAGGATTCGGGTGCCCCCCCCGGGATTAGGTCCCAAAACCGGCAACCTCACCGGCCTGGAAGGGAACCCGCGTACCCTGGCCTATATCTCGCCCGAACAGACCGGAAGGATCGACAGCCCGGTTGATTATCGAACCGATTTCTATTCCCTGGGAATAACTTTTTATGAGATGCTTACCGGACAGGTCCCTTTTCCCTCCGAGGATATCCTGGAACTTCTTCACGCCCATATTGCCCAAAAAGCGGCGCCCCCGGAAGAACTGAATTCGCAGATCCCTCAATCTCTCTCCGATATCATCATGAAACTCCTTTCCAAAGGGCCCGCGGATCGCTATCAAAACACCACCGGCCTCGTGGCTGATATGAAGGAATGTATCAGACAATTCCAGACCCTGGGGAGGATCGATCCTTTTAAACTCGATCTCTATGACCCCTCTCGGCCTTTTATTCTTCCCCAAATCCTGGTCGGCCGGGACCTGGAAAACATGAAAATACAAAAAGCCCTGGATCGGGTCGGACACGGGGTTGTGGAAGTATTCATGGTTTCAGGTGAACCAGGGATCGGGAAGTCGGCCCTGGTAAACGAACTCAATCAACCGTTGGTTGAAAAAGGCGGATATTTCATTTCCGGAAAATATGACCCCTTTAAAAAGGAGCTGCCCTACAGCGCGGTCATTCAGGCTTTTCAAGGCTTAGTTCGGCAGTTGCTCGCCGAAAGCGAAGAAAGAATCCGAACCTGGAAAGAACGTCTCCTCTGGGCCTTGGGCCCTAACGGAAAAATCATCATCGAAGTCATCCCCGAGATGGAATTCATCATCGGCCAACAGGCCGACATCCCCGAACTGGGTCCGGAGGAACACCTGAACCGTTTTACCTTCGTTTTCAAAAATTTCGTCCGCCTCTTTGCCAGTTGGGAACATCCCCTCGTTGTTTTTTTGGACGATCTTAAATGGGCCCACCCGGCCCGCCTGAACCGGCGTAAACAGGGGGTC
>JBFMBU010000246.1:0-29224 GCA_040755035.1 Thermodesulfobacteriota bacterium
CTCATATAACCCCAAACTTTACAGATCATAAACCGTGCCGTAAATATTTTACCAATAAAAAGTCGCAAATATGATATTTGCGACTTTTTATTGTTGATTTTTTGTTTTTTTTATGCCATGAAACAATCTGGGGGATAGATATGGGGAAACCAAATGATTCACCAACCTTAATGGGTAGAATGAAGTTGGATGATAAGGCGGCACTTCTCCGGAAAAGATTTCAAGACAAGCCGGACTTTAGCATTTCCGACGCCGCATCCGTTCTTCAGGAAAAGCAATCGACGCTCTACTGGACCCTGTACAAGCTCACCCAGGGCGGCTATATTTCTCATACTGGACAGGGACAGTATTCCTTCCAAAACAGGCCAGTAGAATCGATTCAACCAATCCTTTCGAAATTAGCGAACAGGATACTCAACATCCTCGGAGAAACCGGACATGACTTCTTCATTTCCGGGCTTGATATCCTGATTGTTTTTATGGATCACATCCCGGAGACCTATCCTGTTCTTCTTTTCTCTGAAAAATCGGCCATGGATGAGGTTGTCAATATTCTTTCAAAAAATAAAATTGATATTATATCCTATTCTCATATCCAGGACTACTCCCCTATTAGACGGATGGCCTCCGTAGGCGAGTTTGCTCTACTTAATCCTACCCAGGAATTTGCTTATGCAGTCAACGGTCTGGCCTCCTTTGAAAAGGCTTTTGTCGATCTTTATTATGAGGTCAGCCGAAGACAATTTCCCCTTTCAATTCAAGAGTTGGTCAGGATTTTCCTCAATATGAGAAGGAGAATACCCCTGAACACCAACCGGATGGTCAAAATCGCTTCACGCAGAAATATCCAACAGGATATCCGCTATATTCTGGAATACGATGCCGTTACAAAGGCCGCCAAGGAATTTGTTGAAAACCTGAAAAAGCGAAACCTTTAAATGATTTTCGACCCTAGAGCTCTGCTCCATAGTCAAGAGTGCTTCGAACGTAATACCCTTACGGAGCGTTTGGAAAAACTCAAATTCAACAATCTGGCCCGGATGGAGCTTTTTCTTTGGGATTTGGAAATTTTTTTGCAAATACAATCCATCTTGAAAGAAAAAATCGTTCTTACAGGCGGTGCCGCTACCCAGTTCTATCTGCCAATCGAATACCAGCGAACCAGTGTTGATATCGACATGAACTTTGTTGGGGAAATTGAAGAAGTTGAGGACACTTTAGGGGCTATTGAGCGAAAGCTTAAAGGTTCGAATGACCTGTTCAAAGCACGGCCCCATAAACCAAAAGATCCCAAAACCCATCTGCCTTTAATGACTTATTATATGAATGTCCCATCGGTCTGCACAGCCAAGGAACTTTTCGGAAAAAAAACGCCCGGCACCCAGGAAATCAAAATAGAATTTCATTTTACCGACAAACCCTTGGCAATTCACCCCACATCTTCTCCTCGTATATTTGCCCTGGAGACGCGGCAAACCTATCAACTCCTTCCCTTGAACGACCTGATCGGCGACAAACTGACCACTTTGGGACCCCATACGGTTGGCATCCCCATGGAGAGGGCAGACGAACAGATTAAGCAAATTTACGATATTTCTTGGCTGCTTAAATTCAACTGGGATAATATCGATCTTCCGGGCATCAAAAAGGCATTTTTGACCAGAGCGAAATCGGAAGCACGTCAACGTTTTCTAACTGAAATTATGGAGGATATTTTTACAGACATGCTGGAACAAATGAGGCAACTGTCTGTCATCGATCTGGGAAATGACAAAACCTTGTTAAAACGAATCAATGACTTCCAAAGCCTGTATGTGAGGAAAGAGTTGAATCGCTCACCAGCGGAATGGGCGATCAACGGGGCAATGATTCTGCTTCTTCTTGTTTATTTTAGCAGGAACATTAATGCGGCTAATCCTCTTAACAGTCTTTTCGAATGTGAACAGAAACTGGAATTCAATCACCTGCAGGGTACTGGAAAAGGACGGTTGGTTCGGCTATTCCGCGAGGAATTTTCAAAGGCCTTTGAAAAATACAGCAATTATCCGGCAAAAGTACTCAAAGGGAAGAGTCCGGCAAGAATCCTATGGGCTGTTGTCAACCCGGACAATGTCGATGAAATCGTTTCTTGGATCCATAATTTTATCGAGGATGAGAGATGACATCCGAAAATAAAAATGAATTTTCACAGACCATTACCAATTTGCCCCTGAAAGAACGTCCCAGAGAAAAGCTCCTTTTGAAAGGGCCAGAATCCCTTTCTAACGCGGAACTTTTGGCAATTTTTCTTCGGGTAGGTGTAATCGGGTAGGTGTAAAAGGAAAAAATGCCAAGTAAACAATAGAGGATACCCGATATGGCAGGATGGACCGAAGAAGAAATCAGAAATAAAGATTTGATGGTCCCCTGCGGGTTATACTGCGGGGACTATTTGGCCACCCGGGCCTGATAGTAGCAGATGAATTGGATGGGACACTTTAACCCTTTGTGGAAAAACTCAATTTCCGTCTACCACCCTTCCGGGGCATCCGGGTTCCAGGCTATGGCCAAAAGGGAATCCCCGCGGTCCCGGTTCACTCTTTTAAATGGCAGCCACTCCTCTTCTTCGACCTCTATTTCAATCTTCGGATAGCCGATAGGTTGTCCCTTGCCCTGGACCACAAAGGTCTCCGGATCCAGCTTCACCCCATAAAGTTCGGCCACCTGAAGACCCACTTCTTTTTGCCAGGCGGTCGGTTTTTGGCCGTATTGGGGAACAACGGTGGGATTTCCTTTCAGGATGCGAAAGCTGGCCGGATGGGCCATACGGCCGCAGGCCAAGGTTCTTTGTCCTGGTTTTATGAGGTTGCTTTCCCTGATAGCCAGAGATTCCAGTCTGCCGAAAAGACCTAAACGGCGATAAGCCGGGGCGATGCAACAGATCCCGGCCAGCACGATGCATTGAGGCTCCGCTAAACGGGGCAGGGTCGTCCGGACAGCGTCTCCCAGGGCAAAGCCCACCGGATTTTCCTGGTCGTAGGCCAGGGCCAAGAAGCTGAGCTTCGTTAAAGACCGGTTCAGATAACCATGGTTGGCCTGATCATAGGCCAGATCAAACAGATCATGGATAGTAAACCGGTCAGCTTCTTTTAGATCGGTCGTGGGAATGACCCGGGTTTTTATTTTTTCCAATAGGGGGGATTTCAACCGTGCCTCTATTGCCGATTTTGGGAGTGGACCCAATAGTTGGATGTTTTCATCCGCAAAAATACTTTTTCCAATGAAAATTGGTTCTCAGGAAAGTGTAATCGGGAACGGTTTGGATGTCAAATGGTTACGAGGAAAAAAGCGCCTCCTCCAGGAAAAACAGGCAGGAAATGCAATTTATAAACCTAGGGACAAATTTTATTTATTTGATAAATTAGCACCTGTTTTTCTCTCCTTTTAATAAACCGTTTTAAATCAATGCGGAAGCTTTTAGAAAATTTTTTTTAAGGGTCAATGGAATGAAAAGATATTTCACCGAAAGCGAGATCAAACAGGCCAAAGCGGACCTGAAGATTCGGGAGGGCATTATCGCCCAACTGGAAGCCAAGCTGGAAATCGGGAAACCGCGCCTGGTGACCGTGGACGGGGAGCACCTCGTCGACCTCTCCCTGACTGTGGAAAACCACGATGGTCTTTTCCTGATCCCCAAGGGGACGGCAACCGTCCGCCTGCCCTCCAGAAAAATGGAAAGCTGTAGACCTCAGAGAAAAGAGGAATAATCCATGTTAAACTTAAAGAATCGGATAATGATCGAAACGGAATACCCCGGAGCCAACGTCAGTTGTGTCGTTACCGAAAAGGGGCTGGTTTATATGGACAGCCCTTTTTTGCTGCTTTGGAGTCGGACATTACGTCCTTCCATGCTCGAGGTCTGACCCGGGAAGAAATGGCCGAACAGAGCAAGTCCCTGGACTTTTTTCCGCCCAAGGAAAGTCCCGACCCTGTACAGCGCAGGACCTGGCTGAAGAGGCAGTTTTTGCTGACCGCCGATGCGGTGTTAAAAGAAAATTCCTCTTGAACCCCTGTTGATTGTGGCCCTGACCGGTCGCTTTCGCCTTCGCCTTATGCGACTTTTTCTTCTTGCTTCAGGCCGAGGAAAAGGATAAAGTGACCGCAATTCATTATTAAATCATACTTTTATAATATTTTGGAGGATCGGCATGGAAAATCGCAACACCGGAGGAAATCGTCTCATTCAGATTAACAACGGCATCATCGGACCGGTCCCCCCCCGCCCCGTATCCATCCCCGAACGGCCTCCGAAAGATTATCCGGACCTGCCCCAGGCTTACCTGGACGTGGCGGTAATGTGGGGTCCTAAACTGGGAGGACCTCCCTTGTGCGACCCATTTGTGGCCCTGCTTAAACACCTGGTAACCGAAGAAGAGGCCTGTCTGGTGCGGCATTTGAAAGGGGCCAAGACCGGAAAGACTGCGGCCGAGATCGCCACCGAAGAACACCGCCCCCCGGAAGAAGTGAGCCGGATCATGAACGAACTGGCTGATGAAAAGCGCATTATTCTGGCCTCAAAAAAGGGAGAGAACCGAAAATATTTTCTCCAGCCCCTGATCCCCGGGGCCTGGGAAACGATCCTGGTTCGGACCGACTTCGACACCCTGACCGACTGGCATAAAAAGTTCGTGGAATTGTTCCTGCCCCTTTATGAAACCGGATTCACTACCCTGAATATTGGCAAGCGCCCCCCGGGGATCCGCTATCTGCCGGTAGGGAAAAGCCTGGAATACCATCCCCTGGCTTTGCCTTCCGACCGTCTGGGCGAGATCTTTGACCAGTACCAGGATTTCGCCGTCGGGCTCTGCCAGTGCCGGATGGGCGCCAAGATCATCGGTGAGTATTGCGGACGGCCCATGGAAAACTGTGTGGCCATGGGGCCCCTGGCGGTACGGGAAAGCGAGGCCGGTCTTATGCGGCGCATCACCCTTAAGGACGCCCTGGAAATAAAGGCCGAGGCCGAAGCCAGCGGCCTGGTGAGCTGGACCATGGGTTATGAAATCGCCGGGTCCAACACCAGTTGTTCCTGCTGCGGCTGCTGCTGCATGATGATGCGCTCCATCAGCGAATTCAATGCCCCGGGCCGTATCGCCCCCCCCCATTTCATGCCGGTGGTGGACGGCGACCAATGTTCCTACTGCGGCAAATGCGCCAAGGCCTGCCCCATGGGGGCCTGGACCGTGGACACCAAAAATAAAACGCGTTCCTTTGAGGCCCTTCGTTGCGTGGGCTGCGGCCTTTGCTATGTGGCCTGCGACAAGGAAAAGGCTATCACCTTACAACCCGTGGCCGATTACGTGGCCCCGGTGGTGAAAAAGCTGGAAAGGGCCTCTCATCCCCTGGAAAGCATTTCGGGGGTGAAGGAATAAGAGACAAAAGGCAACCGAACCCGCCTGTTGAAAGCGGACAGCAATCTTTGTCCCCTACCTCCGGGAAAAAGGCAGGCGGGTGTTGAGCTGGAAGGCGGTCTCTTCCGGGAGTTTCAGTTTGCGTATCATGGTCAGGGAGGGCCGCCATTGGTAGGTTTTCAGGTCCACCGTTCCGTCGGCGCGGAAGACCAGGCCCTCCTTCTCCAGCAGGACCCGCTGCCGTTCGCCGCTGCCGACCTTGTAGGTGGAAAGGCCGCCGTAGTGATTGATCACCCGCTGCCAGGGTACGGATGCCCCGTAAAAATAGAGAACCCGCCCCACCTGGCGGGCGGCCCGCGGGGTGTCGGCCAGGGCGGCCACCTGCCCGTAAGTGAGCACCCGGCCGCGGGGGATGGATTTGACGATCTCCAGGATCCGTAAGGGAAAACGGCTTTTCGGTCCTGAAGGAATTGGATTCCCCAGGATATCTTCCTGCCCCCTGCTCTTTATCACCGGCCTTTTCCCCACGGTTCCCTCAGGCCTTGGATCCGGGGGACTTCTCCTTTTTAAAGGTCATCAGGACCTGGCCGGTCTCCACCGGTTGACCGGGTTTCACCAGGATATCTTCCACCACCCGGTCTCCGGGGGAGGCGACAAAGGTCTCCATCTTCATGGACTCGATACTCAGCAGATCCTGACCCCGATAGATCCGATCTCCGGGTTTAACCAAAATGGATACCACCAGACCGGGCATAGGACAGAGCAGTTCGTTCAGGGCCGCCTCTGATTTCGGTTTCGGCATATACGGGGAAAGGGTCCATTCCCTAAGGGTGTAAATTTCACAAGTCCGGGATTCTCCGTTATAAGCCACCCCGATAAAATTTCCTTCGTAATGAAGTCGGAACATGGGGGCCTGGTCATCGATTTTCAAACGCAGACGGCGGCGGAAAAATTCAAATTCCGGGGTTTTAACCTGGTATTGAATTTCATTAACAATCACGGTCCATTCCCGCGCAACGGGCCTTTTGAATATACGGATATCGACGACATCCTCCTCCGCTTTGACCTTATAGGCCACCCACTCCGCAAATGGAGGGGTTTGACCCACGTGAGTGGCCATGGGTTTTAAAGACTCACGGACCAACCGGATACGATTATGATAAACCAGGGTGGCGGCGATGACCATGTAATGCAGGGTCTCGGTATCACAGGGCACGTTTCGATGTCCGCCTTCAAAATGATCGGAAATAAAATTGGTGGACAAATCGGCCGAAACAAAAGCCGGATGGGTCAGGACGGCGTTTACGAAATCCAGATTGGTGGTCACCCCTTCCAGATGATAACCGTTCAGGGCCTGGATCAGGGTTTTGCGGGCCTCTTCCCTGGTTTCGCCCCAGGCCGTGACCTTGGCCAGGAGGGAATCGTAAAAAACGCTGATGAAGCTTCCGGCCTCGATCCCGCTGTCTAAGCGGATGTTTTTCCCTTTGGGGACCGCATAGCGGGTAATCATGCCCGTGGCCGGCAAAAACCCCCGCGAAGGGTCTTCAGCGCAGATACGGGCCTCCATGGCCCAGCCTCGACAACGGACCTGCTCCTGTTCCAGGGGCAGGGGGTCCCCTTGGGCGATCAGCAGTTGCATTTCCACCAGGTCCAGACCGGTCACCCATTCGGTTACCGGGTGCTCGACCTGCAGCCGGGTGTTCATTTCCAGGAAATAAAAATTTCCCTGTGGGTCCATGATAAATTCCACGGTCCCGGCATTGAGATAATCGGCCTCGCGGGTCAAGGCGCAGGCCCAGTCTCCGATCCTGCCGCGCTCTTCCGGGGTTAAGACCGGAGAAGGGGTTTCCTCTATGATCTTCTGGTATCTTCTCTGGATGGAACATTCCCTTTCACCCAGGTGAATGACCCTGCCGAAACGATCGGCCAGGATCTGGACTTCGATATGGCGGGGCCGCTCAATATACTTTTCCAGAAAGATACGCTCATCACCGAAGGCCTTGCGCGTCTCTTCCTGACAGACGGCCAAAACCGCAGGCAATTCTTCCGGGTTCTGAACGATGCGCATGCCTTTCCCCCCGCCGCCGGCCGCCGGCTTCAGAAGTAAGGGAAACCCTATTTCCCCGGCCTTTTCCACCATTTTTTTTCTATCCGACAAGGGTTCGGCCAGCCCCGGGACCACGGGCAAGCCCGCTTTGAGGGCCAGTTTTTTAGAAGCCATTTTATCCCCCAAAAGGGAGACGGCCGAGGCCGAAGGGCCGATAAAAGTCAAACCGGCTTCGAATACCAAACGAACGAATTCGGGGTTTTCGGAAAGGAAACCATAACCGGGATGGATGGCCTGGCAATGTTCTCTCAAGGCCAGGGCAATAATTTTTTGCTTGTTCAAATAAGAGTCTTCCGGGCGGTCTCCTCCCAGTAAAAAGGCCTCATCGGCCTCCTGGACATGGCGCGACCGGGAATCGATATCCGAATAGACGGCCACGGTGCGGATATTCATCCGCTTACAGGTCTGGATGATCCGGATGGCGATTTCACCGCGGTTGGCGATTAGTATTTTTTCAAACATAAAGGCCTCACAAAGGGATATTGCCGTGCTTGCGCACCGGGATCGTGCCCTGCTTGCCTTCCAGGACCTGAAGGCTGCGGATCAGACGGAGCCGGGTGGTGCGGGGGAAAATGACATCGTCGATATAACCGCGCTGGGCAGCTAAAAAAGGATTGGCGAAGGTTTGGCGGTACTCGTCGGTCCTTTTGGATAAAGCGGCCTCGGGATTCTCCGAGGCCAGGATCTCCTTACGATAGATGACCTCAGCCGCCCCTCGGGGACCGAGTACGGCGATTTCAGCCGTAGGCCAGGCGTAATTGATATCGCAGCGGATGTGTTTGGAATTCATGACCACATAAGCCCCGCCGTAAGCCTTGCGGATAATGACCGTGATCCGGGGCACGGTGGCTTCGATAAAGGCATAGAGCAGCTTGGCCCCGTGACGGATGATCCCTCCGTGTTCCTGCTCCGGCCCGGGCATAAACCCGGGGACATCCACCAGGCAAATGAGAGGGATGTTGAAGGCATCGCAAAAACGGACGAAGCGGGCGGCCTTGCTTGAGGCGTTGGAATCCAGTACCCCTGCCAGTACCGCCGGCTGATTGGCGATGAGCCCGATGGTCTGCCCGCCCAGGCGGCCGAAACCGCAGATGATGTTGCGGGCATAACGGGTTTGGATTTCCATAAACTCGGCCCCGTCCAGGATGCTGTGGATGAGGATCTTCATATCATAACTGTGGTTGGGGTTGACCGGCACCAGGTAGTCCAGGGCCGGGTCGATACGATCGGTCGGGTCCCGCAGGTCCAGGATGGGGGCTGTCTGCCGGTTGTTGGAAGGCAGGTAGTTGATCAACCGCCGCACCTCTCTCAGGCAGAGGATGTCATTGGGAAAGGCAAAATGAGCCACCCCGCTTTTTTGATTGTGAACCTCAGCCCCGCCTAAATCTTCGGAGGTGATCTCCTGATGGGTGACGGTCTTGACCACATTGGGACCGGTGACGAACATGTTGGAGGAATGTTCGGCCATGAAGACAAAGTCGGTCATGGCCGGGCTGTACACTGCCCCGCCGGCACAGGGACCGAGGATGCAGGAGATCTGGGGGACCACCCCGCTGGCCAGGACATTGCGGTTGAAGATCTCCCCGTAGGCGGCCAGGGCGTCCACCCCTTCCTGGATGCGGGCCCCGCCGGAATCATTCAGCCCGATGATGGGCGCCCCCACCCGCACGGCGTGGTCCATGACCTTGCAGATTTTCTGGGAATGGGCCTCGCCCAGGGAGCCGCCGGTAATGGTGAAATCCTGGCTGAAGACAAAAACCTCCCGGCCGTCGATGGTGCCGTGCCCCGTGATCACCCCGTCCCCGGGATATTTCGCTTCATTGCCGAAGGCTCCGCCCCGGCCGGTCTTGAGCAAATCGAATTCCTCAAACGACCCCTCGTCCAGGAGCAGATCAATCCGTTCCCGGGCGGTAAGTTTGCCTTTGCCATGCTGAATGTCGATCTGCCGCCGGCCGCCCCCCACTTCGGCCTCCTGCCGCATTTGTTCCAGAATATTTAAATTGTCGTTATCCGGGCTTCGATCTTCTTTCAAGAAGTTAAACCGGATTCCATTGCTCTTTGAAAGCCTATTATTAGTTGAGTTCGTTTTCGGATTCATTGATTCTCCTATTAACGGCCCTTTTTTCAATTGATGATCTTGTTTTATTTTCATTTGTTTTTATATCTTATAACAAAAGGAAAAAAATAAGTCGACCCTTAACCCGGGAGAGGAAATAAAAAAATCGACTCCTGACCGGGAATATCCCGGGGAGGGGTGAACAACCTGAAAGAGCTCTCATACCTCTCTTTTCTTACTGATTTTATACCATCGTTTTTTCCTTGACTGTCTTGTCATCTTAATTTATCCTTCGCATCGAAGGATATAGCCAATAGAAAACCAAAAGCGGAGTAGCTTACAAGGACAAGATCAACATACTGGCGAAAGCCTGGTCTTGTCGTTGGTATAATTACCAATAAGCGAGAGCTTTGGTGTGACAACCCTGTCATACTGAAGTTCTCGCTTTTTTTTTGGAAGAAGGAGTCGTCCATGACCGCATTTATTGCGTCCCTGATCTTTGTCGTCCTGGCTGAAATGGGAGATAAAACCCAGCTCTTGGCCATGGCCTTTGCCACCCGATTCCGGTGGCAGACCGTGATGTGGGGGGTATTAGCGGCTACGGCCGCCAATCATATCCTGGCCGCGGCGGCCGGAAGTTATCTGACCACCATCGTCCCCATGGGGGCCATCAAGATCGCAGCGGCGGTTTCCTTTATTTTATTCGGTCTTTGGACCATTCGGGGAGATAAACTCAGTGGTGAGGATCAACGGTATCAGTTCAGTCCATTCTGGACGGTAACTGTGGCTTTCTTTATGGCCGAGATGGGGGATAAAACCCAATTGGCCACCATTTCTCTGGCTGTTGAATACCAGGCGATTATCACCGTCTGGATGGGAACTACGCTGGGGATGATGGTTTCCAACGCTTTCGGGATAGTGGTGGCTATCGTGATGGGCAAAAAAATTCCGGAGCGGATCATCAAATGGGGAGCAGCCATCATCTTTATCGGTTTCGGAGCCCTGGGCCTTTTTGAAAACCTCCCCAAATCGTTCTTGAAACCGGGATGGATACTCTCGGGGGCGGTCATTATACTCTTACTGATGGTGCTTATTGCTTATTGGAACAGCAGAAAAACAACCTCGGCGGTTATTCCAAAAGGACAAAAGGAAAGCAGTTCAATTTTAAAGGACAATTAAATCGGCGGCAATTCGCAATCATCCTTGGACGAGGAACCCTTCAACTTCCTTTCGGTAAGTATGGCTAATTTCATCCGCTTCCTTCAGCTCAATCTCGGTCGGAGAGGCGGCCCCCAATCCCAACTCGACGGCCCGGGCGATCTGCTCCTGCTCGAAGATTTTCTTTTCCATGATAGCCGGATTGCTTCCCAGTTTTTTCAGGACCGCCACCCCCACGGCGTCAATAGCCACCCGGTCGGTTGAGGCCAGAAAAACCTCTCCCCGAGCCATTTTCCCGGTGGCCGGACCGCCATCGACAAAGGCGTCGATTCCATCCAGGACCACCAGGGCCGGCTGAAAGGGCTGGTTGACCTCGGCGATCATTTTCCTTTGATCGGGGGAGGAATGGAGTTCCCGCATATAATCAAAACCCTGTCGGGTGGTGGGCACTACCCCGACCGACAGCTTCAGGGACAGGGTAAAAACTCCTCCGAACTGGTGCGTCTTCAGGCAGCAGGTACAGACCAGGCATTCCGCTTCCAAAACCGGCCTGGCGATGCGGAAACCATTTTTCCAATGACTGTCCTTGGGCCTGACCTCCACCCAGTCCTTTTCTGCCAGGGTGTCGAAATCGATGATCTTGACATTCATTTTTTCCATAAGGGCCGGGACGCCTTTTTGCTCCATTACTTCCCGGGTCAGGGGATAACTCCTCTCCCCCAGACTGATGGATCTGGCCCCCATGGCCCAGATTTCCTCCACCAGGGCCTTCAAGGTGTCGTTATGGGTGGAGCCGGGGGTGATGTCGGCGGTGTTGAAATTGGGTTTGATCAGGACGTCTTTTCCCTGGACCGGATTGATCCCTAAGGCCTTGATGGAGGTCTTGACCCCCTCCTGGCGATCCGCAGTTTTCTTCAGAGTGACCATACTTTTTCTGGCGGCCATAATCCCCTCCCCTTTGACACCCAACAAGATAACGGCCCCGGCTATCCCGCTTTTTATCAGATGAAGCAGGACCGTTTTCAGGCGATTACTAAATTTTTACTATGGGCAAATTAAAAATTCCCGTCTCCTGTTTCTCTATTATCATAATACAAACTTTTGACCAAGCAGATTTCATTGGGGTCCACAGGGGCATTACCAGGGCATTCTTGTCACCCTTTTCTTATAGCTTGACACCCCGGAAATCCATCGCCTATACTTCAGCCACTCATACCTACGCAGTTTTAATTATTTTGGAAAGAAAAAGGAGGGCTCTTATGGACACGCAAGCTTCGATGATGGAATCCCGATTGTTTCCCGTTGTAGAAACCCAGTATGGAAAAATCCGAGGTATCAACCACCACGGTGTAAAAACGTTTAAAGGAATCCGCTACGGCGCCTCCACTGAAGGTAAAAACCGTTTTATACCCCCCCAGCCGCCCCAACCCTGGAGCGGGGTTCGCGATGTCTTTACCTACGGTCACATCAGCCCCCAGACCCCGGCCGACCGGCGGGGGGATTACACTAATTTGATTTTATGGGACCGGCAACCCGGAGGTATCGGCGAGGACTGTCTGGCCTTGAATGTCTGGACCCGCAGCGTCAATGATAATGCCCGGCGGGCCGTTATGGTCGTTTTCCACGGCGGGGGATTTGCCACCGGTTCCGGGAATTCCTTCGGGTTCGACGGCGAACCCCTGGCCCGTCAGGATGACGTGGTGGTGGTGGCCGTCACCCATCGTCTGGCCTCTTTCGGATATATGTATCTGTCCGGCTTGGGGGCTCCGGAGGAATTCAAATATTCCGGCGTGGTGGGGGCCCTCGACATGGTGGCGGCTCTCAAGTGGGTGCAAACCCATATCGAACGCTTCGGCGGCGATCCCCGGCGGGTCATGATCTTCGGTCAGTCCGGCGGAGGAGCCAAGACCAGTACCCTGTTGGCCATGCCCTCGGCCAAAGGCCTTTTTCAGCGGGCCGGGGTACAAAGCGGGTCGTCCTTGCGTCTGGCCGAACCGGAGAGTGCCACCCGTCAAACCGAAACCTTATTGAAAACCCTCGGCCTTGATAAAAAAGATATTCCCCGCTTACAGGACCTGCCCTTTACTCAAATTCTCGCCGCCCAGGCCGCCCAGAACGGTGCCCCCGTCTACTATTTCATTTGGGAAAAACCGGTGAAATCCTACAACGGCCAGTTTGGAGCGGTACACGGGGTGGATGTGGGGGCGGCGATCCATGATCCCCGCGGTCCTATCAATGACTGCGGCGACCGGGAAGGAAAACTGCTGGTGGACCGCTTCGCCGCAGCCTGGACCGGCTTTGCCAAAACCGGGGTCCCCAATTCGGAAATCACACCGGAGTGGACGGCCTTTGATAATAAGCAACGGGCCACCATGGTCTTTGACCTCAACACCCGGGTGGAGAATGATTATCGAAAGGAATTCCGCTTGTTGTGGGATGAATTGGGCGGCAGCGGTCTATTCGGATAAAAAAGAAAGAAGGCGGGATCAAAACATTGAAACGAACCGACACCGAATCCTCACAGAATAAGCCAACCGTCGCCTTTTCCTGGGGGCTGGTGCCGCTTTTTGTATTGGCCCACTGTGCCCATCACATTTTAACCGCCCTACCCACCCCTTTCCTGCCCATGATCCGGGATGATTTTCATCTCAATTATACCCAGGCCGGGTTTCTGCTTTCGGCCTTCAGCCTGGCCTACGGATTGGGGCAGCTTCCCTCAGGTTGGTTGGCCGACCGGATCGGCCAGGTCATTCTCATTACCATGGGTATCTCCGGTGTGGCCCTGGCCGGCCTCTTCGTCGGATTGTCGCAAACCTACTGGATGGCGGTCATCTTTTTAGTTCTTATGGGTCTCATGGGTGGGGGCTATCACCCGGCGGCCCCGGCCTTGATTGCCACCTCGGTCAAATCGGAATATCTGGGACGCTCCCTGGGTTTTCATATCATCGGCGGCAGTTCCAGTTATTTCCTGGCCCCCCTGATCGGGGTGGCCATTGCCGCAACCCTGGGCTGGCGGGGGGCCTTTATCGGGTTGGCCTTGCCTACGATCCTCTTAGGGGGTATCTTTTTTTTCCTGCTGCGCTGGAAGGTTGGAGGACTCAAAGCGGATAAGTCTCCGGGATCGACCGCTCCCCGGGAAGCAAAGGCTGTTCCAGGGCGATATCGCCAATTGGTGGTGATGATCATACTCAGCACCTGCACCGCAGCGACTATGATCTCCACCATCTCTTTTATACCCTTATTTTTAGTCGATCATTTCGGGGTCAATGAAAAGACGGCCGCCGCCCTCCTGTCGATTATCTATTCCGGGGGTCTGTGGGCCGCACCCATCGGGGGATATCTATCAGACCGTTTGGGAAAGATCCCCGTCTTGCTTTTTGTCTGCTTCCTGGCCGGTCCGGTGATCTTTTTATTTCATTTCTTCCCCTACGGTTTGGGAACCTGGTTTTTGCTGCTGGTGTTGGGGATTTGTCTGGCCGTGCGTATGCCGGTGATGGAATCTTATCTCGTCAGTAATACGACGACTAAAAACCGCTCCACCATCCTGGGCATTTATTACTTCACGGCCATGGAGAGCGGCGGTATTCTTACGCCCGTTATGGGTTATCTGATCGATCGCTTCGGCTTTTACCCAAGCTTCACCGTCGCCGGGGCCGCCTTACTCCTGGTGACCTTTGTCTGTTCTTTTTGGCTGAGGGAGAAACGGAAATAGGACCTAACGGATTTTCTTTCCCTCTTCAACAAACCGCCCATAGGAAACACCGCCTCAGACCTTGATCTTCTTCCATTCCCCTCTGGAAAAACGCCGCCAAAGCAGCGCACCCCGGATATTAATATCCAATACGGCCGCAATCCAGGCCCCCACCGGCCCCACCTTTAGCATCAAGGCTAAAAGATAAGCCAAAGGAAGGCGGATGATCCAGATACAGCAGGTCATAATCAACAAGACCCGACGGGTATCCCCGGCCCCTCGCAGACCGCCGGCCAGGGTATTGCTGGTGCCCATTAAAGGCATGGCCACGGCCCAGATCTTCAAGGCCAGGGCGGAAAGGGCGATGACCCCGGGATCGGAAATGAAAAGGGAGGCCATCCCGGCCCCGAAAATAAACATAAACACCCCGACCAAGGACATGACCAGCATGGCATATTTTTGAGACAGGAAAGCGGCCCTCTCTCCCAGATCCGGTTGACCGGCCCCCAGGGATTGACCGACCAGGGCCATAGCCGCCATGCCAAAACCGAACCCGGGCATAAAGGCCAGGCTTTCGATGCGCATGGCAATGGAATGGGCGGCCAGAATTTTCGTACCCAGACTGCTGATGATAACCGTATAGATCGTCATAGCCAGTTGAAACTGCACCTGTTCCACGCCCGCCGGCAGACCGATTTTGAAAATTCGGCTAATGGTTCCCCAGTCCGCACGCAGGAATCCCGGGACATAAAACTTCAACCGACCACTGCCCCGAAAAAGAATAACCAGAATTGTTGCCGCTCCTGTGGTCCTTGAAAATACGGCGGCCAGCCCGGCCCCCTTGACCCCAAGGGAGGGAAATCCCATGCCGCCGTAAATCAGCAAATATCCCAGGATTATGTTACTGATGGTTACAGCCCCCATAACCAGCATCGGGGTCCGGGTGTTTCCGGCCCCCCGCAGGACAGAGCCCCCTGCCGCCAGAATGAAGGAGGGAATAAAAGAAAATACCACGGTTCGCAAATAGATGGTCCCCAACCCGACCACATCAGGGCGACCGCGCATCAACATCATGGCCGGCTCGGCCAGGAACCAGAGCAGAAAAAGAAACAGAAAACCCAGGACAGCGGCCAGGAGCAGGACCTGCCCCACTACAGCATTGGCGTTCTCCCATTCCTTGGCCCCCACATGACGGGACACCAGGGCCGTGGCCCCTACCGTTACGGCGGCAAAAGAAACCTGAATCATGAATTCGATCTGCTGACCCAGGCCGACCGCGGCCAGGGAGGAAGCCCCCAGGTGTCCGACCAGAATAGTATTGATGATGCCACCCAGTCCGAACAAGGTGGTCTCCAGTACCACCGGCCAGGCCAGTTTGAAAACGGCCCGGGGAAGCTCCTCCGGCGTTAACTGATCGATGCGGATGGCTGCTGAGGGTTTGGGTTTTTGGGATTCGGGCATTACCTTCCTTTTTATGACAACTTGTTGTAAAAACAGTAAGCCAGAAGGGATTGGCAAGAAATAGCAGACGTTGGACGGATAATCTGCGGATATTTATCCTTTAGAAAAGTATAGAGCAGGACAAGGGGAGGATCAAGGGAAAAAGCACTATTCGCTTTTTCACACCGGGGAAAAAGCACGTTTCGCTTTTTCACGCCGGGGAAAAAGTCCCTTGCCCCTCTTGGGGCGAATATGTTAAACTAAAGTTTAGTCAGTATAATTAATGAATATCAAAGCTTAGTAAGGGGGAAACCATGGCGTCGGTGAATAAGGTGATTTTGATCGGAAACCTGGGAGCGGATCCGGAGTTGCGCTATACGGCCACCGGAACAGCCGTAGCCAATTTTAACCTGGCCACTAAGGATAGCTGGACCAGTAAAGACGGCAACAAGGAAGACCGTACCGAATGGCACCGGATAGTAGCTTGGGGCCGGTTGGGGGAAATCTGCGGTGAATATCTGGTCAAGGGCAAACAGGTTTATGTAGAGGGTAAATTGCGAACCCGGAGCTGGGAGGACCGGGACGGCAATAAACGCTACACAACGGAGATACTGGCTCAAAGCATGCAAATGCTGGGACCGGCCGGAGAGCGGGCCTCTTCCGAACGAGATACGGGGGGTAGAGATTTTGGTCCCGGTGAACCTCCAGGAGGAGGTCCTTTCCCGGAGGACGATATCCCCTTTTAATTTTCCTCCGGAAGCGGAAATAGTGTTTTTCGGTTCCGGTCTCTCCCCCCTCTGATCCAAGCTGGATTTTGTAATAGTCTCTTGTCCTACGCTTTTGGTTCGGCATTCGTATCTTCGGAGACCTTTCCCTCACCCAAATCCAGCTTGAATATTTTTTGAAGGCTGTTTATTTTTTGGTCCTTATGCTCCTCATGACCGAAGTCCTTTAAAAAGGAGATAGGGTCATGAAGGATCTTGTTGACCAAGGCCTCCATCATCATCTCCACCCCTTTTTGCTGTTCATCGGTCATCCCGTCCAATAAGGAACTATTTTTTTTCCATTCCCCTTCTCGGAGCTCATCAAATTTCTTCCGCAGGGCGACGATGGTCGGTACTACTTCCAAACCCTTCAACCAGGTGCGGAATTTGAGACCTTCTTCGGCTACGATTCCTTCCGCCAGCCTGGCCTCCTGTTTTCTTTCCGCCAAATTCTGGGTGACGATACCCTGGAGGTCATCGATGTCATAAAGAAAAACATTGTCCATTTCATTAATCCGAGGGTCGATATCCCGGGGGACGGCGATGTCGATGAAGAATAAAGGCCTTTGTTTCCTTTTCCTCATGATCTGCCGTACCTGTGCGGCATCGATAAGCATCTCCTGGGCCCCGGTGGAACTGACCACGATATCGGTTTCAAACAAGGCCGCTGAGAGTTCTGCCCAGGGAAGAGACTGTCCCTGCCAGCGTCCGGCCAGTTCTTCCGCCCGTTCCCGGGTCCGGTTGATCACGGTAATGTTACGGACGTGGTTGTTGAAAAAATGTTCGGCGGCCAGTTCGGCCATTTCCCCGGCCCCGATCAGCAGGACTTTTTTATCGTTCAAATCCCTGAATATTTTTTTGGCCAGTTCTACGGCGGCGAAACTGACCGATACGGCGTGACCGGCGATCCCGGTTTCAGTCCGGACCCGTTTGGCCACAGAAAAACTCTTATGCAGCAGACGGTTGAGAATCACTCCCGTGTTCCGGTTCCTGACCGATTCGCGGTAGGCCTCTTTGATTTGTCCCAGGATCTGGGGTTCCCCCAAGATCATGGAATCCAGGCTGGAGGCCACCCGGAAAAGATGACGTACCGCCTCATCGCCGCGAAAAACATAGATCTTAGGCAAAAACTGCGATAGAGGTTCTTCAAGGCCGGCAGCCCAGCGGTCAGTCAGATCCCGGACCGCGTTCTCCGGGTCCTCTGAAGTAAAAAGGAGTTCCACCCGATTACAAGTGGTCAGAAAAAAGATCTCATCCAGACCGGGGACCCCTTTAAAAAAAGTTTGAGTCTCCCCCTCCCTTCTCAATAACGAAATCAACTGCTCCCGCAGATCTACAGCGGCGGTATTATGATTTAGGCCAAGAATGACAATTTCCAAAATGACTTCCTCTAATTCGTTCGCCTCCGGAAGGGTCTTTTCCGGAGGCATCCTACTCCGAAACAGGGCTTTGTATCGCCGGGGCTTTAAAGGCTGAAAAGTTGTGATAACCCTGAACCCATAGATTCAAGCCCAGGAAGGAAAAGATCAAGACTAAGAAGCCGGCAATGGCGATCAGGGCCGAACGCCGTCCCCGCCAGCCGGAGACCAGCCTTCCGTGTAAAAGAACACCGTAAAGGAGCCAGGTGATCAGGGACCAGACCTCTTTGGGATCCCAGCGCCAAAAACTCCCCAAGGTATATTGAGCGAAAATCGAACCGCTGAGCATCCCCAAGGTCATAAAGGGGAACCCGATGATCAGAGCCTGGTAATTCAAGGCATCCAGTACTTCCAGGGAGGGAAGCCGTCGGTAGAGAGGACCGGGCCGCTTGGATTTGATCTGCCTTTCCTGCAGCAGGTACATGATTCCGGCCAGAAAGGCAACGGCAAAGGCCCCGTTCCCGATAAAAATGGTCCCGACGTGGACCATCAACCACAGGTTTTTGATTAATGGGCTCACCGGACCGCTTTGCGACGGCAGAAACGAGGAACTGATCATCATCACCGCCGCCAGGGGAGAGAGAAAAGAGCCTAAGGCCAGGATATTGAAACGAATCTGGATGATTAAAAAAACCCCGATAACAGCCCAGGCAAAAAGTGAGAGCGATTCCCCCAACCCATGGATGGGGAAATACCCTTTGTCATAGGTCCAAAGGGCGATGGAGAGGGTGTGAAAGGTAAATCCCAGGAAAAGAACGGCAAAGGAAAGCCTGGCCAGGGTCCTGACCTGCCATAGTATAAATAGTATGTATCCCAGGGTGCCCAGTAGATAAAGGCCTAAGGCGCACTTAAAAAAGAAAAGGGTCATGGTTCCTCACCGAGGGGAAGGAAAGAATGGCCGGATAAGGCCGGCGGTCTGTATTTTTGAGCAAAGTGGTCCCAGAACCCGGTCCAAAAAATCTTCCATGGCCTTGGCATCACCATTTCTCATCCAGGACAAAACCGGAGCTTTAACCAGGGCTTTAAAAATTTCCTGGTTTTGGGATTGGGGGAGGCTCAGGGCCAGGACCTCCTGCCGGATTTTTCCCAACAAATCAAGATAGATCCCATAAATCTCCGGAAAGATTTCCTCCAGTTCCTCCCGGATTTTTCTGGCCAGGGCCGGGCTCTTTCCGGCAGTGGAGACAGCCACCGTCAAATCTCCCCGGCTTACCAGGGAGGGGAGAATAAAATTGCATTCCGCCGGTTTATCCACGATATTGCAAAGCAAACCCAGGTGACGGGCTTCCCGGCCGATTCTTTGATTAAGGTCCGTATCATCCGTGGCCCCGATCACCAGGAATATATTCTCAAGACAGGAAGGGTCATAATCCCCCTTCAGCAGGGTGACCCGGCCATGCCCCAGCTCTTCTTTCAGAAAGGGGGTCAGGTCCCGGCTGATTAAAAAGACCCTGGCCCCACAGGACAGAAGGGTTTTTACCTTTCGCTCCCCCACCTGTCCCCCGCCGACCACCAGGCAGGAGACGCCTTGCAAGTCTAAAAAAACAGGATAATAGCGCATTAATTTTTTTTGCTTGAGTTACTTGAGTTTACTGGGTTTATTGGGTTGTTTAGGTTGTCCAGGTTCTTGGATTTCAACGCTCCCCCGCCCCAGTGTGTATCGGCTGGACTCAAAATTGGAAATCCAAAATTTCTTTTTCGCTCCGGGTTAATTTTCCCATTTACGAATAAATTCTAACCAAACCTATTGGAAATGGTCGGTATCGAAAGTAAGAGATAAATTCTTGTGAGTTTTCGAGTAAGAACCCAACCCGCAACCCGAAACCCGGAACATTATTTTTAATCTTACCATGAAATACCCTCTTGTCAACTTTTACCCTGAAAAACCAACTCTTGAAAATGGAAAAAGAATGGTGTATTCATTATGAAAAGCCCTTTTTTCTGTCTTTGGCGGAAAAATGGTCCCTTGGATTCACTCGAAACCCGAAACCGGAAAATTTATTAATCAATGTCCACCGAACTGCTCATCAATGCCCGTTCTTACGAGACCCGCGTAGCGGTGATCGAGAACAACACCCTGGCCGAACTCCATGTGGAACGGCCTCACCGCCATAGTCTGGCCGGGAACATTTATAAAGGCCGGGTGGTCCGGGTCCTCCCCGGCATGCAGGCCGCCTTTGTCGATATCGGCCTGGAGCGGGCGGCCTTCCTCTATGTTACCGACGTTACCGATAATTATGAAGAATTTGAAGCTTTGATGAAAGAGGAAGAGGATGACCTGGAGGAAGGATTAGGGGAGATAGAGGCCGAGGTGGAGGAACAACCCACCCTGCGACAGCCCTATTTCAATATCGAAGACCTGCTCAATGAGGGCCAGGAACTGCTGGTTCAGGTGGTCCGGGAACCCATTGGTTCCAAAGGGGCGCGGATCACCACCCACGTCTCTCTGCCCGGCCGGCACCTGGTCCTGATGCCCACCATGGATCATATCGGGATTTCCCGGCGCATAGAAGATGAAACAGAACGGAAAAATTTAAGGGAGCTTTTGACCGGGATCAAACCCAACGGTTTCGGGTTAATCGCCCGTACGGCCAGCGAGGACGCCCCCAAAGACAAGCTCAAAACAGAAATGGACTTCCTGATCAAGCTCTGGAACAACATTCAGCAGAAGATGGCCAGGGCACCCATCCCCAGCTTGATTCACCAGGATTTGAATATCACCCTCCGGGCCGTCCGTGACCTTTTCACCAAAGAGGTGGACCGTCTGGTCATCGATTCCCAGCCGGAGTACGAAGAAATCCTGCAGTTCATCGACACCTTCATGCCCAAATTGCAGCATCTGGTCCATTTTTACGATGAAAAGGAACCTCTTTTCGACGGCTACGGCATTGAAGTCGAGGTCAGCCGGGCCCTGGGTAAAAAGGTCTGGATGAAATCCGGGGGCTACATTGTCATCGAAACCACCGAGGCTTTGACCTCCATCGACGTCAACACCGGTCGCTATGTGGGCAAACGTAATCTGGAAGAGACGATTGTCAAGACTAACCTGGAGGCGGTGAAAGAGATCGCTTATCAGCTCCGCTTGCGCAACATCGGTGGCCTGGTGGTCATTGATTTTATCGACATGGAAAAAAAGAGCGACAGGGAAAAGGTCTTCAATGCCCTGAGAGAGGCCTTAAAGCGGGACAAGAACAAGACCAATGTGCTCAAAATGTCCGAACTGGGCCTGATCGAAATGACCCGGAAACGAACACGGGAGAACCTGACCCGCTTATTCCGGGAGCCATGCTTTTATTGTGAAGGAGAGGGCTGGCTGAAATCGAAGAATTCCATTTGTTACCAGATCTTCCGCCAGATCGAACGGGAGGCCTGGGAAATGCCGGGCGACAGCCTGACCTTGCAGATCCATCCGGAAATCGCCGGACTGCTTTTGGGCGAGGAACACCCGGCCATGGAAGAACTGGAACAACGTATCGGGAAAAGGATCTCCGTCGAATCCAAGGAGGCCATGCACCTGGAACAATATAAAATTTTTCCGGAAAAATAACCCCGTTTTTCGGCCGATGCTTTTATCTTGACATCAAGAGGCCTTTTAGGCTAATAAATGATTTTTTGCTGGGCGGGTAGCTCAGCGGGAGAGCATCGGCCTTACAAGCCGGGGGTCACAGGTTCAAATCCTGTTCCGCCTACCATCCGCCAACCATCGGGGTCGTAGTTAAGTCGGTTATAACGCCGGCCTGTCACGCCGGAGGCCGCGGGTTCGAGTCCCGTCGACCCCGCCAGAAAACTTAAAGGGGATCGTCCATTACCGGCGATCCCCTTTTTTTTGACCCATCCTCGGCCCTTGGAAAGTCTTTTTACCGGGGAGTTAAAATTTTTTCCGCTTGACAAGACCCGCTCCTTTCACTAACTTACTAACAATCTATATCATTTATAGACCAATAAGGACGAAGTCGATTCCCCGTTTCCCGACAAACAGGTAATGGCCTTCTCCAAATCCATTACATCATCCCCGCTGGTAGTTCCCTCATCAGGCCGAAGGACAAGAAAAGGCACTGAACCCGGAGACCGGTTTTGGATTTTCCAACAGGGATAAGGAGTTACGTTATGCAACCATCCGTACCGGCAACTTTTACCGGGGCCAAAAAATACGTCCTGGACGATGAACTGGCCAAAATCGTCAATATTTCCATGGGGCTGGAAATGCCCCTTTTGCTCAAGGGAGAACCGGGCACGGGTAAGACCATGCTGGCCCACGCCATTTCCGAGGCCCTGGGTATGCGTTTGATCATCCTCAATGTCAAATCGAGCATGAAACTGATCGATGCCCTTTATCAGTACGATACCCTGACCCGCTTGAACGACAGCCGCTTCGGCGATTCCAAACGGGACGTCAGCAACATCGAAGATTATATCAAGATGGGCAAAATCGGCCAGTCCTTTGTAGCCGAGGAAAAGGTGGTCCTGCTGATCGATGAAATCGACAAGGCCGACACCGATTTTCAGGACGACATGCTCGACGTCCTGGACCAGATGGAGTTCGATATCATCGAGATCGATAAAACCATTTCGGCCAGAAACCGTCCCATTATCATCATCACCTCCAATGCCAAAAAAGACCTCTCCGATCCCTTCCTGGGACGCTGCAATTTTCACCATATCGCCTTTCCCGAGCCGACGATGATGCGCAGCATCATCCGCGTCCATTTCCCCAATATCGACCAGGACCTCTTGGACAGCGCCATCCAGACCTTTTACCGCCTGCGCGACATCCGGGGCATTGAAAAAAAACCGGCGACCAGGGAATTGATCAACTGGATCCGGGCCTTGAAAACCGATCCGGATTTCAAGGTCAAAGACCTGATCAAGGGGGAGGTACCCTTTCTGGGGGTATTGTTTAAAAAAAGCCCCGATTATACCGTGGCCCAGGCCAGCGTAGGACGGGGGAAGAGATAAAAAAAACAGCTCATAGCTCATAGCTGTCAGCCGGCCGTAAGAAAATAGGATCAAAGGTAAGATATGTTCGTTGATTTTTTTTATTTGTTGAAAAAAGTGGGGATACCGGTTTCACCTACTTCCTTTTTGAGACTGCAGAAGGCCTTAAATCTGGGACTGGTAAATTCCCTGGAAGATCTCTATATAGCCGCCCGGACCATACTGGTCAAAAGCGAACGGTATTTTGATCTCTACGACCAGGCCTTCGCCCACCAGTTCCGGGGAGTGGAATTCAAAGAAGGCGAAGATTTTGAACTGTCGGAAATGGCCAAGGCCCTGCTCGCAGAATGGCTGAGAAAGCCGGAAGATGTGGCCCAGGCCCTGGGGGTCAATGAAGAGGACCTGAAGAAGCTTTCCCCCGAGGAATTGCTGCAATACTTCCTGGATCGTCTAAAGGAACAGACGGAGGCCCATCACGGAGGCAATAAATGGATCGGGACCGGAGGAACTTCTCCGGTAGGACATTCCGGTTTTCATCCCGGCGGCATGCGGGTGGGGGGTTCCGGCGGCGGTAAATCGGCGGTCAAGGTGGCCCTGGACCGCCGCTACAAAGACTATTCCCAGGAAGGCCCCCTGACCCAGGCCCAGATCGGTGAGGCCTTGAAGCGGCTCCGGCATCTGGTGCCGGTCGGCCCCCGGGACACGGTTAATATCGATAAAACCATCTACGAAACCATGAGAAACGCCGGGGAAATCGAGATCATCTTTGATCAGAGCCTGAAGAACCGCCTCAAAGTCATCCTGGCTGTGGACAACGGCGGATGGTCCATGGACCCCTATGTGGACATGGTCCAGACCCTGTTCAATTACGCCCGCGACCAGTTCAAGGAGCTGAAGACCTTTTTCTTTCATAACACCATCTACGATTATCTCTGGGAAGACCCGCCCCGGCGCTCCAAACCCTTTTCCACCGATCACCTGATCCGCCTCGACCCGGAAACGCGCTTCATCATCGTCGGCGATGCCAGCATGGCCCCCTATGAATTGTTGGGCAACGACGGTTATATCTATGTCGGGGAACGGTCCGGCCGACCGAGTTACGAACGGCTTAAGTTCATCAAAGACACCTTCACCCGCGCCATCTGGATCAATCCGGTCATGGCCAAGGACTGGCCCTACACCCGAACCATCAGCCAGATCCGGGAAATCTTCCCCATGTTCGAATTGACCCTGGATGGGTTGGAAAAGGCGGTAACCCACATGATGACCAAGCATTGAAGCAGGGGCTTTTTGCTCCCCCTTTTTCTACCATCCCTTCTCTAAGCATTTTTCCTCAAAAAAAAATTGCTAACCCCTTCTTTTTATGTATAATAGAAACTGAATTTTTTAGTTTTAAATGAGGGTTAAGGCCGCTGTCCATTCATATCCCAACCTGAAGCCTGGGGTTGAATTCTGTTCTTGGTTCGGTACGTTCGATCCGGGAATAATCAACAGGTCTGAGAGAAACCGATCATCATGCCTTCCCTGATTCAGCTTAAGGGCGAAATTACCCTTCAAAACCTGGAATCTTTTTTTTCCCAACTCCAACCCTGCCTCTCGGAAGCAGGAGAGGTGGTCCTATCCTGCCGGGATCTCGAATTTCTGGATACGGCCGCTTTCCAACTTCTGGTTTCCTTCAAGAAATCCCTTGGAAAACGTGCCCTTCTTTTTCAAGAGGTTCCGGCACAAGTCAGGGAAACCGCGACGTTGTTGGGTTTGAACACTTTTTTTGGCTTAGGAGGATAACCGGTCATGAACCGCGACATTCTGATCGTTGATGACTCCCCGACCTTACAGGCCTCCCTGAGCTTTTGTCTGGAGAATGCCGGCTATCAGATCCTTCAGGCCGAAAACGGTCAGAAAGGATTAGAGGTCCTGGCCGGGCTCAAGGAGCAGGAGAAATCCATCGATTTGATCATAACCGATATCAATATGCCGGTCATGGACGGGATACGATTTATTCGGGAGGTTAAAAAAACCTCCTTTCGCTTTGTACCCGTATTGGTCCTCAGCACAGAAACGGAAAGAAGTCTGAAAGATCAGGCCAAAGAAGCCGGGGCGGCCGGCTGGCTGCACAAACCCTTTCGTCCCGAGCAATTGCTCTGGGTGGTAAAAAAATTCATCAGGTAACCGCCCTTTGGAAAACCGCGAGCTGATAGAGATCTATTTTACCGAGGCCGATGACCTGCTGCAGCGGATCGAGAAAGGGCTTTTGGCCCTGGAGGATAATCCCGATGAGCCGGGCTGCATCCAGGAAGTGTTTCGAGCCGTCCACACCATGAAAAGCAGCGCGGCCATGGTCGGTTTTGACACCATCTCCGAATATGCCCATTTAGTGGAAAATCTCCTGGACCGGCTGCGCAGCGGCCGCCTGCAACCCTCCCGTCCCCTGATCTCCCAATTCCTGACCGGTCAGAGTCTTTTGAAGACCATGGTGGAAAAAGCCTCCCGGGGCGAAGAACCCCTATCCCCCGTGGAACTCCAGGCTCAAAAAGAACAACTGGGTCGGTTCATGGGGCTGGAAGGACTGGAAGAACCCTCTCCCCTCCTGCCCGCCCTTTCCCCGTCTGAGAATAGACAGGACCATTATTACCAAATTCATCTAGCTTTTAAGGAAGACCTCTTTTTTTCCGGCCAGGACCCCCTGATGCTCATCAGGGAACTCCAGGACCTGGGAGAGATCATCCAGATCAAGACTGACCACACCCGGGTCCCCCGGCTTCCTGATATCGATCCCTTTGTCCTATATTTGACCTGGAAAATCCTACTAAAATCCCGGCAGTCCCTCTCGACTATTGAAGAGGTTTTCTGTTTCGTCCGGGACGAGCATCCCCTGAAGATCCAGGATGTAACCGGCCGCTTTCCCGAAGGCGTCGATCCCGGTCTGGCGGAAAAACGGATCGGAGATCTGCTTTTGGAGGAAGGGATTATCAATCCCCAAGATCTGCAGGAAGCGATACTGGAGCAGAAAAAAATCGGCCAGGTCTTGGTCGAGAAAGGGAAGGTCTCCGAAAATACCCTCTCCCGGCTTATGGCCGAGCAGGAAAAAAGCCGCACCCAGTTCCGGAAATCCACGATCCGCGTCGATACCCATAAGCTGGATGAACTGGCCAATTTTGTGGAAGAGCTTTCCGTGAATCTTTCCCGAGTCAGCCATGAATTGGAAAAAAATGCCCAATCCTCCTACCGGATGGTTATGGAAGAAATGGATCGGGTGGAACAGAATTTGAGGGAAATTCGGGAACAGGTCATGCGCGTTCGCATGTTCCCCCTGGAGGGGACCTTTCAGCGGCTGCAGCGCATGGCCCGGGACCTGGCTGCCCAGGAGGGCAAGGACCTGAACATTGAAATTCATGGGGCCGAGACCGAATTGGACAAGGACTTGATCGAACAGATTACCGACCCCCTCAAACATTGTATCCGCAATGCCGTCGATCATGGTCTGGAACCCCCTGAGGAACGCCAAAAAAAGGGGAAATCTCCCAAGGGTCTATTAACCCTGGAGGCCTTTCAGCGGGAAGGGAAAATTTTTGTCCGGATCAGCGATGACGGTCGAGGTCTGGACCTGGACGCGATTTTTAAAAAGGCGGTGGAAAACCGGCTCCTTTCGCCGGAGGCCCAACCGACGGCGGCCGAATTGCAGCGCCTGATCCTCTTGCCCGGGTTTTCCACCTCCCGGGAGGTCTCCGATCTTTCCGGAAGGGGGGTGGGACTGGATGTGGTACAGGACCAAATCTCCCGCCTGGGCGGCCTGGTGGAGATCTTCTCCTCCCCCGGCCGGGGAACCACCTTTTCCATGAGTATTCCTTTAACCCTGGCGGTCATGGAGGGCCTGCGCATCGATGTCGGCGGGGAATCCTATCTGGTACCGGTTTCATCGGTCTTGACCGTCCGGACCGTTGAAGAGCAGGACTTAAAAACCATCGAGGCTCGTGAGGAAATGCTGCGTTTTGAGGAAAAATATATTCCGGCGGTCCGCCTGGAAGCGATCCTGGGCGCACCCGGGAGGGAGGACAACAGCCATAAAATCGCCCTCATTCTGGACAGTCATAAAAGAAGGTTCGCCTTGCTTGCCGACCAGATCCTGGAAACCAAACAGGTGGTCATTAAGGGTCTGGAGGCCAACTTCCGTTCCATACCCGGGGTGGCCGGCGGGGCCATCCTGGGAGATGGGTCTGTGTGCCTGATCTTAGATATTTACGGACTGGACCGTCTGATCTTCGGGGGGACCTTGGGAGGAAACGGACGAACGAACGGAAGTTTGCCTTAGTCCTTAAAAAAATCAGGATTTATTTTTTACCTGAAATACTTATGGGGTTTGTTATTCCGCAATCCGAAATTAAAAATTCGAAATTTAGCCTAAGGGGGTAAGTTATGGGCCTGCCCAAGCTGAGGGATTTGTTTAAAAGTCTTCGTTTTAAAATCATGGCCGTCTTGGTAATCACCTTCGCCCTGCTGGGGGGGATTCTGCTCTTTACTTCTGCTGTCTTCCAATTCTCCGTGCCACAGATCTTTTTTTTGGGTTCCTTGGGTGGAGTGGCCATTATCGTCATCGTCTATTATTTCCTGTATATATTAATAACCCGCAGGATCCGGATGTTGAATACTTTTACCGGAGAAATCGCCCGGGGCAACTTAACCCTGGAGATCCCCCCCATGGGAGAAGATTCTCTGGGTCGTCTAACGGATCATATCAGGACCATGGTTCAAAAACACAGGGACCAGATAGAATATGCCAACATTGTAAAGGGTGTCATTCCTGTTCCCTTATATTTCGTTGATCACGATATGACCGTGACCTTCCTAAATAAATCGGCCTGTACCGTATCGGGCCTTTCCCCAGCCGAGGTGGAAGGAAAGATGAAGTGTTGGGATGTTTTTAATTCCAACAAATGCCGGGAGGATTGTATCCTGAGAAAAACGCTTAAATCAGGCAAATTTCACACCGCCGATGTACAATTCATCCAACCCAAAAAGGGCAAGGAAATGACGATTATGGCTTCGGCCTCACCCCTCAAAGACTCCAAAGGAAACATTCTGGGGGCCTTGGAGATCTTTCGTGATATCTCCGATCAGGTGGAAACCGAGAAACTGTTAAAGGAAGGAGCGCAAAAGAAGGAAGAGGACCGCAAATATCTGGAAGAACGGGTGGAGAAACTTTCTTTGGTTTTGGAAAAAGCCGCCCGGGGAGACCTTTCCCTCCAGGCCCCGACCGAAGCCAAAGACGACATCATGGACAAACTCTCGGCCAAAACCAATGAAACCTTCGACAATATGGGAAAGCTCATAGCCCAGACCAAAGGGGCGGCCTTGGGAGTGGCCCGGCTGGCGGCCCAGATTTCCGGAGGGAATAAAGACCTGTCGCTCAGGACCCAGCAGCAGGCCGGCACCATGGAAGAAATCAGTGCCACTATGGAAGAGATGTCCGCTTCCATTCTCCAGACGGCCACCAACACCAAGCGGGCCGATCAAATGGCCCAAGAGGCCGTTGAGCTGGCCCTGGAAGGAAACCAGGTCCTGCAGAAAACCTCTTCTTCCATGGACCAGGTCATCCAGGCCAGTCAAAAAATATCGGAAATTTTAACCCTGGTCAATGAAATCACCTTTCAAACCAATCTCCTGGCCTTGAATGCCGCCATCGAGGCCGCCCGGGCCGGGGAACACGGCCGGGGGTTCGCTGTGGTGGCCCATGAGGTACGGAGCCTGGCCAGACGCAGCCAGGAGGCGGCCAAGGAGATCCAGGGCCTGATCCATAACAACCTGGACCGGATCTCTTCGGTACATAAACTGGTGGGAGAAACCCATACCAGTCTGGACAAGATTCAAGCCCTGATCAACCGTCTGTCTGAACATATTTCCAATGTAGCCTCGGCTTCCCAGGAACAATCCAAGGGCACGGAGGAAATCAATCAGGCCTTGCTGGAGCTGCAAAATATCGTTCAGCAAAACGCCACCCTGGTGGGGGACCTGGCCCATTCCAGCCAGATGCTGGCTGAAAGCGCCGAGGGACTGCAATTATCCACCGAAGGATTCATCCTCCCCAAGGAGTTGATGATTAGAAGCCAAGAAATTCGGGGAAATCATTTTTCAGGAAAGGAGGGGCCGCATAGACCCAAGGAACGTCGTGGCCTTGAACCACCCGTTCGGCGTCGGCTGGACCAGGATCTGCTCCGAAGAGGAACGGTTGAAAAGGAACCGTTAAGCGGCAGTGATTTGGATCTGGAAGAAG
>JBFMBU010000247.1:0-14019 GCA_040755035.1 Thermodesulfobacteriota bacterium
TTTTTTCCCTTACCCAAATAGTATATCGGTGAAAGCCGAAGAAATTCGGCTTTCACCGATACGCGTTCAGGCCACAGGCCTACCTCGTGTATCCCTGACTGGAAGAAAATTCTACTGAAGATCCTTTCCCTTTGGAAATTCCGAACAGGCTTCTCTTCCCGGGGACCAGTGGGGGGATTCCGGATCGGGACCTATTTTTAGGGGCCGAATCCCTCGGCCTATTTTCCCTTTGCCCCAGCGAAAGCCCTTTTTTCGGATGGCTGGCCCGTTCCCCGGCCTTTCGGGTTCTGATAGCGGCTATCCGTTCCTTAAGGGGGATTTCCAGCCTTTCGGAGGGCTTTTTCTTATAATCAAATTCCTTAACTTTCTCCCGTGGCAGGGTCCGGCCAAGGCTTTGTTCTATTGATCTGAAGGTCCTCTCCTCATCCGGAGAAACCAGGGTGCAGGCTTCGCCCGAAGTGCCGGCACGGCCGGTCCGACCCACACGGTGAACGTATTCTTCGGCCAAATGGGGCACGTCAAAATTGCAGACCAGCCCGATGGCCTCCACATCGATCCCCCGGGCGGCCACATCCGTGGCTACCAGGACCCGGAATTTCCCCTTTTTGAATCCGTTCAGGGCCTCGGTCCGTTGACTCTGACTGCGGTTGCCGTGTATCCGGGCGCAGGACACCCCGTTTTTTTCTAGAAAATCGGCCAGGCGGTTGGCTCGGTGTTTGGTCCGGGTGAAGGCCAGGATGCTCTTGGTCGCACTCTGCTTAAGCAAGGCCAGCAGGAGAGTTGATTTTAATTCCTGGGCCACCGGGTAAGCCACCTGCGTTATTTGAGCAGCCGTGGTGGGTTTCGGGGTTATATTCAGAGAAACCGGGTTGTTAAGCATTTCCTTGGCCAAGGTGACGATCGGCGGGGGAAGAGTGGCCGAGAAGAATAAGGTCTGACGACTCTTCGGGAGCCCATTCAGAATACGGCGGATGTCCGGAAGAAAACCCATATCCAGCATACGATCGGCTTCATCAAGAATTAGGTGGCTGATTCCGTCCAGTTTAGCGTATTTATTACGCATATGGTCCAGAAGTCGGCCGGGGGTGGCAATAATAAAGTCCACACCCGTTCTAAATGCTTGTTCCTGAGGGGCGGCTGAAACCCCGCCGTAAACGGCGGCGGCCTTTAACCGGGTATGATGGGCCAAATCCTGAAAATGTTCGGTAATCTGGACGGCCAGCTCCCGTGTGGGAACCAGAACCAGCCCCTTGGTTTTTCCCCGGGGCAGGCCTATCAACTGATGGAGAAGGGGAAGGAGGAAGGCGGCTGTTTTGCCGCTCCCGGTTACGGCCGTGGCCATGACATCACTTCCCTGAAGCAGGGAGGGGATGGCCAGCTGTTGAATGGCGGTCGGCTGAGTAAAACCCTTTTCTTCAAGGGCTTTCAATAGTTGGGGGTGAAGTGCAAACGATGAAAACGACATAAGACTCCTTTCCATTGGGAACCTCCTCTTTAAAGGTAAAAGTCCGCTCAATGGTTAAATCCGGCCGGGTGGTGATGAAATAAAGATTGGAGGACGTTAGGGATGAATACGGAGGGATTGCCGGTGAAGCCGCCGTTCAGGCCAGAAATGGGTCCGATAGTACTTGGATATTGCGCCCCGGATGTAAGGATCAACCCTTTACTATCCGAAGCTTTTGACAAGGACTTCCAATAGGTGATGGAAAACATTATAACCAGTAAGGATTGGTATGTCAAGCACTAAAAAGAAAAGGGAAAAACCGGAAGCCGTCGAGTCGAGGGAAGAGAAAGCACTTGACAGCCAATAGACGACCGGTCTATTATTAAAATTATTTTAGGTTGAGGCCTTGTTTTCAAACGAAGCCCGGATTTTATGAATGAGAAAGGAAAACTCCATGGAAATGTTTAGCTATGAATTGGATGAACATGTGGCCCTATTGACCATGAAGAGCGGAGAAAATCGTTTTACCCTCGACTTCCTCGATGCTTTTCTAAACATCCTGGACGAAATCGAAAACAAGACCCCGGCCACCGTCCTGGTGGTCAAAAGCGCCGACGCCAAGATCTGGTCCAACGGGATCGATCTGGACTGGCTGCGGCCCGCGGTGGAGGAAAAACCGGAATTGGGCCGGCGTTTTTCAACCCGGATCATGGACCTCCTGCGGCGGATTTTAACCTACCCACTGATCACTATCGCCGCCATCAACGGCCATGCCTTCGCCGGCGGGGCTATCCTGGCCTGTGCCTTTGATTTCCGCTTCATGCGCACCGACCGCGGCTTTTTCTGCTTTCCGGAAGTGGATATCCACATCCCCTTCCTGCCCGGTATGGATGCCCTTATCAAAAAAGCCCTGCCCGGTCATCTGTCCCTGGAGGCCCAGTTAACCGGCAAAAGGTACACGGCTGCTGAATTGGAGACCCATAAGGCCATATACAAAGCCTGTCATTTGAACGATCTGATGAACGAGGTCATGGCCTTTGCCAAGGCCATGAACAAAGGCCGGGACATTCTTAAACCCATCAAGGCCGTAGGGTTTAAGTCTATTTTGCGGGTCATGGAGGTCGATGATCCGGCCTATCTGGCGGCCAGGCAAAACGGTTCGGCGGTGTAATAATAAAGCAGGGTTCCAGGATTCAAGGGGTCTTGGGTTCAAGGGCAAAACAGACACCCTGAATTAATGACTCTTAGAACCGTTGACCCTGCGGATTGAATAGGATGCAAGAGGCCAAAAGACGCATTTTGGAAAGCGGGGCCGGGATCATCCTGGAAAAGGGTTTTCAGGACGCCGGACTGGCCGAGATTTTAAAAAGGGCCGGGGTGCCCAAGGGATCCTTTTATTTCTATTTTAAAAACAAGGTCGATTTCGGGCTCCAGCTCATTGATTTTTTCGCCGACCGTTTAAAGGCAACCAGTGCCCGTTTTTATCAGGACGAGAATCTCTCCCCTCTGGAAAGGCTCAGAAGGCTGTATCGCTGGCAGGCGGAATCGTTTCAGAGAAATGATTTTAAGGGCGGTTGTCCCATCGGCAACCTATCCTTGGAGATGGGCGATCGCAATCCCGAATTCCGGAAGAAACTGGACCAGGTTGTCGCCGAGCTCAAAGAAAATCTGAAGGAGATGCTGGCCCAAGCCCACAAGCGAGGGGAGATAGCCGAATCCATCGACATCGAAGAAGCGGCGGATTTTATCTTCAACAGTTGGGAAGGAACCCTGATGCAGATGAAGGTCAGTAAAAGTCAGGCCCCCCATCAGGTTTTTGACCGCCTGGTTTTTAAAAAATTATTAACCAAACCCTAAAAACAGAAGAAAGGAAGCACGGTCAGATGAGTCAGGAAGTATATAAACACTTACTGCAGGTAATGCAAAAGCGCGGCGGAGGATACGCGGGGATGGATATCCCTGAATTCTACGCGTTGGTCGAAGAACTTTTCACCCCGCTGGAAGCGGAAGTCAATAACACCATGCCCAAAGGTCCTTTTACGGCCAAGGATCTGGCAGGGGCCATGGGCAAGGACGAAGGAGATATTCGGCCCGTTTTGGAGGCCATGGCCGATAAAGGTCTTTGCCTGGCCATAACCACCGACCAGGGCAAGATCTACCAGTCGGCCCGCTTCATGCCCGGTATTTTTGAGTTTCAGTTCATGCCCGGGAAAACCAGCGAAAGAGATAAGCGGATTGCCGGGTTGATCTATGCTTATAAAAAGGCCTTTGACCGGCAGACTAAACCCTCACCGGCAGCTTTTCCCTCGGTACGGGTCATTACTGTGGACGCGGTCATTAAAATCGGCAACCAGGTTCACACCTATGATCAGGTACAGTCATTTATTGATTCCCATAGTCCTATTGCCGTCAGTACCTGTTACTGCCGGCATGCCGCAGATCTAAGAGGAGAGGATACCCATGGCCTACCCAATGATGTCTGTATGCAATTCGGTCTTTGGGCTCAGTTCGCGGTGGAAAGGTTGGGGGCCCGCCTGGTGACCAAGGAGGAGGCCCGGGAGGTGCTCACCCGGGCGGAGGAGGCCGGTCTCATTCATATGAGTCAGAATATGACCGAAGGGATCAGTTTCATCTGTAACTGTGACCGCTGGCATTGTTTCGCCGTTCAGGATGCCCTGGCTAAACCGAAACCCGGCCTGTTTTTTAATTCCGGTTTCGAACCGGTTTTCGACCCTGACCTGTGCACGGCCTGCGGGATCTGTATCGACCGCTGTCCGCCGCAAGCCCTGACCCTGGGGGAGGGGGATGTCCCTGTGGTGGACCTGGACCGTTGTTTCGGTTGCGCCGCCTGCGCTACGGGTTGTCCGACCGCGGCTATAGCCATGGTCAATAAACCCGGTTTTTCGGCCCCGCCCAAGGACGCCAAGGCCTTGCGGGAAGCTTTCAAGACCGCCCTGGCTTGAGAGAGGGACCGGACCCGATACTGATTGTGAAAAGGAGCAATGACCATGTCAGAACGCGTTGTTTATACCATCCGGGCCGGGAAGAAGCTATTGAACGCCTCCAGACTCGTTAGTGTTGCCGAAGGTTTGAAAATGGAAGTGGAACTGCAGAGATCCATTATCGGACAGCCGAACCAGGTGGAGGCGGTCAAGGCCAACCTGGAAAACAGGGAACCACGGTTTGATGATGTGAAGTAGCATCAGTAGTATCTCAAATTCGGATTTCGGAATGCGGAATTCAACAATACTATTTTCATGCCCCTTGGGATATTCTCCAGAAACGCAGTATATTTTTCATCTGATGGCAGGGTATTATTTTTGAATCAAAGGTCCTTCAGAAAAAGGCCCCCAACTCTTCTTGGTTAGATGGGGGCCTTCGCCATATCACTCTACCTTCCGAAGAATAAATTTTCCCCCAATAAATAGTTAAAGGTCTTTTGCATCCCCAACTGGGTGAAGAAAGAGGTCATGGCTACCCCGAGTGACGGGCGATGACGGAAGGTGTTCCAGGCGCGGGATAATATTCTGCTCCAGGTATACCCTTCCCGCATGATGCGGTGGTTTTCCGCCTGCATCGATTCCGGTGTCATGGTCGGATGACGGAAGACTACCGACTCACCGCCGTAGTGGTCCCAACCCAGTTCGGTCAGGATTCGCCCCTGTTCCAGATACTCTTCATAAATCGGGCTCCCCGGCATGGGCGTCAAGGTCAGGATCAGGGGGATGATTTTGGTTTCATCACAGAAATCGAGTGTCCTTTGATAGGTTTCCAAACTATCTTCATCCCAGCCGATGACAAAGAAGCCCATAATTTCAATGCCAAGCTCCTGCAGGGTGCGTATATTCTCCTTTAAAGTCCGCTGATCAAAGACATCGGGGGCGGTGAAATGCAGTTTTCTCCAGGCCCCGGATTGTTTCTGGCCTGAACCGGACAGGGACTCCAACCCGGCGGCAATGGAGCACAACCCGCTTTCAACGGCCTTTTCGATAATCCTCCGGCCGTCTTTGTAATTGACGGCCGATAAGCCACCGGCCCCGCTCCAGAGCCGTTTGGTCTTTAAACGGGCCAGTTCACTGTAGAGATCGAGGTAATAACGGTTTTCTTCGGGTCTTTCGACCATCTGGGGATGGCCGAAGACACTGTCATCCACATTGAAGTAATATTTGCGTAAGGTCTCCACTTCAGCCACGACCTGATCAATGGGACGGTGGCGGATTTGGGCACCGAAGATAGGCGTAACCGGGCAGAAACGGCAGAAATTAGGACAACCCCGGGTGGTGAATACCGAGTCCATCATGTATCTCTTTCGGGGCAGGAGGTCCCGCCGCATCCTGGGGATCTTGGAAAGGTCCGGGCGCTGGGAAACATGATGGACGCTGCCGTTTAGGGACTCCGTTTTATAAGGACCGCAGACATAATAATCCTTGAGTGTGCCCTTATTCCGGTCTTCTAAAATTTGCGGCCAGAGTTCCTCCCCTTCACCTATGGCCACAGAAGTAGCATGGACCTTGGCCTCGGCGGGAAAGGCAAAAATATGAGGACCACCTAGGACCACCGGAGTGCCTTGGGCCCGGAAACGGTCGGCGATCTCATAGGCTTTGACGGCTAAAGGGGTGCGAACGGTAATGGCCGCCAAATCACAAGGGGCGTCATAATCCACCCGGTCACCAAACACCATATCCACCAGCTTGAGATCATGTTCCCGTGGGGTCAGGGCAGCCAGCAGCGTCGGGGCCAAAGGCATGACCGGTATCATGGCCCGGCCTACTTCCATCTCCCGGGCGGGGAAAATGATGGTGATCTTCATAGACCCTCCTTCCTGAATCGGGATGCCCTTTTGACGGAAAGGATAACAAAAGAAAGCGCTCAAGACAAGCTTTCCCTTTATGAAGAAAGGGCATCTCCCGTTTCTTCATAAAAAATTACTGCTCTGAGCCCCCGGTGCCTCCGGAGCGCCAGGTTTTGAAAAAACCCCCGACAGGGTTAAAAACCTAAGTTAAATCGACACAACACTTAAAGCGTTTGAATCTTTTTGGACAGCAGGATTGAAAACGAAAAAAGTAAGCCTTGTCCGAACATCGAAATAAAATTGAAGGCATCCTGGCTATCGCCGCCACGGCTTTCCTGTGGAGCATTGCCGGACTGTTTATCGGGGGATTGATCATCATTCTGGCGGTAACCGGCGTTTCCCCTAACTACCGCTTGCCGCAAAGAATAAGGGTCCGGTGTTTCCTTTTTTCAACCTCGATAAAAACGCATGTACCAGGGATAGCGGGTGAATTCATGGAAGCCGAGGCGGCGGTAGATGGGTTCGCCGAATTGGCTGGCCTGAAGGATAACGGCGGCCGCACCCCGGCGAAAGGCCTCGTTGGTGACCATGGCCGTACAGGCCTGGCCCAATCCTTTCTTCCGAGCCCCTTCCAGGGTCCCGACCCAGTAAACGCCGGCGATGGAATGGGATAAAATAATCATAGCCGCGGAGACGGTTTTTTCGTCCAGATAGGCGACGACACAATAGTTATAAGGTCGGAGGACCCTCTCCGGAGTTTCAAACATAAAAGCAGCGGTTTCTTTGGCCAGACCCAGGCTTTGATAGCTGTCGATGACCACTGCGGCAAAATCCGCCGCTCCGGATGGTTTTTCTACCGGAATAATCATCGCCCCGGCAGGCAGGGCACTGATACGAACCGGTTCCTGAATAACCATCCCCGGCGCTTCGGAAATCAGGGCCATTTTTTGCGAACGGCACAGATCTTCCAAATCTGTGTCTGAGTGACGGCGGATATGGACGCTGTAACCAACCTTTTTCTTTTCAAAAAAATCACGGGCCTGGGCCAGGACTTCATCGGCCGATGGACTGGCCTGGTCGGCCAGGCGAATGACCGAATTGGTCATGGGGGTGTTATCTCCTCCGGCAACGAATAAGACATCCTCCTTTTCGATGATCTCACTGGTGATCCTCCAGCGGGCGATCTCGCGCAGGGATTCGGCCAGGTTCAAGTCGGCCAGATACATCAGGTCATGGTGATTCATAGGTCTCCTAAAAATTCAGCTCTTGAGTTATTAAAGGCTATGAAAACAGTTTTCGCATTACCGCTTCGGCTATTTTATTTTCAGGAGTCGTCTCCCTTTCCACCATCGCTCCGGAGATCCGGATCCAGCAACGGGACAGGGCCTCCAGTTTTGGATCGTCGGCGCAGGCCGTCGGACAGCCGCAAATCAAAAGGGCCGCTTCCCAGGGTCCGGTTTCCTGGTCCAGGGTCAGATGACATCCCGGGGGAAGCCTTTTCTTAATTTCTTCCAGCAGGCCCAGGCGATCGATCTGGGGATTGCAACCCCCGCAGAACTTCAACCCGATCAAGGCCAAAGGTTTTACTCCTTTAATCCGGCGATGGCGCGGGCCAGTTTTTTCTTGTGTTCCAGATTGCCCTGACGGGCGATCATAACCCTTTGCGCCTGGGGTGAACCGGCTCCGTGCATGGACTCGGTACGGTAGCCCACGGCCGCGGTCCCCAAGGTGAGATTCTCAATCAGCCTCAGGATACGGCAGCGCGATTCGGTGGAGACCGAAGCCACGCCTTTGAAATATTTTTCCACCAGAGCCCCGATTTGAGGATGCTTAAGGTCCTTCTCCGAAGCCAGAGTGACCATCAGTCCTCCGGCGATATCCTCGGCCAGGCGAGCGATTTCATAGGGGAAGCGGGTCACGTTCTGTTTGCAGACATTGGCCAAAAGGAGGTTGATCAGATAGGTGCCGGAAGCGGTTTTATACCCTTCAGCCGAGCAGGCGATACCGCAGGCATAGAGGGTCTCGTTCAAGTGGGTCATCTCAATCAGCTTGTCCTTGATGTGGGAGGCCTGGGCTGCCCCATTAAACTCGGCGGCCAGAGCGGCGGCGCCGATGAGTACGTCACCGACCCCGGCTTTGCATCCGCCGTAGCTCTGGCGGTGATAACCGGCGAAACGTTCCACCAGAAGACCACTGTATTCAACTTCCCCGCACATAAAAACATAGTCCCAGGGGACAAAGAGGTCCTCGAAGACCATCAGGGCTTCATGGCCGCCGAAGCGGGCGTTACCTACATCGATGGCGCCGCCTTCCAGTTTGCGGGTGTCGCAGGATTGACGGCCATAGATATAGGTGATCCCCTCGGCGTCAGCCGGGGCGGCGAAGGAAAGGGCGTATTCGGCGTCTTCTTTTTTCATGGCCATGGTGGGCATCACCAATATCCAGTGGGAATTGACGGCCCCGGTCTGATGGGCTTTGGCGCCGCGCACCACGATACCCCGTTCGTTTTTATCGACCACATGGACATAGAGGTCCGGGTCCGCTTGCCTGCTGGGAGGCAGGCTTCGGTCGCCCTTGGGATCCGTCATGGCCCCGTCCACGGTCCAGTCTTCTTCCTGCATCATCCCCAAAAAATCGGAGAACCGTTTATGGTAGCCAGTCCCCAGTTTTTGATCCATCTCGAAGGTAACGCTGTCCACGGCATTGATGGCATCCATGCCCACACAACGCTGGAAACAGGAACCGGTCTGCTGTCCCAGCAAGCGCTGCATCTTGACTTTCTTCACCAGGTCTTCAGTACTTTGGTGGAGGTGACAGAAGCGGTTGACCTTCTTCCCGCTGAGGTGAGAAACGGCGGTCATCAGGTCTTCATGGGCCGGATCCTGAGCCAGGGCGTAGGTCATCTTGACCGAGTTCATCGAAGGTCGTATGACGGGGTGATCCACAGGGTTGGTCACCTTTTCCCCCAGCAGGAAAATCCTGAAATTCATTTTCCTAAGACTTTCTTCATATTGTTCGGCTGTTTTTTGAGACATGAGGGTTATCCTCCTTGTTTACGGGTTTTTGGGTTGCGGGTTACGGGTTCCGAGTTGCAAGTTACGAGTTTCGAGTTCCAAGTTGCGCGTTCCGCGTTCCGGGTTTCGAGTTGAGAGTTAAGGGTTGGGGGATTAATGCTCGGATGCACCTCACCAGCGTGTGAAAAGCTGGTTCAAGCTTCGAACTCCCAACTTTGAACTAGGAACACCGAACTCTGAACGCGTTTCATCGTTTCTTCTCCAGGGTTTTTCGAAACCGCTCTTCCTGGCCTTGATAATAGGTTCGGTTGGGCGGGTTTTGCGCCAGGACCCGGCCGATGATTTCCAAGGCCTTATGCGGTTGTCCGTTGACCAGATAGGCCTCGGCCAGGGTGTCCAGAATCATAGCCTCGGGTTTCAGGTCTGCCGCCTGTTTGGCCAGGTCCAAGGCTTTCTCCGGCTGAAAAAGGGCCGGGTCTTTACTGGTGGCCAGGAGCCAGGCCAGATTATTGAGGGCCAGATAGTGGTCAGGTTCCTTGGCCAATATTTTTTCATAGGTCTCTTTGGCCTCGGAATACCGTTTCCCTTCATGATAAAGCATGGCCAGGGCCAGCAGGGTCCTGGTTTCACCCGGTTTGGAGCGCAGTTCTCTCCCTAATAAAGCTTCCAGTGCCTTGGGATCCTCTCCCGGCCAGGTAGAGAGCCAGATTTTTTCTTTGATACCGTAGAGGGCCAGGCCCGACAGAAGCAGGAAAAATAAGACCACAGCCCGGGTAATTTTTTGATCCTGTCGGGTTATCAGGACCGGTTGACGGCCGGCCTGGGCTAAAACGGATACCCTCTGGGCGATACTGAAATGGTGCCAACTGGGGAGGTTCCGGCTTTGACCGGAGGCATAACTTATTTTTTCCAAGGAGCGTATTAAAGGGTCGGGAGAGCCGATGGTCTTCAGGGCGAAGAGATCGGCTTGACGCTCGAAATTGCGCATAAAAAAACCAAAAAGAAAACGGAAGTAGAGAATCAAGCCTAAGGCCATGGGGAGGACTATGAGGATGGAGGTCAGGTCCTCCGAATAGCTTCTTAAAGAAACCAGGAGATCCAGCAGTGCCGGTAACCGAAACAGCAGCCCTAAAAGCCATTGGGAAAAAAAAACCGTCAGCAGAACGTATCCCACAAAAAAGGCAAGATAAAAAAGCAGATGTTTTTTTCGTATGTGACCGATCTCATGGGCTACCACCCCTTTAAGTTCCTCCGCATCCAGGAGATTGAGGAGGGAAGGGGTAATCAGGAGATAGCGGAACCTTTTGACCATGCCCATGACGCCGGCGGTAATCATGTTTCCTCCAAAAGCCGGCCAGAGAAAAACCTGGTGAAAAGGGGAACCCATTTCCCGACAGAACTCCATTAGTATTTCCTTTTTGGGACCGCCGGGAAGGGGACGGCATTGCCACCAGGTCTTGATCATGAAGGGGAAAAAAACGGCCAAGAGCAATAAAAAGGTCAGGACATAGATCATTTCACCCAGGGGTTGATTTAAAAAGGTATGGAGCCAGGGAGCGGAGATCAGACCGATCAGGTCCGATAAAAAGGTGATGAAAAACCAGGGAAACAAAATCGGTAAATTGAATTGGAGCTGGGATCGAAGATAAAGGCCCCGGGTCTGATAGGACCGGAACAGGGTTTCCTGGGCCGGAAAACCCAGGATCCAGATCAAAACCAGGTGCAGAAGATAGAGGGAAATCCCCAAGGCCCCTTCCAGGGAGGAAAAGCGGTCGGTCCCCGGAATCAAAGTCACCAGGGATTTAAAGTTGAGCAGATAGATTTCCGAGGCAAAGAAAATCAGAGACAGGATCATCAGATATTGAGTGGTCTGCTGAAAACTGCGTTGTAGGGGGTAGTTTCCCTGCCGATGCTCCAGGGCCAGGAAATGGAGCCGGTGAAACCGCCTCCAGGTTTCCAGTCCGAAGACGGCCAGGAAAAGCAGGAGGAGCCCGGCGTTCAGCCAAAGGTCTACCAGCGGGAGCCGCGGACCCAGGGAGCGGGTATGGTAGATGAGCAGGGCTAAAATGAAAAAAATGATATTGGTGAACATACGTGGGGTTCAGATTAGCGGGAAGCAGGGAGGATGTCAAGATGAGGGGAACAAAATAGGAAAGGCGGTCAAATTCCGAGCAAGTTGAGACCGATCAACTGGTAACCGATCAGCACCACATATAAGGTACATAGGAGCACGATAGCGACCTTGACCGGCTTATAGTGGCTGTGAAGACATATAATAACGGAACAGATAGAGACGAGTACGAATTTCCAGATCCAGAATTTTTCTCCGACCAGGGATATAAGGGCATCCATTATAGGATTCAGTTCTCGCCCGCCATGGTGCAGAATTTTCATGGTAAATAAAGAATCCAAACAGTTCAACCCCCCCAGTAGAACCAGGAAAAACAACATTCCCGGGGTATAACGGTCCACATATCCTTCTTTGGGGAAACCGGAAGTTTCTGAGAACCCCTTACGCCGCCCGTTAAGGGTATAGCGGCTGAACATGGGGGTGGGTTTTTTTCTGCGGTCTTTCATTTCTTTTGGTAAGAATGGTTCCATAAGTTCAAATTCGTGGTTCTCATTGTCCGTTGTTCGGAGGGAAGTTAAGCCCGGCCGGGGATTTTCCATAAGCCCCATAAGAGTGCTATCTCTTCCCGCAGGTTTGCCAAGGATAGATATTTATAGCCTGATTTCCTTTTTAAGACAACCTTTTTTTGTTTGGGTGATCAATTCCCTAACCTATAATAAATGGTTAAGATACGGTCGGATTTTCTTGAAAATATTGGAAAATATTGAAACGGTGCCAATCTCCGGTTGTCCGATAGACAGCACATGGGTTTTTTCCCAATACAAATTTCCTTCCCTCAGACCCCGGATTTGATCCCAGGGGATAAGAAGCGGTTTCAGCCCCTTCGTAAAGGGACCGGTTGATTCCAGATAAAGTCCCTCGGCCATGATCCCGACCGTGGTGCATCTTTTATAAACCACTTTTCCAACCTGGACGGTTTGCCTTTTATACACTTCTTTGGGAGTTTGGACCGCGGTTTGGAACCGTCCGGTCAGAAGGGTCCAACCGCCACCCCCGCCGGTCAAATTTTTCAGAAGTTTAGGGAGAAGAAAAACCGCCCCTATAATAAAGAGAATAAGGATGACGACGGCCAGGGCCAGAAAGAAAAGAAAGGAAGGGTCCATAGGGATACCTGATTTTTTTTCAAAAAGGATAATAAAAAAATGGTCGAGGGTCAAGGAAGAAAAAAAAATGATTTTATTGTGATCTTAATAATCGTCTCATTTTAGTAATTACCGGCTGGGGTTGCATTTTATGCAGGGGATGATATAGTAACTCAAGTAAAGAATTCTATACAAATTGGATTGAATTTTTTCAAAAACAGGAATTAAACCCGGACCGAAGGAGGAATTTTCGGATAGTCAATTTTGCTTCCGGCCGGTCCGGGTCGGGATTATTAACTTAAAAAGAGGAGGTGCCTATGAAACTGACCAAGGGGGCCATCAAGGAAGCCATGGCCAAGAATGGGGAGGCCTGGGACCGGCAGGACCTGGAAGGTGTTTTGGAGCTCTATCATGATGAGGTCTATTTTGAAAACTGGACTGGAGGAAACGCAAAAGGCAAAGAGGCCCTGCGCCAGGCCTGGACTTCCTGGTTCAACAGCGGAGGGCGATTTCTTTTCCGACGGGATGATACCTTCGTGGATGAAGGAGAGCAGAAATTGACCGTGACCTGGGAACTGGAATGGCCCTCGACGGAAAGAGGCTATGAGGGCAAAATGGAAAAAAGAAGGGGCCTTGATGTCATTCACTTCCAGGACGGAAAGATCATCCGGAAAATGACCTATTCTAAAACTACGGTGGAGATCGACGGACAACGGGTGAAACTGACAGCCCAATCTCCAAAAACCTCTTAGGCAGCGTTGAACCGTGAATTTAGATCGATTGTTTTTTCCGAAAAGTATCGCCGTCATCGGCGCTTCCGACAATCTGGGCGGCGGGAAACTGCCCTATTTCCAAATATTACAGAACAACCGTTTTCAGGGAGCGCTTTATCCGGTCAATCCCAAATATCAAACCATTGGCGGGGTCCCGGCCTTCCCCAGCATTGACGCCTTGCCCGAAGGGGTGGACCTGGCTATCGTGGCCGCACCGGTGCAGCAATCCCTGGAAATCATCCGGGCCGCGGTCCGGAAAAGGATCAAATTCGTCCACTTTTTCACTTCCGGTTTCGGGGAGACCGGAAACCGCCAACTGGAAAGGGACCTGGTCAGCGAGGCCGGCAAAGGAGGAGTGCGAATCGTCGGACCCAATGGGGTGGGAATTTATTGTACCGAATCCCGGATCAGTTTCGGAAATCTCATCCGCGACAACACGCCGGGAATGGTGGCCTTTCTAGGACAATCGGGGGGGATCACCGGCAATTTTATGACCACGGCAGCGACCCGGAAGATTTCGCTGAACAAGGTGGTTTCTTATGGAAATCAGATTGACCTCCGGGTCGAGGATTTTCTTGAATATTTTGCTGAAGATCGGGATATTCGTCTCATCGCCTGTTATATTGAGGACATCAAAGACAGCCGCAGATTCCTGAAGGCCCTGGGCCGGACAACGGCCAGAAAACCCGTAATTATCCTCAAAGGGGGAAGAACGGAGACAGGGGCTAAGGCGGCCGAGAGCCACACCGGGGCCCTATCCGGTAATGATGTCCTCTGGACAAC
>JBFMBU010000248.1:0-9907 GCA_040755035.1 Thermodesulfobacteriota bacterium
TTTCCGCCCCGGTTTCTGGCCGGTTAATACGCATCACCCTCAATGAGGGCGATGCGGTAGCGGTCAATCAAGCCGTGGCCTTTATTAAACCGCTGCCTCTGGGAAAAAGGGAGGCCATTGAACTTAGGGCCAGACTGCAGGCAGCCGAATCCATAAGCAAAGAGGCGGAAATCCTGATCCGTCAGACCCAGTTTAATCTGGAAAGGGCCAAACGGGAAAGGCAGCGTCTGGAACAGCTTTTCAAGAGCGGATTGACCACCCGACAGGAAATGGATTTCGCCCGGGATGGGGAAAGGCTGCGCGGCGAGGAACTGGATGCGGCCCGGATGAGGGCCCAGGCTGCGGCCTTTGAGGTCAAGGCCGTTCGTTCCGGGCTCCTTTCCCTGGAGGAGGGTAAAGGGGAAAATATCACCTTGGCGGTCCCGGCCCCGGCCGCCGGACGGGTACTGAAGGTCATGGAAAAAAGCGAGCATATCGTTATGGCCGGGACACCCCTGTTAATGGTCGGTGACCCGGCCAGGCTCGAAGTGGTGATCGATCTCCTGACCACGGAGGCGGTCAAGGTCAGTCCGGGACAAGCGGTTCTCCTGGACAAGTGGGGAGGGGAGCAACCGCTTCAGGCCAGGGTCCGCATAGTGGAGCCCTGGGGCTTCACCAAGATATCCGCCCTGGGGGTGGAGGAAAAGCGGGTCAATGTCATTGCCGATTTTATCGATCCTCCCCGGTCCCTGGGCGACGGTTTTCGGGTCGAGGCCCGGATAGTACTCTGGAAGGGGGAGGAGGTTTTGAAAATTCCGGCCAATGCCCTGTTCCGGGTCGGCCGGAAATGGGCCGTTTTCGTCTATGAAAAGGGGCGGGCCAAACGGCGTGAGGTGGAAGTGGGGCGGCAGGGGGCCTTCGAGGCCGAGATGGTCAAGGGGCTGAAGGAGGGGGAAGAAATCATCCTCCACCCCTCAAATCAGATCAAAGACGGGTTGCGGATTGTGGGAAGGAAATAAAGGGAGGGAAATTTTTTCCTTCCCTGATAAGAAGGGGGTTGGAAAAAATTGACTTTCCCGGAAGGATTGTATACCATTTAGGTATACAAATAAAAACGAGGTGAGGCAAATGGGTAAAACAGCCATGACCCATGTCCGCATGACCCCGGAGGTCAAAGAGGAAGCCGAAACCATTTTAAAAAAATTGGGACTTTCCATATCGGCGGCCCAAGAATTATTTTATCGGCAAATCATCGCCACCAAAGGAATTCCCTTTGACCTGCGCATCCCCAATAAACAAACCGTTCGGGCGATGGAGGATGCCCTAAAAGGGAAAGGGAAGAAATATAACAGCGTTACGGAAATGTTTGAAGATCTGGTCCGCTGATGCTGTCGGTCCGGTCCACCGTCCAGTTCAAGAAAGACCTGAAAAAGGCGGCTAAACAGAGGCGAAATCATAAAAAGGTCGAACAGGTTTTGGAAGTCCTGGCCCGGCCGGAACCTTTACCTCCAGCTTTTAAAGATCACAGGCTGAAGGGGGTCTGGAAGGATTTTCGGGAATGCCATATCGAGGCCGATTGGCTTCTGATTTACCTTATATCCGATTTTGAACTCCGGCCCACCCGCCTGGGAACCCATAAAGAATTATTTGAATAGTTTTTTCTTTTGTGGAAATTTACATTCCAAATCAGAAAAAAATTCCTTTAAATGAAGATGGGAGGCGCAGTTTTAGAGTTGGACCAGAAGTGTTCAGGACCTTCTTTTCCTTTCGATCAATCTGTTCCCCGGGGTGGACCATCGATCTTTCTTCCCTAATAGATAGGGGAAGGATTTCATATCCAAAAGTGGAAGAAATGGAAAGCCGACTTGCCCGTCAAAAGATTTTAGTTGTGATTTATTTATCGGCTGTTCTATTTGGGGTGTTGCTGCCATTGGTGATATCGTCCGAGGCGGCTACTTTTCAGTCTGTGGTCATCGATCCGGACATGGCCGGAGATTGTAAGGCCGTGGGGGATATCGACGGAGACGGGTATCCGGATCTGGTCGTGGGAGGCATGCCTGATGAAAAACTGAACTGGTATCGTTATCCCAACTGGGATAAAACCGTTATCGCCACTCCTTCCCAGGAATTTACAACGGATTGCTCCGTGGGGGATGTGGATGGCGACGGGGACCTGGATATCGTCGTTCCCGACGGCAACGGGTCCAACAATCTGCTCTGGTTTGAAAACCCCCGGCCGGGCGGGAATCCTTCCAACGGGGCAAACTGGATCCGGCGCATCATCGGTTCCATCGGGGATTACGGTAAGGACGTTAAACCGGCCGATTTCGACGGAGACGGGCGCCTGGATGTGGCCACCCGAGGGTACAACCAGGCCATGATTTTTTTCCAGACAGCCCCCCAGACCTGGTCGAAGGTACTGCTTACTGTCTCCAACCTGGGGAGCGAGGGCCTGGGCCTGGGCGATATCAATAAGGACAACCGACCGGACCTGGTGGTCAAAGGGGCCTGGTTGAAAAACCCCTGCGGGCTGGACGCCCGTACTCCAAGTAATTGGACCGAATATTTTATCGGCCAGGCCGATTCCAGTTTCAAGGCCCTGGTAGCCGACTTGAACGGCGACACGAACCCGGAGGTCATTTTCTCCAGTTCCGAGAATACCGCTGATCTGGCCTGGTGGAGCTACGGGCCGGCCGGGCCGACCGGTTCCTGGACCAAGAATATCATTTTCCAGAACCTGGAGAAGGCCCATACCCTTCAAACCGCGGATATGGACAACGACGGGGACCTGGACATCATAACCGCCCAGATGCACACTTCCCTGAATAAGGAAGTCATGATTTGGTTCAACACCAACGGTCAGGGCACGGCCTGGCAGAAACAGGTCCTGGGCAGCACCGGCCTGCACAATGGGCAGGTGGCCGATATCGGCAACGACGGGCGCTATGATATCTTCGGCGCCAATTGGACCGGGAACCCACCGCTCCGCCTCTGGCTCAACCTCCCGCCTGCTTCCAAGCCGGTTTATCTTCCCTTTCTTCCTTTGCTTCTGCAATAATATGAAAAGGACTAATAATAGGACTATCAGGTCTCAGGGCCGTTGGAAGAGATGACTATGCACTCTGTTTTTTTTCCGAAAGGCGCAGATGATTTCTAAGGCCAAGGCTATCTTTTATCTGATTGAATTCATCAACAGTTATACGGCGGTTTACTATTCCAATTTTCTGTTCTTCTACTTGAAAAGGGATTTCGGTTTCGGTGCGGTTGAGAATCTGTTAACCGCGGCCTTGAGCGGAGGGCTTTATATATTCGCGGCCTGGCAGTGCGGAAAATATGCCGAACGCCGCGGCTGTATTCGGGCTTTGTATTGGGGTTTGGCCGTCATGGTTTTATCTCTTCCTGCCGGTCTGGCCTTTCAGAAGTCCTTCCTCCAGGTACTGGTCTTCTGTGTCTGGACGATCGGCATCTGTTTTACCTGGCCGGCTTTGGAAGCGCTGATCAGTGAAAAAGCGGGCCGGCGGCTGGCCGACTGTGTCGGCCTCTATAACGTGACCTGGGCGGCCGGTGGGGCCGTGGGTTATTTTACAGCCGGTCTTTTACTCGAAGGCCTGGGTATGTCCAGCCTGTACTGGTTGCCGGTCCTGCTGATTGGTCTTCAAATGATTCTCCTGGGCTGTGGATCAGCCCTGCGTTTGAAAGAAGAGGCAAAGGAAAATGAAGAATGGAATCCTAATACCCCGGATTCAAAAGGAGAGAAATCCCGGCTTTTTCTGCGCCTGGCCTGGTTTGCCAACCCTTTTTCCTATGTGGCCATCAATACCGTTATTCCGCTTATACCTTCCATCGCCGAAAAGCTTTCCCTCACAACCGGTCAGGCGGGTATCGTCTGTTCTTTATGGATGTTCGCCAGATTATCGGCCTTTGCCGTCCTCTGGCGCTGGACGGGATGGCATTACCGTTTTAGGTGGCTGGCCGGGGCTTTCCTTGTGATGACCGTTGCTTTTTTCGGATTTCTGACGGCGCAGACGATTTGGATCTTGGTTTTAGCGGAATTATGCTTCGGGTCGGCCATCGGTCTGATTTATTACTCATCCCTTTATTATTCCATGAATGTTTCCCGGGAGCAAAGCACCAACGCCGGGATCCATGAGGCGGTGATCGGGGTCGGGCTTTTCGGGGGTCCTGTGATCGGGGCGGTGGCCTTATCTCTTCTGCCTGAAGTCGCAAGTATGGGGGCCTGGTCGGTGGGCGGTTTACTTGGAACCGGATTCATCGGCCTGTTTTTTGTAAAAAGGAAGCCCGTAAAGGAAAAAACTTTTTTAAAGGGTTAAATCATTCAAGAATTTTATTTCATCCGGAATTTCGAGTTTCCCGATGAACACTAAATAACTCAAGTATTGTTGACCCCTGAATTATTAACAACAGCCTATAGGGGTATGATCATGCACCAGGAGAATTATCTTAAAACCCTGGGGGAGGCCATGAACTTCGGTGAAGGGATCCCGGAAGAACAATGGCTGATCCTTTTTAAACGGGCCAAGGAAAAGCATTTAAAGGCCAATGAAATCTTCCTCATGGCCGGGGATATCCCGCATTATATCGGCTATGTCGTTTCCGGTCTCCTGCGTCTCTACTACCTCGATACAGAGGGGAAAGAGGTGACCAAGCATTTTGCCACGGAAAATACCTTCGCCATATCGTACAGCGCTTTTTTACAGAGGGAAGAGTCCCGTTTCTCCATTCAGGCCCTGGAAGACACCTCCCTCCTCCTTTTTGATTACCAAACGTACATTGATATGTTGAAAAGCCATGTCTGCTGGCAGATCTTCGCCAAGAAACTTGCCGAACTGCTCTTTATTATTAAAGAAAAGAGAGAGGCGGAACTTCTGATGCATGACGCGCAGGCCCGCTATTTGTGCTTCCTGGAAGACTATCCCGGCCTGGAAAGGCGGGTAAATCAATACCACATCGCTTCCTATCTGAACATCACAGCGGAATCTTTAAGCCGCATCCGCTCCCACCTGAAAAAAAATTAACATACATCAATGACCGTTTCATAAACTTGTCCTAATCTCCTCTTAAACCCTCAGGCCACGCCAGTGGCCTGACACTACCAATTATGAAAATAGAACTGGGACAAAGTAAAGTCTATCCAAAGAGATTTGAAATTTGCTTTTTCAAACAATCTGCCCGAGATAAGCAGGCGGCATAAATTATTTTGAATGATACTGGATACTGGATAAAAAAACAAAGGACAACTCCCCTTCTGAATAAAGGCAATCCGGCATCCAGCATCGTCGGTTCCGAGGCAGACGATCGTGAGTTTGAGAAATGTTGGAGATAAATTCTCAGACGTTTCGAGTAAGAATCTGAAACTCTATTTTCGGATTAAACCAAAAACAGGAGGAGCATGACCATGAAACGGTTCGTATCAAAACTGCAAAGCCTCGACCTTAGAACTTTAATTGTCACCTTTCCGTTTATCGCCTGTCTGCACGAGTTCGAAGAATGGAATATTCTTCAATGGCACAGGACCTACCAAACCAACGTCCCGCCGGATATTACCAATCTTGATTTGCGGACCATATTTCTGATCATCAATCTGGTGATCATTCTCTGGACCGTCCTGGCTCTGTTACCCGGAAACAATCTCAGGGTGACCGCTTATCTGTTTTTTCCGCTCCTGGCCGTCAGTTTAATTAATGCCCTGGAGCATTTGATCTGGCAGGTCGAGTTCGGTGTTTACGCACCCGGTTTTATTTTTGGATTTATTTTTGAGGCCCCCTTGATCCTACTAATTGCTTATCGGATGCTGAAAGACAAATTGGTAAGCAAATTATATTCCGGGTTGTTTGGACTGGTTGTCGCCGCAGGGACAGTCAAATTGCTGCTTCAAGGTTCGGAGATCGATCCGGTAATCGTTTATATCATGAAACTGTCCCGGCCGATTGCCGATTTTATCTGGAAATAAAATATTATAGGGGTCTCCTTAGACAAGTGAATACCCCATTTAAAAAATATTTTACAGAAATTAACATAGATCAATGATTCTGTCCAATTTCTCCTGTAAAAAAGAATTAAAAAAATACTGGAGGACTTTTTTATGAAAGAAAAAATCACAGAAGCGTTGAAAAATGGCTTTATAGGCGGGATACTTAGCGGCGTGGTCTCTGGACTGTTTAACTATTACATCCTTCCTTTCCCCCGGAGCATCCCGGACAACGTGATCGGCCACAGCATCGGGGGATTTTTTTGCGGCTTTATATCCGCCTTCATCGGGGTAATGATGGTCCTCCATCTCAAGCATCAAAGGGAAACATCAACCGAACCGAAAGGAGGCGTCGACTATGGAGTTGGTCGGTAAAACCATCCTGATCACCGGTGCTTCCAAAGGCCTTGGAAGGGCCATTGCCGTGCGATTAAACCGGAAACAAGCCAATCTCATACTGGTTGCCCGGTCAAATGAATACCTGGAGCAGACCGCACAATTAATAGAACAAGACGGTGGGAAAAAGCCGTTGACGATCCCCTGCGACATTTCCAGAGAAGAGGAAGTGGAAAGAATGGCCGAAATCATCCGGGGCCAATACGATCACCTGGACACGCTGGTCAATAATGCCGGGATAGGCATTTACAAAACGGCGGACCGGATGACCTCCGTGGAAATGCGGGAGCAGTTTGCTGTCAACCTCTTTGGCCCATTTTACTGCATTAAGGCCTTGCTGCCGTTGATGAAGAGAAGCAAGGGAGGATACATTTTAAACATCGGTTCCCTATTCAGTAAAACGGCCCTGGCCGATAACAGCCTGTATGCGGCCACCAAATATGCCCTGGCCGGTTTCTCCAAAGGACTCCGGCAGGAAATGAAAAAGCATCCTATCCACGTTGGTTTGTTTCTGCCCGGACCGATGAAGACTTCCTTTCAGGATCTTCGCGATGAAAAGGCCACTAAAGCCCCCGGACTATTCACCCTGCAACCGGAGAGAGCCGCTGCCGAGGTTGAAAAAATGATCGTGAAAAGGAAAAAGGAGGTTTGCATGTACCGCTGGATGCTTTATTTATTGAAGATGAAGCAAGCCTTAACCTAACACCCGGTGATGGCAAGAAAAAATTGCAAAAAAAAGAAAGGGGCAAAGGGAAAAGCGGCTTCTCCTCTATTCAAAAGGGAGGGGGTATAATGACGCCTGTTCCGGCGGTCGTCATTATGCCAAGACCCCTTTCGACCAACTAATTATGAGAAGAACTTTAAATTACAATTCGAAAAATTATTTGAGGATTGACTTAAAAAAAATATTATGATATAAAAATAAAAAATTTCAAAAAGAAAAAACTTCAATAAGTAATCTTAATCCGGTTCACAAGCATTTTAATCCTGCTTTTACTTTTTATAGGGTCATTATTCGGCTCTGGGCAATACCTTAGATTAGACCCGCTTAGGCCATCGTGATTCATTATTAAGCCTGATCATCAGCCTATGACTATGACGATCAGGCCTTGAGAGGTGAGCCATGTCCATCAACCCATTTTTGAAAAAAACATTCTTTTGGACTGCGGTTTTCTTCAGCCTTTTCTGTTTCAGCAGTCAATCGACGGTGTTTGCCGAGCCTATACAAAACCAAAAAATAAAGACTATGGGCCAGAAGAATCAGAAAGTGAAGGCCGGCTGGTACGGGCCGGGGCATCACAATAAGTTGACGGCCAATGGACAGAGATTCAATATGTATAAAAACACCATGGCCCACAAGACCTTACCCCTGGGAACTAAAGTTCAGCTTTACACCCTCGATAAAAAAAAGTCGGTCGTCGGGGTGGTTAATGACCGGGGGCCTTATGTCAAAGGCCGGGATTTGGATGTTTCCTACGCCATAGCCAGGCAACTCGGCTTTGTCAGGAAAGGAGTTACGGAACTCTACCTGTGTATGTTGGAGGAGAATCAAGCCGCAAATAATTGATGACGGGTTGTCAAAGACCAGCAAATCCCTACCTGCCGCCGCAGAAAGACCAAAAAGAGTAAGCAAACTAAACAGACCAGCTTTCCCAAACCGACCAAATAGACCAAAGAGACCAAACAAACCAGAGGGAGTTGACTTTAACCGTTTGTTGTGGTTTATTTTGAATAATTTCATTTCTCGCTTTATTGATTCCGGCAAAATCGCAATAAACTGAAATCAGCTTCATCTTTTCTGCTGAATCCTGAACGCTGAACGCTGACAGCTCTTAAAACCGAAAGGCTGGTCCATGAAGCATCACCCGACACCCCCGTTTTTTCCAAAAAAAGGAAACGGGGGTTTCTTTTTTTTGTAGGACCGGGATCAAGCTGACATAATGGTGTCAGTAAGGTAGTATATAATTATACTGAATTTTCGCTTCACCCGTCGTAAAACCACAAGCAACACCCAGAAAGGACAAGGAAATCGCCGGAAAAGCGAAATCGTTTCCCTGGTTAAGAAAAGGCCGGCGGGATATTAAATAAATTCCGTAGTAAATTAAGTGGTCATTTTCATCAACGCTCTGCAGAATCAGGGAGTTGATTGAGTGCAAGGAGGATTATGGATTTTAATTTGACCGTTATTCCAGCCGGAAGAATTGAACAGGCGATTTTACAGATTCGTGGACTTCGGGTTATGGTTGACGCCGACTTATCTGTGCTTTATGGGGTGACAACAAAAGCCCTGAATCAGGCGGTTAAACGTAACCGAGATCGTTTTCCGGGAGATTTCATGTTTCAACTGACTCAAGAAGAAAAAAGGGAGGTGGTCACAAATTGTGACCACCTTTCCCGGCTTCGATTTTCACCCGTCCTCCCTTATGCCTTTACCGAGCACGGCGTTCTAATGCTGGCTAATATTTTAAACTCGGACCGCGCCGTGCAAGTTAGTGTTCAAATTGTTCGTACCTTTGTTCGGTTGCGGGAAACCTTGGCAACCCATGCTGACCTGGCTCGAAAAATCACCGATATGGAAAAGAAGTATGACGAACAGTTTCGGGTGGTCTTTGAGGCCATCCGCCAACTTATGGCCCCGCCGGCCAAGCCCAAACGAAAAATAGGGTTTGATTTAAAAGAGAGGCAGGCGAGATATGGGGGCAAAGGGGAAATGTTAAGAAAATAGACCTGACCCTCTCCGGACACTTGAGACGCATTTAAGAATTTAAAAAGATAACCAAAAGGCAACTAATTGAAATTTTGTTTAAATGGGACCGAAGAAATGAACGAAGTACCGACCTATTTTCGATATTGGGGCAAGGCTGAGAAGGATGGATCGAGGTATCATCTTTTGCCCTATCATTGCCTCGATGTGGCGGCGGTGGGGCATTTGTTGCTTGAGCCCACAAAACCACTATGTCAGCGCCTTTCGATCCAGCTCCAGACATCACCAGAATGGCTGCAACAATGGGCCACCTATATCCTGGCCCTTCATGATATAGGGAAATTTGCAACCGCTTTTCAAGGACTTGTTCCCTCTTTATCATCCTCACTCGTAACCTCAAACCCAAGCATGCCGTACACCACACGCCATGACACTCTTGGATACGCTTTACTATCAGATCTGTGGGTAGATTCTGTTGGTTTTGGCCTAAATGTCGGCAATGCCGACCTGCAGAAACTCTTTCGCAATATCCGTCCCTGGATTGAAATTGTAACGGGACATCATGGGGAGCCGCCTACCACAATGCCAATTCACCGACAAAATTTCTTCACCCTATTCGATGAGGTGGCCGCAACCCATTACGCCAAGACAAACGTTGGGTTATTCTTGGAAAACTTCGACTGCTCACTCTTTGTCGAAAAAGCCCTTAAGAATCGTTTAAAGTTTAGTTCCTGGTCAATTGCAGGAATGGTAGTTCTTGCTGATTGGCTTGGTTCTGGGCGAAATCCAGAATCGTTCCTTCAAGACGAAGTGTCATTGAATTCTTATTGGGAAGAATA
>JBFMBU010000249.1:0-6010 GCA_040755035.1 Thermodesulfobacteriota bacterium
TCGACAGCGAAGGATATGTCAACATCGTAGACCGGAAAAAGGATATGATCCTGACCGGGGGAGAGAATGTATATTCCACCGAGGTGGAAAACGTCCTTTATCAAATTCCCGAAATCCTGGAGACCGCTGTCTTCGGCATACCGGATGAAAAGTGGGGAGAGGCGGTTCATGCCGCCGTCGTATTGAAACAAGGGCAACCCATTTCCGCCGAGGAGATCATTCGTATCTGCAAAACCCATCTGGCCCATTACAAAGCCCCCAAGTCGATCAGTTTTTTTGAGCAATTGCCACGAACCGGTTCGGGAAAACTTTTCAAAAAAGGACTGCGCGACCCTTTCTGGGAAGGACTGGAGAAGAAGGTGCATTGAGGGGCAAAGTGCGGTGCGCATGGGGCAAAGTGCAGAGGGCAAAAAACGTGGCTCGTGTCTCGGGGCTCGTAGCTCGTGAAAACCGTAAGGTCAGGGGCATAGAGCAGAGGGCAAGGTAAAGGCGAGTCACGAACAACGAGATACGAGATACGGAAAAGGCATTTCGGGTTTCGGGTTTCGGGAAAAACCAAGAAACGTTCGTCGTTCATCGTTCGTCGTTCGTTGTAAAAACATAACCATGGGAACAGGACTAACGGGATAGAGAAAAGAAGTTCGGCGTTCGGCGAAAACCTTAACCCTTGGACCTTAAACCTGAATACGAGCTACGAGCTACGAGTCACGAGATACGAAAAAAACTTAAACCTTAAAAAAGCAAGGAGGGTGTCTATGGAAAACAGAGGTCGTAAGGTCAATCGCAGGGATTTTTTAAAAATCACCGGGGCTGTGGGATTGGGAACACTGCTGCATTCCCCAAGCCTGTCCTGGGGGCAGACGAAAACCCGCCTCTCCATTGTCACCGGCGGGACCGGCGGGGTCTATTACCCTTACGGTGGCGGTATGGCCGCCGTACTGTCCAAGCACCTGCCCGGAGTAGAGGCTACGGCTGAAGTAACCGCCGCCTCGGTGGATAACTGCAAATTGGTGGCCGCCCAGAAAGCGGATTTGGGGTTTGTCATGGCCGATTCGGCCTATGACGCTTTTATCGGCGCCAACAAATTCAAGGAAAAACTCCCTCTGCGTAATCTGGCCGTGCTCTATTCCAATTTCATGCATGTGGTCACCCTGGACGGGAAAGGCATCAACACCGTGGCCGACCTGAAAGGCAAGAAGGTCTCCACCGGCGCCCCGGGGTCCGGAACTGAAGTGAAGGCCCTGCGGGTCCTGGAGGCCTACAATATCAATCCGGACAGGGATATCACCCGCGACCGGCTGGGGGCCAGCGAATCGGCCGGGGCCTTGAAGGACCGCAAAATCGACGCCTATTTCTGGGACGGCGGTCTGCCCACCGCCTCCGTACTGGACTTGGCCGCCACGCCGGGGATCAAGATGAAGCTGATCGGCCATGAAGACGGGGTGGCCCGCATGATCGCCAAATACGGCCCCGTCTATTTCAAAGGCCGCATCCCCAAAAACACCTATCCGGGTATGACGACCGACACCCCGGTGGCCGCTGTGGCCAACGTCCTGCTCTGTCATGAAAAGATGGATGCCCAGTTGGCCTATAATATTCTAAAAACCTTTTTCGCCCACAAACCGGAACTGGTGGCTGTTCATAAAGAGGCCAACAACCTGACCCTGGAAGAGGCCGTGGACGGCTCCCCTATCCCCTTTCACCCCGGGGCCATAAAATTTTTCAAGGAAAAGGGGATGAAGATTTAAAAAGATGCGAAACCGGGGTAGGAAAGGGGTTTTCAGCCGGTCCCTGCTTTTGGGGCTCTGTTTATGCTTCTTTCCTTCCCTGGGTCAGGCCGCCTTTCACCTCCAAGTCAGGGTCCTGCCTTCCGGGGAAATCCTTTGGGAACGACCGCTGGCCGTTTCCGAACCGATCATCCTGATGCACCGCAATTCCATCTATGGCGTAACGGTCCGGGAAACCCTGCAGCTAAAGGAGAATGGGGCCTTGTGGCTGGTCCGCATCCAATCCCCGAGTCCCGCGGTTCTTGAGTATTACGGTCTGGAAGCGGCGACTGCCGATTGGATCGACCTCTGCCGCCGGATCGGCTCTCTGCAGGTCCTGGTCACCAGCGCCGGTGAATTTCGTCTTGAATTTACCAACGAGGCTTTTCCCTTGTCCCAAAGGGTGGCGGAGGGGAGCCGGATAGAAATCAGAGCTGTCCCTCACGTTAGGGGACCTTAGATAAAGGTCACTGAAAGTGATAGGGCCGGTCCTTTAACGCCGATCAGGAAGCGGGTAAGGGGCACCAAAGAAGTCCTCAATAATAGACAGGGCTTGATCTATAAACCAGCCTAAAAAAGATTTCTCCCTGCGGTCGAAATGACCGATTAGGATCAGGCAATTTCATTAACTTTCGGTTAACTCCCCTAAAGCCAAAGGATTTTATATGGCCGATTTTACCCGTCCCTCCCAGGAGAACCCACAGCCCCTGATCAGCGAAGAGAAGATCCAGGAAGCCCAGAAATATATCGAGGAAGAGGAAGGGGTCACCCGCCGGCTCTCCAAACCTTTTGAGATTTTCATCACCGTCACCGCTGTAGTCATGTCTCTTTACCATCTCTATGCCGCGATGGCTACGGTGACCACCCAGATCCTGCGCGGCATCCACATGGCCTTTGTCTTTTTTCTCTGTTTCCTGGTCTTCCCGCCCCTAAAAAAATACCGTCACCGTCTGGCCTGGTATGACGTGGTCCTGGCCCTGATGGGAGTGGCCACCATCGTCTATATGCTGATTGATTTTGAAGAGTTCATCTACCGGGCCGTAACTCCTACTTTCTGGGACAAGGCCTTCGGCATCGTCTTCATCCTCCTGGTCCTGGAGATCGTCCGCCGGGCTACCGGCTGGATCATGCCCCTGGTCTGTCTGTCGTTTCTGGCTTATGCCTTTCTCGGGCCTTGGCTGCCCTCCCCCTGGACCCATCGCGGCTATGATCTGGAGCGCATCGTCGGCCATATGTATATGACCCTGGAGGGAATTTTCGGCGTCCCTATCGACGTCTCAGCCACCTTCATCATCCTTTTCACCATTTACGGGGCCTTTCTGGAATATTCAGGGGCCGGAAAATTCTTCATTGACTTTTCCTTTGCCGCCATGGGCCGAAAGCCCACCGGGGCCGGAAGAACGGTGACCCTGGCCTCCTTCCTCCTCGGGGGACCTTCCGGCAGCGGGGTAGCCACCACCGTCACCCTGGGATCGGTAGCCTGGCCCATGCTGGCCAAGGCCGGATACGACAAGGAATCCGGGGGAGGGTTGCTCTCCGCCGGCGGCATCGGGGCCATCATTTCCCCGCCGGTCCTGGGGGCCGCCGCCTTTCTTATCGCCGAAATCCTGAAAATCTCTTATCTGGATGTCCTGCGCATGGCGGTTCTGCCAACCTTGCTCTATTACCTCTCCATTTTTTTAATGGTGGAATTCGATGCCAAAAAATTCGGGGCCCAGGATGTGCAACTCGATGAAGAAATCGGGTTATGGCAGTTGACCCGACGCTATTGGTACCATTTCACCTCCCTGATCGCCATCGTGGTCCTCATGGTCTGGGGGTTCACCCCTATCCTGAGCGTTTTTTACGCCATCGTCATCGCCTTTGCCGTCAGCTTTTTCCGTTCGGACACGGCCCTCAAACCCGGAAAACTCATCGCCGCCCTTCGTTCCGGCTCCATAGGCGTCCTGGGCGTGGCCGCCACCTGCGCCAGTGCCGGTATCATCGTCGGGGTGGTCACCCTTACCGGGCTGGGCCTGAAGTTCAGTTCCATTGTCATTGCCTATGCAGGGGGAAACCTGTTCCTGACCTGTGTCTTTACCGGCCTGCTGATGTGGGTCATCGGGTTGGCCGTGCCGGTGACGGCCTCGTATATCATCGGGGCCGTTATCGCCGCCCCGGCCCTGATTATGCTGAAGGTCCCTGATTTCGCGGCGCACATGTTCATCTTTTACTATGCCGTCCTTTCTGAGGTTTCTCCGCCCACGGCCCTTTCTCCCTTCGCCGCCGCGGCCCTCACCGGGGGCAATCCCTTTAAAACAACTTTGATGGCCTGGAAATACACCCTCCCGGCCTTTATCGTCCCCTTCATGTTCACCCTGCACCCCAACGGCGTCGGATTACTGCTTTCCGGTCCCTGGCCCAATATTATCTGGACCGGCCTGACCTCAATGATCGGTATCGCCGCCCTGGCCGGTGGCGTGGATGGCTGGCTGCTGAAACGGGCCACCATCGGGGAACGAGGCCTTTTGATTATCTCCGGGCTGTTGCTGGTCTATTCTTATTGGGTCTTCGATCTGGTCGGCCTTGGATTGGTTTTGCTGGTCCTCATCCTTCAAAAATCCAGACCGTCGTGAAAACCTGTTTTTTTCTGGAATAGAAGGTTGACAGACGGTCCATGATTTTGTAATCTCAAACAAAATTATATTTATCGGCGATGCGTTTTTTCACAAAGGAACACTACAGGGCCGTCAGACATTACTTGTTATTGAGCCGCAACTTCCTAATCTATATCTTGGAATATCCGCTTTCAACCGCAGAAGGGGTAATGTGAGATGCCGATTCATATTCAGGGAACCGGAAGCTATGTGCCTCCGAAGGTACTGCATAACCGTGATATCGAGACTATTTTAGACACCACCGACGAATGGATAATCCAGCGTACGGGGATCCGGGAAAGGCGCATAGCCGATCCCGAGGTGGCGGCTTCCGATCTGGCCCTGGAGGCTTCAAAAGGGGCTTTGGAAATGGCCGGAAAGAAAGCGGATGATATTCAATTAATAATCATGGCCACCATAACCCCGGACACGCATTGTCCGGCCGCGGCCAACTGGCTCCAGGCCAAATTGCCGGCCCCCCAGGCGGTTACTTTTGACGTGACCGCCGCCTGTTCCGGTTTCATTTTTGCCCTGAATGTAGCCGAACAGTATTTGAAGGCCGGAACCGTAAAAAACGTATTGGTGGTGGCCTCTGAAATTATGACCCGGACCCTGAACTGGAAAGACCGGTCCACGGCCATCCTCTGGGGAGACGGGGCCGGAGCGGCTTTTTTAACGCTGGATGGGAGTAACCCGCAAATCCTTTCCACCCATATCCATACCGATGGGGCCGGTGGAATGAATCTGCTTATGCCCGGCGGGGGTTCCAAGACCACCCCTATCTCCCACGATAGCGTTGACAAAGACCTTCATACCCTGAAGCTGATCGAAGCCAGCGCTTCGGTCCGGGTGGCCGTTAAACACTTCGCCGATTCCTGCCATGAAGCGGTTGAGGCCAATGGGATTTCCATGAAGGATATCGACTGGGTCATCCCCCATCAAGCCAATCTGCGCATGATCCAATCCCTGGCTAAACGACTCGATCTGCCCATGGAAAAATTTTTTATGACCATAGAAAAATACGGCAATATTTCTTCCGCTTCGGTAGCCATCGCCCTCGATGAAGCGGTGCGTTCCGCTGCCGTACAAAAAGGGCAGTTGGTCCTTTTAACCGCCTTCGGCGGCGGTCTGACCTGGGGCAGCGCCCTGATACGGTGGTAAAAAGGAATACCGTTCGTCGTTCAGAAAACAAAAAACGTAACTCGTGTCTCGGGGCTCGTATCTCGTGAAAACCGTAAGGTCAGGGGCATAGGGCAGAGGGCAATGGGCAAAAAACGTGACTTGTGTCTCGGGGTTCGTAGCTCGTGAAATGCAGAGAGCAGAAAGCAGAGAGCGGAGAGACGATTTCGAGTTGCGGGTTGCGGGATAAAACAAAGGACCGTTCGTCGTTCAGCGTTCGTCGTTCGTCGTTCGTGGAAAACCTTATACCTTGGACTTTAAACCTGACTTCATGATACGAGATACGAGATACGAGATACGATTCACGAGTCACGAGATACGTTATTATAAAAAAAAGGAGATGAGATAATGGGAACTGTTTCCAAAAACAACAAAAGAAAAAAATATGTCTATTTCTTCGGCAGCGGCAAGGCCGACGGCAATGCCGAT
>JBFMBU010000250.1:0-14783 GCA_040755035.1 Thermodesulfobacteriota bacterium
ATCCGGTAATTGCTGGTATGGACCCTGAGCAGCATGGCCGTCTGGTCGGAAAGAACCGCTTCGTAGTCCCGCAGATGGGTTTTGTTGGTAGTTCCCACTTCCCGCAAAAAAGCGCCGCTGCGGCTCATCACCTCCGGTATGCGAAACGAACCCCCGATCTCGATTAATTGCCCGCGGGAGACGACTACTTCTTTGCCTTTGGCCAGGGTATCTAAAGCCAGAAGCACGGCCGCGGCGTTGTTATTGACCACCAGGGCAGCCTCGGCCCCGGTTAATTCCATAAGGATCTGCTCCACATGACTGTAACGGCTACCCCGTTGGCCGGCCTGAAGATCGAATTCCAGATTGGAATAAAAGGCGGCTATTTTTCCCATGTGCTCCAAAGCAGCCCTGGCTAAGAGGGAGCGGCCCAGATTGGTATGAATGATCACCCCCGTACCGTTGACCACCCGCTGCAAACCGTACGATTCTTTTTCCCTGATCCTGTTTTCCACAGCCTCCCAGATCTCGGCCAACTCCAGGCCAGGCTCTTTTCCGGAAAGGATGGCCCTTCGCAACCCTTCCAACACCTCCCGTATGGTCCGAATCAGAAAATCACGGGAATGGTTTTTTCTCAGCAAGGTTTCAAATTCCCCTTGCTCCAGGAGCAGGGAAACGGCCGGTATGGTTTTCAGAAGATGAACGGATGGGGTGGACATGGGATTTCCTCCAGGGGGCTATGGATATAAATTATATGGGACTTATGGGTAGTTGGCAATGGAAAAGTAATTGCCCCTGCGCCGGCAATACAATTGCCCCCGCGCCGGCAATGTAATTGCCCCCGTGCAGGCAATACAATTGCCCCTTGAACCTTTCCCTTTCCTGGAGTAAGGTACAGCCCATGGAATGGAAATTCATACCAGGTGATCAGGAACGAATCAAGGATCTGTCCAGGTCCCTTAATCTTCCCTTTTCCGTCTGCCGGCTTTTACTGAATCGCGGACTGCATGAGGCCGATATCGTCCGGGATTTTTTTTCACCATCCCTGAACCGCTTGCCCTCCCCGACCCTGATGAAAGACATGGATAAAGCGGTCAATCGCATCCTCAAAGCTTGTCAACAAAAAGAAAGAATTGCCGTCTTCGGGGATTATGACGCCGACGGGGTAACGGCCACAGCCTTGTTGGTCCATTTTCTAAAACCCTTATTCCCGGAATTACTTTATTATATCCCCCACCGCCTGCGGGAGGGGTATGGCCTTTCACTCCCTGGAATTACCACCCTCAAAGAAAGGGGCATTTCCCTTATCATCACCGTCGATTGTGGGATTTCCAACCATCAGGAAATTGAATTCGCCCAAGGTTTGGGTATCGAAGTCATTGTCACCGATCATCACCAGATTTCAAAAAAGGGGGTTCCTTCGGCGGTAGCCGTCCTCAATCCCAAGCAGCCGGGATGCGGCTTTCCTTTTAAGGAACTGGCCGGGGTGGGAGTGGCCTTCTATCTCCTGATCGCCCTGCGGCAAACTCTGGATGGGCAGGGTTTTTTCTCTAAGGGAAAACCTAATCTCAAGGTCTATCTGGACCGGGTCGCGCTGGGTACCGTGGCCGATGTGGTCCCCTTGCTGGGGGTTAACCGGATCTTTGTCCGGGAAGGTCTGGAGGTCCTCTCCCGTTCACCCCATACCGGGCTGGCGGCCTTGAAAGAGGTTTGCGGCCTCCCTGCGGACAGGGCCCTTTCAGCCTATGACATCGGTTTCCGGCTGGCCCCGCGCATAAACGCCTTGGGACGGATTGAAGAAGCCGGAGGCGGGGTTCAACTCCTGACCACCGATGACCTTCTTCAGGCTAAAGATATGGCCCAACACATGCACCAGGAAAACACCCGCCGTCAAGCCCTGGAACAAAAGATGCTGCTGGAGATTGATCAACTGCTCATGAGCAAAACCGATTGGGAAAAAAGGAGGACCCTGGTGTTGGGATCGGAGACCTGGCATAGGGGTATCCTGGGATTGGCGGCCTCCCGCTTGACGGAACGGTATTCCAAACCGGTCTTCCTTTTTTCTATCGAGGGCGAGATGGCCCATGGATCAGGACGCAGTGTCGAAGGATTCCACCTCTTTAACGGATTGGAGGCCCTGGAAGGATTTCTGACCAGATTCGGTGGACATGAGGCCGCAGCCGGGGCCACCTTACCGTCCCTGGACCTCCTGGCTTTTGAAGAAGCCCTGGAAAATCTTGTCCAGGACACGGTGCCGGAAAGCACCCTGGGTCCCTCCCTGTCCCTGGAAGGGGAATGCGATTTTGTTACCCTGGTCAAGGAAATAGCCTCCGTCCTGCCCTGGATGGCCCCTTTCGGGGAAAAAAATCCGGAACCGCTGTTGGCTTCCCGCCAGGTTAAGGTCAAGTCCTTACGAAAGGTGGGTAACGGTCACTTAAAACTAAAACTGGAACAGCAGGGTATGGTTGTGGACGGCATCGGGTTCGGAATGGGGCATATGAACCTCCAGGCCGGGGAGCAGATCGACCTGGCCTACCACCCTTTCATTTCCGAATATAACGGTGCCTCCCGCCTGGAGCTGCGGATCAGGGATATCCAGAGAGCTTAGCGAATCCCGGGAAACGAGTATGGAATCAAATTACCTTCTCCTGTCGCAATTGATCAAGTTTTTCCGGGGAATACCCTAAAAGCCGGGAAAGAATCGCATCGGTATTCTCCCCTACTGTGGGCGGGGATAAAAATTTCTTCCTCATCTCCGGAGGCGTTCCGGACATCTTTACCGGGTTACCTGTCTGTTTGATCTGACCCCCAAGGGAATGGTCAATGACCGCCACCATATCCGTGGCCTCCACCTGCGGATCAGACAGGGCCTTGTCTAACGTGTTCACCGGACCGCAAGGGACATCGGCTTCGATCAGCCGTTTCATCCATTCTTCGGTGGTCCGGGTCAAAAAAACCTCCTGAATGGCCGCCACCCGCAGCTTCCGGTTTTCCGGGGTGGGCGGCCCGATAAACAAGGGCGTCTTCAGCAGGTCCTCCCGCTCCATGGCCTTGAATAACAAGGGATATTTGGGGCCCACGGCGGCAATGGCCACATAGCCGTCCCTGGTCTGAAAGGCCTGATAAACCGGCAAGACGCGGTGCCCGGATCCCACCGGTCCGGGGATTTCCCCGGACACAAAATATATGCTGGCCTCATAGGCCAATTGGGCAATGGTGGCTTCGAACAGCGATGTCTCCACCTTCTGCCCCGCCCCGGATTTTTCCCGGGCATACAAGGCAGCCAGGATGCCGTGGGCGGCGTACATGCCGGCACCTTGATCGCTCAGGGCTATCCCGGCCCGGACCGGTGGCCGCTCCGGTTCGCCGGTAATACTCATGGTCCCGCTGATGGCCTGGATGATGACATCATAGGCCGGACGGTCCCGATAAGGACCGGTTGACCCGAACCCGCTGATGGAGCAACTGATGATCCTGGGATTGAAAGCTTTCAGGGTTTCATAATCCATTTTCAGCCTTTCCAGGACTCCGGGCCGAAAATTATCCAAGACCACGTCGGAAATCTTTACCAGGTCATAGAAAATCCGCAAGCCCTTTTCCGTTCTTGTGTCCAGAGTGATGCTTTTTTTGCTGCGATTGATACTCATCATATAGGAGTCCTGCCCTTTATAAGCCGTGGGACCGGTGAACTCCCGTTGGGACCCAACGGCCTCAACTTTGATAATCTCCGCCCCCAGGTCCCCCAGGATCATAGACCCATAAGGACCGGCCAGGGCCCTGGTCAAATCAACAACTCTAACTCCGGACAATGCCGTTTCCATACTTTTTTCCTTTCATCCAGCCCACAGGAATATATTAATTTATTACCTCATTAAAATCTCTTAACTTATTGTTTTTTTACTACTTTATTTATTATTTGATTGTCTTAATATTATTTATTCGATCCAATAGACTTTTTATATTTTTCGAATCTGTTAAGGTCAAGACTTCCGTCATGACTTCTCCGGCCTGCCTCTGTCCCCAAACCGGACCGCACAAATCCAGAAATTTGGCCCCCACCTTTTTTCTTTTAACCTCCAGATCGGGAATCTCATTCAAGATATCATTGGTCTTGCTGAACACCTTTCCTGATCGTGTCTCCACTTCCACTCTGGCAGCCATGCCGGACAAACAAGAATCATGTATTACTTTAATTTTTTTCATTAATAATTTGATTTTAGGATCATTAACTAAAGAATCTGTGAAAGCCTTCATCCCTGTCTCACCCCGCAGCAAGGCATTAGCCAGGCAATAATAAATACTGAATTTCCCTTCCAAACCGCTGTTCGGTTCTTTTTTCCCGGCGATGTCGATGGCTGTCCGGGAGGTGTAAACGGTAATGGTTTGGATCTCCTCCAAAGACAGATTTTCTTTTTCCTTTATATGCAGACCGGCCTCTATAGCGGAATGGGTACCATGACAAGACGCATGATATTTCTGTGCCAATTTATCGGTATTCCATGATATTCCGAGCGAGGCCACGGCCTTTTCATTAATCCGGCCTTTAAGGAGCTGAAAAAAACCATCGCTCCCTTCCAGGATGTCGTCAGCGCAAGTGAAACTTTCATTGGCCAGAAGAGCCGCCTCCAAACCCACCTGAGAGGCCCGGCCGGCATGGAAGGGTTTGCTCATGGTCCCGAAAACCCGCTTTAACCCTGCCGCCTGGGTCCCGGCGATTCCTAAAGCGAAAACGGTTTGTTCCTCATCCAAATCCAGTAATCTGGCACACCCGGCTGCCGAAGCCAAACGCCCGATAGTGGAGGTCCCGTGCCAGCCGGCGTTATAGTGCTCCACACCGGCACAGGAACCGATAACTCCCCCGGCCTTAAGACCGATAATATAGGCTTCCAAAAACTCCTTCCCATTTTTCTCCTTCCATTCCGAAAGGGCTAAAAGCGAAGGGAAAAGGGTTACGGAGGGATGCCCCTGAAATTGTCCCATGGTATCGTCATAATCCAGGGCATGGGACATGGCCCCATTGACCAAGGCCGCCTGGCTGACACTGGTTTTCCGGTGGTGTCCCAAAATAGTCGCCTGGGGATGTCCTCCTAATAGTTCGGCCTGGCCAAGGAGTTTCAAAGACAAGGGCTCATCTTTTCCGGCCATAAGAACCCCCAACCAGTCCAGAAAGGCCACTTTAGCATGGGCATAGCATTCGGCCGGAATAGCAACACCATCCACCGTGGAAATAAACCGGGCCAGTGTCCTGGTCAATCCTTCATTTTCCATAACGCCCCTCCCCAAACAGGGTCTAAGGTTAAAGGTCGTATCATTTTAGTTTTATTAAAACGGAAAAACCCATTTTTTGCCACGGCCTTCGAATGGGGGCCTTTGCATTAGGTCGGCAGAGCCTCCCGAGACAAAGGCGGGACAGGAGGAAGACGACTTGTCTTCCTCCTGCCGTCAGGCCCTTCGGGCAATAAACTCTGCTTCGCGCTAGCGACGGCTGGTTGGGCTGGCCCCTGGGTTTGTTGGGGCCGGGCCAAGAATCTATCGTCCGGTCTTTGTCTGTGTGCGTCTGTGGCTAAAAACATTTTTCAAACAACTAAAGTGTTACTTAAGGTCTAAGGACGGAATGGTATGTTTTCAAGGGAATAAATATTACGCCCTCTATATTTTTTACCCTACGCCCTATACCCTATACCTTGCACCTTAGACCTTGGTTTATCTTCCCTTGAATTCCGGTTTCCGTTTCTGCAAAAAGGCCGTCTGGGCCTCTTTCAGGTCCTCGCTTTTAAAGGCCATGGCCGCCAGGCGGTTGGCCTCCCGGCGACCTTCCTCAGGGAGGATCAGGGTTTGAGCCAGGAGATTCAAGACCCGCTTCGTACCCTTGACTGAAAGAGGAGCGTTACCCGCGATTTCCCGCGCCTGTTCATAGACAAGGGTTTCGGCCTCCTGACGAGGGAGGATATAATCCACCAGACCCATTTCCTTGGCCCTGGCTGCCGGGAAATATTTCCCAGTAAAAAAGACCTCTTTGGTCCTGGCCAGTCCTATGGTTTGGACAAAGCGGGTCAAGCCGGCCAATGAATAGACCAGACCCAACTTGGCCGGTGGCATACCCATCCGTATATCATCGGCCCCGACACGCATATCACAAGAAATCGCCAGCTCACACCCGGCGCCGAAGGCATAGCCGTTTAGAAAAGCGATAACCGGATAGGGAAAATGAATAACGCTTTGAAGGGCCAGTTCCAGGGGGTTCTGATCTTTTAATTTGTCCCGCAGGGCCGGATCGACACCGGTGGGGATAGAGCCGATATCGTAACCCGAGGAGAAGGCCTGATCACCGATCCCACGAATAACCACAGCCCGGACCTCGTCCCCCTTGGCCAACGCCTCCAGGGATTGATGTAGTTGGATCAGAATGTCCGGGGAAAGGGAATTTCTTTTTTCCGGGCGGTTGATGATCAGGGTCGCCACCCGCTCATTTTTTTCAACATCCAAGGTTCCAGCGCTCACGAAAATACCTCCATAAATTCGAATTTAGGGTTCGAGGATTCCAGGATTCGAGGGTTCAGGCGGTCGGTTTTATCGCCTTCAAGAAATGGTCCCCCAATAAGAAATTCGGAAGGTTTCCTATCGATTCGATGCCTTTCCCGCGAATCCTTGCCCCTTGACTCCTGGCCTCCTACGGATTAATCGGTTTTAAACCATGAACCTGTCTCCTAATCGCCTCCACCACCTGGGAAACACTGGTCCCGGAGGTAAAGATTTCGGCCACCCCCATTTCTTTCAATGGCCCATGGTCCTCATCAGGGATGACTCCACCCACAACCAGGATGACGTCGTCCGCACCCTGGGCCTTAAGTCCCTCGGCCACCCGACGGGTCAGGGCCAGATGGGCCCCGGAAAGAATGGACAACCCCACCACATCCACATCCTCCTGGATAGCTGCCCGGACAATGGAGTCCGGGGTCTGTCTAAGACCGGAATAAATCACCTCAAAACCGGCATCCCTCAGGGAATAGGCGATTACCTTGGCCCCCCGGTCATGACCATCCAAGCCTGGTTTGGCCACCAGGACCCTGATTCTTTTTTCGGTCATAACTCTCTCCTTCGGCTCGTTCCTGCCTCTAAGCCTTCTAAATTCCTTCAATCAAAAATCGGATCGCACTCCACCAAGACCACCGGTATCCCGGTAACCTTTTCGATGTCTTTGTATACCCGTCCGGTCAAATCCCTTCCCCAACCACTCAGGTGAAAAGGCGAGGAAGGGATCAGAATCAGGTCCGGCAGGGTCCGGCCTTCCCTTATGAACGACCGAACCTCCTCGATAAAATCCTCCACCACCAGCAGATCGCCCATAAAGATATTTCCGCCCAGGTATCGGTTGGCAGGGATACGCAAATAAAGATGGACCTCCTCCGGAAGCGGCGTCTCCAGGACTCGTCTTTCCAGCACAGGTTTAATCAAAGTGGAAGTTAAAACCAGGACCTCCCGGGCCTGGTTCTCCGAAACCAATTTCCGTATCTTTTCCCCCCAATCCAAAGGGATCCCGGTTGAAGGAAAAATACATCCTAAAAAAGGGATGGATAGCGGATCATAGGGAAAATGAAAACCCATCGGACCCATCGTCAGATTTAACAGGGATTCGGAACGCTCTATAGTAATTTGGCATTTTTCCAGATCACTGTTATGGATCATTTTTAAAAGAGAAAGGGCCTGGGGACGGTTACGCACCTTCAATCCTTTGACCGCCCTGATCACGTCTCCGGGGAGCACTCCGGCCCTGGCCGCCGGGGAATGGGGGACCACTCCGATCACTCTGGGTTGATCCACGGCCTCCGGAGTTTGATATTCTTCAAACAACCCGGGACGAAGGATCAAGGGGCATTCGGTTCCCGAACGCAGATTCAGGATTTCCTCTTTAACCCTCCCCCAAACCTTTTCATGCTCAAAAAGAGGATCAGGAGAAAATCGCCGAGAATATCCGGGAAGACTGATCTGAATAAAAGCCGGATGAAAACGGGCGGCAAATTTTACGGTTTGGATTAAATCCCGAACCATTTCCTCCATAGTCGGAAAAGGCCAGGGTACGATCACCACCGAGTAGGGGATACGGGCCTGCTCCAGTCCGGCCAGGGCCTTGATCGCTCTTTCCGGTTCCGGGTCTCTCATCAGCCATTGGCGACGGACCGGGGAAGAACTGTTCAGCGAGACATCTACAAACAGCGGACGAAGGGCCTGCAAATCCCTGAGCATCTCAGGGGTCAACAAAGAACCGTTGGTTGGTAGGCGGAAGACTTCGGAAGTCTTGCCCCGAAGAACAGCCATGATATCCAGAATGCGGGGATGAGCAAGCATTTCACAAAGACTGCCGCTGACCGGGGAAAGCCCCAATTTGGACCCGGGCACATACCAAGCGATACGGGCCGATAGTTCCTCATACTCCTCTTCCGCCGGCTGCGATTCGGTTTGAAAAAGCGCGGGGCTGCCCAGGTTGTAGCAGTATCGACAGCGGAGATTGCAGCGGGTAGCTGCCTGGGCCAGTAGGTCTGAAGCCCCGCCGCCGGCTTTCAGCCACTGCTCGGGGTGTTTAAGACGAAAACCGTCAATAACGACTTTTTCCCCCATCTGTTCCAAATCCACCACCGACAACAGCATTTCCAGAAGCCTCCGGATATAGGGAATCCGGGGTTCATAGATATCCAATAGATTTCCGGGAGGCGCCTTTTCCGTTCCCGATGGGTGCTGGAAAGAAACGTTGATTTCCGGTTCGTCCAAAATACGGAAGCCGTCTATCTGCACCGCCTTCCCCTTCCGGGTAGGGGAAACCATTTCCAGAAGCCCCTGCAATTGACCACTGAACCACTCCCGCCAATCCAGATACCGGGAGGGTTGGGCAACAGGGGCCGAAAAATGAAAAGGAGGGTCTCCTTCCGCAGGACCGGATGGACGGTGGTCTTTTTCCGGTTCAGGACCATTAAAAGATGGACGGGGGATCATATTCACCAAAGACATCCCGAAAGACGTCACAAACCTCCTGCAGGGTAATATAGGTCTTGGCACAGTCGATCAAATGAGGGACCAGATTGGTCTCTTCCGCTTCGGCCAGTTTTTTTAATTCCTTCAGCAAACGATCCGCTTCCTGTTGATTCCGGTTCTTCTTTACTTCCCTGAGATTGGCGATTTGTCGCTCTTCGGCTCGGGCCCGCCGCTCAGGGTCATAAGGATGGGGAACCAGCCGGGTAGTCTCCACGTCCAGTTCATGCTCCCCGGTGAAGCAATTGACCCCTACGACCAATACTTCACCGCTGGCAATCTTTCTTTGATGTTCATAGGCGCTGCGGGTCACTTCCCGCTGCACATATCCCTGTTCGATGGCCGCCACCATCCCGCCCATCGTATCCAGTTTCTCCAGTTCGGCCCAGGCCGCTTTTTCGATTTCATCGGTCATGGCCTCCATACAATAGGAACCGGCAAAGGGGTCTTCCACCTCCACCAACCGGGCTTCACAGGTCAGGATGCGGGAAACATCGGTGGAAAGCTGGGAGGCCTCCCTGCTCCAACCCAGTCCCAGGGGTTCGTCGTAGGGCGGGAAGGCCGAGGGCGGTCCCCCGGACAAAGCCCCGGCCACAGCCCCCAGAACCGCCCGGGTCAGATTGTTGAGAGGACGTTGTTTGGTGGTGCTGGATGGCCCGATATGAGCGGCCATCTGCTGCCGGAGCAGCATGCTCCGCGGATTCTTGGCCCCGAAACGTTCTTTAAGGATCCGGGCATACATGCGTCGCGCTGCTCGCTGAAAGGCGATTTCCTTTAGGAACTCCATGCTCCCGCCCATGGCATTGAAGGTAAAACGCGGGGCGAAGGTATCCACCTCCAAACCGGCATCGATTCCGGCCTGGAGATAAGCACAGGCAATGGACATACTGAAGGCCAGGTCCTGGACACGAGTGGCCCCGGCCTCCCGGATATGATACCCGCCCATGCTGGTAATATTCATACGCGGCATGTGTTGATGGATGAAAACCAGGGTGTCCCGGAAAAGGCGCATGGCCGGTCGGGGGGGAAAGATATAGGCCCCGCGGGCGATATATTCTTTCAGGATATCGTTCTGGGGGGTAGCCTGGAGTTTATCCAGGGGAATGCCCCGTTTTTCAGCCAGGGCGGCGTACATGGCGATCAGGTAAATGGCCGGGGCGTTGATGGTAAAATTGGAGGCAATGCGGTCCAGGTTGATATCCCCCTGGTAAGGTTCATAGATGACCTCCAGATCACGCAGGGTGTCGATGGCCACCCCCACCTTGCCCACTTCCCCGGCCATTAAGGGGTTGTCGGAGTCATAGCCGCACTGGGTGACTAAGTCCATGGCCAGGTTAGGGCCTTGACGGACACCCCGCTGGATGCCCTGTAGGTAATAGTCACGGGTATCCTCCGGAGTACCATAACCGGAATAGCCCGAAGCGCGGGTCAATCCTGATCCGGCCCGGCTGCGACCAGCCACCCGTGAAATATCGGCCCGGGGATTAAAGGGATAGATATTGGCCGTAAAGGGATACTCCCCCGGAAAACCGACCCGGGTCAGAAAATCGAAGCCTTCAATATCCAGGGGCGTGTAAAAGCGGCTTGGGGATTCCTGCAGATGGGGAAACCGTTCCATTGCCTTCTTCACCGTCCGTTCCTGCCATTTCTCCTGGCGTTGACGGATTTTTTCGTTGGCATCACTCATGGGTTGTCCTCCGGCTTTTTGAGTCCAAATAGTAAAAAAGGACGTCTGTAATTTTACTGTGAACGAAAAGGGTCTATCAACCGTCGAAATTGAGAATGGTGACGGATTAAGTTAACGATGTTTTTAACCCGCCATAAACATTATACCGTTTCCTTCAAGCCCCGGCCCGCACCAGCTCAACTACCCCCTGATGCAGGGTGCCCGGGAAATGCGTTACAGCCAGTTCCACGACCTGCCCGGACTTGGAATAATAAATCCGTTTCACCACCAGCAGGGGATATCCTTCCTTGACTTCCATCGTTTGGGCCAATTTTTTATCGGCGACGGCCACCGTGGTAATCTGCCGTCCCTTTTTCACCAGTTCTAAAATTTTTCCCTCAATCCTTTCAATCAGGAGAGGATGAACCTCGTCCTTAAGCGGTATATCCCTGCCGATATTTTCCGGGACATAGGCTTGAAAATTGGCTTTCTCCCCTTTACGAAGAAAGCGAATCCCCTGAAAGAGATAAACGCGCTCCTTGGGAGCAAGCCCCATTTCCTTAACAATGGCCGAGGAAGGATTTACTAATTTTTTGGAAGTAAGGTTGAGCTGGGTTTGGGACCCCACCTGAAAAAGATCGTCCACGGCCCCATACAATCTAAAGCGGATAGGAGCGCCCCGGCGAAAGGAAACAAAGGTCCCCCGTCCTTGCTCCCGTCGTATCAGATCGTCGCCCTCCAAAGAAAGGAGGGCCTGCCGGACCGTAGTCCGGCTGATCCCGAATTCCCGGCAGAGCTCATTTTCAGTAGGCAGGGCCTGATCGGGTTTGAGTTTTCCGGACAGGATCCGTTTGCGAAGGACCCTTTCCAATTGAAAGTAAAGCGGGATGGGTTTTTTTTGCAGCTTCACCGGACTCCTTTGCCGATTGGGGGGCTAAACCCTGCCACTGTTGGGCGGCGGATTACAACGATTTCATGCTTCCGGCTCTCAGGCGTTCAAAAAGGTGTGGAAATATTTTTCCCCTTTACCTACGGAAAAAAAAGTTATAATGTCATTACAAATCTGTCAAGTATTTTCTTTTACAAGAAATTATCGAAACAATATTTCATTTTTTCGCAAAGTGACCAATGGCTTTACTTTATGGGTATCTCCCCACAAAGTAAAAATGGTCTTCTCTGTGTTCTTTGTGACTCTGTGGTAAAACCTATTTTGGACAAAAGTGACGATGTTTATGAAAAAGGATTGGTCGGAACTGATTACCCGTATGCGCGGCGGATCGGTCCGGGCCTTATCCCGGCTGGTCAGCCGGGTGGAAAACCGAGAGCCTGGCTGGATGGAAGCCATGAAACAGATCTTTCCCCTGGCGGGAAAGGCCCGGCTGGTGGGGATTACCGGTTCACCAGGAGCGGGTAAAAGCACCCTGACCAACGGCCTGGCCCGGGAGCTGGTCAAACGTGGACATAAAGTGGGCATCATCGCCGTCGATCCTTCCAGTCCTTTTTCCGGCGGATCCCTCCTGGGGGACCGGGTGCGGATGAAGGATCTCTGGAATCTGGAAGAGGTCTTCATCCGGTCCATGGCCACCCGCGGAGCCCTGGGCGGATTAAATCAGTCGGCCCGGGATGTGGCCAAGATCCTGGACGCGGCTGGAAAAGATTTCGTACTCATTGAAACCGTGGGTGTGGGCCAGGACGAAGTAGAAGTAGTCCGGACCGCCGATCTGGTCCTGGTGGTCTGTGTGCCGGGACAGGGGGACGGGGTCCAGGCCCTAAAGGCCGGGATCATGGAAATCGCCGACATTTTCGTGGTCAACAAGGCCGACCGGGAAGGGGCCGATGCCGTCGTCTTGGATATCCAAACCATGCTCGATTTAGATTCGGGAAACGAAAGACCCAAACCGCCGATACTAAAAACCGAAGCCCCTCAGGGCCGGGGACTTCCCGAACTGACAGACCATATTCTGGTGCTTTTAACCGACAGCCGACCCAAACGGGCCTGGCAGGAAATGCGGATCAGAGAGGAATTGCTCCGTTTACTGGAAACCCAGCTCGGTATTTTGGTCAGAGACCAATGGGAAAAGGACGGGGGCTTGGACCGGGCCGTTCGGCAAATTCAAAACGGTGATCGAGACCCCTATTCCATCGTCCAGGAGAGAATGAATTCGTTTTTTAAACAGATGGAGATCAAGAGCGGAACCTGATATCCATGAGGTTTATCCGGGGCAATTCCCGACCGTTTCCAAATTTATCCTATTTCTTAATTCCCAAAAACGTGTACAATGGTCCCTATTTAACGGTGGAGCTGAAGGTAAATGGGCTTTTCGAATCATGCAGAAGTCTTTGAAAAAGGAGAGGGGGGAGGAACCAACCCGGTATAAATATCTCGCGCCGTCATTACTTATTTAAACCTGCTTTTTTTATTTGAAAGTGCCTAAAAAAAAACCGGCAATCAATTAGAAGTGAAGGAGGACTCTAATGCAAAATAACAAGTTGTTAAGATCTTTGATGGCCCTGTTGATTATTACTTTTCTAATCATCCCATCTGTTTATGCAAAACAGTTAGAAACCGGGAAAGCGAAATCTGAGGGAATGTCCGATGAACGCCTGACTCGGATCGATGATCATCTATCCCGTACCGTTCAGCAGCAGCGGGTTAAAGGAATGGTGGCCATGATTGCCCGTAACGGCAAGGTGGTCTACCATAAAGCTTTTGGTGAAATGGACGATGGAAAGCCCATGCAAAAGAACGCCATTTTCCGGATTTGCTCGATGAGTAAACCCATAACAGCCGTAGCGGTCATGATGCTATGGGAAAAGGGATTGATTGAATTAAATGAACCTATCTCCAAATATATTCCGGAGTTCAATGACGTTAAAGTGCTGGTCAGAGATAAAGCTGAAGAGAAGGGCTACCGACTGGAACGCGCCAAACGGCCCATTACCATTCGCCATCTACTTTCACACACTTCCGGTATCACGTATGGCTTCTGGGGGCAACCTTTAGTAGCCAAGTTCTATGTGGAAAATAACGTATCGGATGGATTAACCATAACCGAAGGGACCATCGGTGAAGGGATAAAGAGACTGGCCAAATGCCCCTTGCTTTTTCATCCCGGCGAAGGGTGGGAATATGGACTGAATAACGATGTCCTGGGTTATTTGATCGAAGTGGTTTCCGGGATGCCTTTAAATAAGTTTTTTGAGGAAAATATCTTTAAGCCCCTCAAAATGAATGATACTTTCTTCTTCGTCCCGGACGAAAAAGTCTCCCGGCTGGCGGCGGTCTATGAACCCAAAGCAGGCGGGGGGTTAGCCAAACTGAATCGTAATGTCATCAGTAAGAGTTTTCTCTCCCAGGTTGACGGATTAAGATATGGTCCCTTTTATTCCTACCAGGGTCCCAAGACCTATTTCTCGGGTGGTGGGGGATTACATTCCACCCCAATCGACTACCTGCGTTTCTGCCAGATGATGTTGAACGGCGGTGACTTGGATGGGATCCGGATCCTCAGCCCAACGACCATCGAACTCATGTTGGGCAATTACATGGGAACCTTCAAACACTGGGTCTATTCAGACGAAGGCAGCCGCTACGGCCTGGGCTTTATGATCGTGACCGATCGCTATTTCGCAGCCAATCCTCTTCCCAACGGTTCTTATTCTTGGGGAGGGTTTTACCACACCAGATTTTATATTGATCCCAAACACAAACTGATTGCGCTGTACTTTAGCCAGATCTTTCCCACGACACCGGTTGATGATGTAGCCCGTAAGTATTACGTATTGACCCAGCAAGCCATAGAAAAATAATTCCCGTCTCATCAACCCTGTTCCCGGTTCTTTTTCCGGGAACAGGACGATTTAAGAATTTAAAACTTAAAAGAAAATTAAGGGAATAGGGGACGGAATAGGGGACGTTCGGGGACGGAATAGGGGACGTTCGTGCAGAAGTTGCTTGACATTAAAATAACAATCAACAAATAAAGCTCATGCCCAGATCAGCCAGATTAGACTCCCCGGGAGTTTTGCACCATGTAATGGGGCGGGGAATTGACAAGACAACTATTTTTAGAACCGATGAAGATCGGAAAGATTTTGTTTCCCGATTGGCTGA
>JBFMBU010000251.1:0-2760 GCA_040755035.1 Thermodesulfobacteriota bacterium
TGGGAAAAGGTCTTTGGTTTTATTCCCGGGCGGGGGAGGCCGACCCTGGCCGAACTGCTGGACCGGAGGGTTAGGGATTGGTGGTCAGGGTCGGATTGAACACTCCCAGAAATGGAAACATGGCCCTTCAACCCGGAATTCCGGGTCCGGAATGAGGAAGCCAGCTTGCTCACTCCGGACTGCGAATGCCGTCGTTCAACGGTAAATTATTTTTGCGGCTTAGCGAGTTTTTCCGAAAATACCTCGACGCGGGCCTCTTTCATGGCTTTTTCGACAAAATTGGTTACCGCCTCCTTTTTCAAATCCTGTAACGCTTTTTCTTTGACCGTTTCCTTGATTTTTTCATAGGGCTCGAGAAAGGCCTCTTTTTTCTCTTCCAGCTTGATGATATGATAACCGTATTCGGTCTCCACCAGACCGCTGATCTCTCCCGGTTTCAAAGCGAAGGCCGCCTCTTCAAAGGCCGGTACCATAGATCCTTTGGGGAAAAAATCCAGGTCCCCTCCCTTATCTTTCGTACCGGGATCATCGGAAAACTCGGTGGCCAGCTTGGCAAAATCCGCCCCTTCTTTTAGCTTCTTAAGTACCCCTTCCGCTTTTTCTTTCGTTTTCTTCTTGTCCTCTTCTTTGGCTTCCGGATCGGTTTTAATCAAAATATGCCTGGCCCGGATCGTTTCCGGGGTGCGGAAGGCATCCAGGTTGTCCTTATAATACGTTCGGGCCTTTTCTTCATTAACGGTCACTTTTTCAACCACTTCCTTTTGCAGATACATGGCGGCTAAAAAATTATTGATCATGATTTCCTGTTGAGCGCGGACTTCGGGTTTTTTATCGAAACTCTTTTTCCGGGCGCTATCGGCCACCACCATGCTTCGAATCATCTGCCAAAGAAGGGCCTCTTTGACCTGAGGATTTTTTTCAATCATCTTTTGCTGTTCAGGCTCGTGAAAACTGATGAGACGGTTCAGGTCCGATTGGGTTATTTTTCGGGTCCCGACCTTGGCCAGGATTTCTTTATCCTGCGCCGGAAGCCCTGTGGGGACCACCAGGGTTATTAAAGCCATAATAAAAAATCTCTTGAATAATGGTGACATCTTTTTCTCCTTTGTGATGGTTTTTTAACGAAACGGATAAAGGGTTGTGGTTTTATACGTCCCTCAAAAATTATTGGCGCGCCTGGCAGGATTCGAACCTGCGACCTACGGATTAGAAGTCCGTTGCTCTATCCTCTGAGCTACAGGCGCGCTCGGTACAAGAAAATATCGCGGAGTTGGCGATGAATCATTGGTTTAGGCTTGGTCCGGAAATTTTGATTTTCCGGACGAGAACTAATTAATACTAATTGAGAATTAAGTCAAAGAAAAAGATTTAACCCCTCCAATCCTGAGGCCCAAAAAATAAAATGACGAGAGGAGAATTTATCATTGACATTTAAAAAACGGACGACTATAAAACTGTTTAAAGTTATCCGGATTCTCCGTGGAAAACTTTAAGATATCTCAATCGACGGCCCCATTTATCCAAAAGTTAAACCGGGCCAGCTCTCTCAACAAAATATCCACTAGTCTCCAGCACAAGAAAGAAAAAAATCGGCATGACCGGTCCTAACGATCTGGTTTTGATTCATTTGGAAAATCAACCCGTATTTTTTGCGCGAATCGAGGACATCCTGCCGGATATCAAACCCGGATGGGTACGGATGAAATTTCTGATATTGCAGGTCCCTGTTTCCCTGGGGGAATGGATACTTTTACCGGAGTACATCCAAGGCGAATCCTTCACCATGGGAGGTAAAAAGGTCCGGATCGAGAAGGTGGAACCCCCCCAAGAGGAAAAAAATGCGGAACCCCTTCCGGCTTCGGGTAAAGTGGTTTCACTCTTGAATCGAAAAAAGAAAAAATAAGGAACACTGAAGGATTTTTTAAGGAACCTTATGGAAGACATTCAGGAATTATCCCGTACTTTTCGCCGGATTCTCCATTTAAAAAACGGACCCGTTGCCGTTCGAATCGTAAAAATCAACGAAGAAATTCCTGTTTTGTTAAAAAAACCGGCCGAGCCGATTCACAGTTTCTGCTATGGGGTAATGGAGGCCTTTAAAGGAAAAGCCTTTTTTCTTAGCCGCTCCGATGTCCAATGCACTATGGGATTGACCACTCTGGGTTTTAAAAAAGAAAACTCAAAATCCGGCAAGCATAAACAAGGGGTCCAGATCGGAGTTTTTGGCAATGAAGAGGCCTCGCAAAATTATTTTTCCAAAAAAATTGGTCTCCCGGCCGGCCAAATTCGGGGCCTGGCCTTGAGTCCGCTGGATAAGGCGGTTATGGGATTGGATATTATCCTGTTCAGGGTCAACCCCGAACAGGCCATGTGGCTGCTGACGGCCAATCAATACCTTACCGGGGAAAGAAATGTCTTCAGTATCGGAACGGGCTTTCAGGGGGTTTGCGGAGACGTCATCGCTTATCCGTATCTATATAAAAAAATGAATATGACGGTCAACGGCGTCGGGGATCGCATTTCATCCTCCCTGGCCCGTAATGAATTGTTTATCGGGATTCCGGCCTCGGCGGTTAAAGAAATCGCCCTCAATTTAATCGAGATATGCCGAAAACCCGTATTCAAGGCCTTTCAATCCCCCAGGAGCACGCAGAAAAACTCCACGTTGCGTTTACCCTATCGGCACTAAGATCCTTCCCGAAAAACCGCCCCGCTTTATTTTCGTGTAATATCCTCGGCGATCCCATACCGTTTATTAAG
>JBFMBU010000252.1:0-22211 GCA_040755035.1 Thermodesulfobacteriota bacterium
AGGGCCGCCGTTTGCGTTTGACGACGTAAAGGATAATAGATCTCACTCCTATCCACCTTTGCCACGATAAACCAGGGGGTGCCTGGAATTTTCCCCAGGGCGGCGAAAACCGTTACTCCCCGGTAATCCCGGCCTTCCACCAGCCCCTCCCGGCCTTTGACGGCCAGGACCTCCGGCCGATTCGGGTTTCCTTTCAGGGGAATCCGCAGGGGCAAGGCCGTTTTGGAGCGGTGGCGCAATTCATTCCAGATGACCGCTTCCTGTCCTTCCTTCTGAATCAGCAGGGTTTCCGCTGTGGGGCTGGCAGTGGGCCAGATACGGATAGCCGGATATAAAAAATCCCGGGGGAGCAATTCAAACATCCAGACCCCAAGAGGAGCGGTTCCTTTCTCGGATGAAGAAGACTCCCGTAATAAAGGGACAAAGAGGTCAATGTTTTGATAATCGGTTACTATTGGACTGGAATGAAGGTCGGAAACCAGGATGGCGGAGGTTTGCAGGACCTGTTTTATATGGGACTTGGCCAGGGGACCAATCCAATCCTGATCCCCTGGAACAGAAAGACGGGCCTGGCCCTTTGAATCGATAAGCAGGACGCGGAAATAGTTCAGGTTTCGTTTCATGGACTCCATTAAGGCCCTTACCTGGATTTTTGCTGCAACGGAGTCGGGATGGTCCAGAAAGGCCTGGGCCGAGCGGGTTATTTCCCGGGCTTCCAGGATAAAGCGGACATCCCCGAGACGTTCCTTGTACCAGCGCTCGATTTGATTGCTTTTCAGCTTTACCACTGCGGACAGTTCCTGCTGGGCCGCCCGCCGAAATTCCGCTTTCTGGTAGCGCAGGTAATAGAGGCCGGCCCCGACGATGGCAAAAAAAAGGAAAGCAAAGATGACCAGCGGATTTTTGAAAAAAGGGAGGGAGAGTAAATAACGCAGATTTGTATGCTCAGCCCCAATCCAGGACATGGGCCAGACATCCACACCGGCGGTAACTATGATCCCCAAACCCAACAACATCAGGGAGAAGGTGGTTAGGATCGAAATGGGCAGGGCCTGGTTGCTAAAAACAAGGGGGACATCCACGCCGTAGTTAAACAGGAAAAATAGACAGAGTATAAAAATGGAAAAAGCCAGGAAGGCGGCTATCTGCCGGTTTCGTCTTTTCCCGGCCAAAGGGGGGAAAAGTAATAAAAAGGCCGGGGCCAGAATCAAAAGTGATACCGCCGATAAGGGGGACATGCGCCGGAAAGGAGGGAGGCTTTCTGAGATATTCTTGGAAACACTGAACGCCGACCATTCTCCGATAACCTTTTCAAAATTTAAGAGGAAAGCGCCCAAGACCCAGAGACTGATCAAAACGGTGCCCGCGGCTGTTAAAAAGGCCAGGAGGGTCACCAGGGTATGTTGAGAAAATTTTCCTCTGAGGTAAAGAGCGACGCTTAAAAAAAAGATCAAAGCCGCGGTGCTGGAGGCCATGGGGATAAAAAATGGGTTCAAAAGTCCTTCCAACGGCAGGCCGATCGCTTGGCTGAAGAGGACCAACGCGGCCAGAAGGCCGGGGATAATGAAGAGCAGGTCCTTTGAGATTTTTAAGGTTTTTTCAAGAGAAAGGTTGAAACTCATTTTCGGCTCCTGTTATAGTTGCGTTGAACATAGATCTCTCGAAAAACCTTTTTACTTCCCCAACGATGCGTTTCTGTTTGGCGGGCGGCCCGTCTTTGATCCAAAAGAAAAACCCGATTCCTAACGAAGGGGTCCCTTCGGGCCACTGACCCCCATCAACGAACCATCCCCATCGGTTTGGCTTATATCTTAACCATTTCCCCGAAAAAAGTAAATAAGAGCCTCTTTGAAAAAAATGGCTGTTATTAATGGTCTCAAAATAATATAGACATAAGAGGATCATGGGGGTCTTTTCTGGAGATTGTCCAAAGGGTGATTTGTCACCCAATCCCGGCCCCCGAAGGGGGTTCTCTTTGAGGTCGGTCTATCGACCTCCCGGCCAGTCCAGCAAAGTTTGATTCGAGGCAGGGCATACCCCTTAGCCTGTTTCCAGCACTGGTGAAGGCCTGCTTCTGATTTAGTTAAACAACTTGCCCGGCAAAGAAGCTTCCAGGTTTGGGGTGGACAATCTCCAGAAAAGACCCCCATGATCCTCCGGTGGACAAGCTTATCAGTTTCATGTCCATACTATTATGAGTCGGTTAATAATTCTATCAAGGGGAAGAAACAGAAACCGGATTATTATTTGACCGGTCCTGTTTCCTTTCCGATCAGACAGGCAATCACCTTTTGATCGGCCCGGGGAAAAGGAAAGTTTTGAAGCTCATGGGTATAGACCCAGCGGAAATCATCCACCCCCAGGGGGACGATCCGCCCCTTCTGTTTACGGCAAAAAAAACAATGGAGGGTGATCCTGAAATGGCTGTAAGCATGGCGGACCCGAATAAATTCCCGCCCGACGTTGATGTCAATGGCTAATTCTTCTCGAATTTCACGTCTAAGACCTTCCTCCAGGGACTCCCCTTTCTCCTTTTTCCCTCCGGGAAACTCCCATAACCCTCCCAGGAGACCTTTTTCCGGGCGACGGGTGATCAGAATTTTACCCCGCTGACGAATAACCGCCGCGGTGACTTCATAATGGGGGATCGGTTTCTTTGGGCTTTTAGAGGGCAGAAGGTTTTGACGTCCTGAAGCGAAGGCCAGGCACTTCGCCTTTATCGGGCAGCGGGGGCAGTCCGGATTATGGGGACGGCAGAGCAGGGCCCCCAGTTCCATCAGGGCCTCATTGAACAGGCCGGGACGATCGAGGGGAAGAATTTCTCGGGCTAAGGTCCAGAGTTGTTTCTCCACGGTTGTTTGCCGGGGATCGCCGACGAGTGCAAAAAAACGGATGAGAATCCTGCGTATGTTGCCATCCAAGACCGGAAAAGAGCGGTTGAAGGCCAGACTGAGGATGGCCCCGGCCGTGGAAGGGCCGATACCGGGCAGGGCAACCAGGGTTTTAAAGTCAGCGGGGATGCGTCCCTGAAGGTCGTTGCAGATGAGACCGGCGCTGCGATGGATATTCCTGGCCCGGGAGTAATACCCCAGGCCCTCCCAGACCTTAAGCACCTGATGGAGCGGGGTCAGGGCCAAGGCCAGGATGGTGGGGAACCTTTGCATAAACCGAATAAAGTACGGTTCCACCTGCCGGACCTGGGTCTGCTGTAGCATTATTTCCGAAATCCAGGTGGAATAAGCCGACCGTTTTTTTCTCCAGGGCAGATCCCTTTTTTGTTTTTGAAACCAGGTGATGAGCTTGCCTGCTGGGAATCGAATCATGCGGACAGGGATGGGAAAGTTATCCAACTCTATTTGAAATTGTATTTCCAACCAAGGGGGTCTTATTTTTTGGGGTTGTCCACCCTGAACCTGGAAGCTTCTTTGCCGGGCCAAATGGTTTACCTAAGTTTGAAGCAGGCCTTCACCATCGCTTGCAACGGGCGAAGGTGAAGGCCCTGCCTCGAATCATAGTTTGCTGGACTGGCCGGGAGGTCGATAGACCGACCTCAAAGAGAACCCCCTTCGGGGGCCGGGATTGGGTGACAAATCACCCTTTGGACAATCCCCAAAAAATAAGACCCCCTTGGTTCTAAGAATTGAAAGTAAGGAATAAATCCTCAGACTTTTTGACTAAGAATCCAGGAGGGTCCCGGCGATGATGGCCGTTTCTCCGAATTTGTCCTGAATGGCATCCAGGGCGCGATTGAGCCGGTTGGTCTTATTCCCCGAGTTTCTTTCGTCAAACAAGAGCAACTGCCCCTCTCCCGCTTTGGTCAACTGGGAAAGGTAGATTCCTAAAAGCCTGGCCGGTTTTTTGCCTACCTCGGTCTTTTCTATAAGCTCCAGAGCGATTTGATGGATCTTCTTTCCGTCATCGGTGGGCGCCGGAAGGGTCATCGACCGGGTGATATGGGTGAAATCCTGATAGGTCACCTTGAGGGTGACGGTGCGGCCGCTTTTCCCATGCCGCCGCAGACGGCCGGCCACCCGTTGACTCAAGGTCAAAACCGCTTTCCCGGCCTTTCCCTTGTCCGAAATATCCTGGGCAAAGGTCTCCTCGCGGCCGATGGATTTGACGGCCCTATCCGGCTGGACCTCCCGGTCATCGACGCCCCGGGAGAGAAAATATAACTGAAGACCCTGCTGCCCGAAACGCCGGCGGAGCAGGTCCCTGGGCAGCCGACTCAAGTCGCCTATGGTTCTGACGTTCAACAGAGACAGATCTTTCTGCGTAACTTTCCCTACTCCCCAGAGCCTTTCAATGGGAAGGGGGGCCAGAAATTCCTGAATCCGGCCCTCGGGGACAATGGTCAATCCGTCCGGTTTGTTCAGATCCGAGGCGATTTTGGCCGCCAATTTATTAGGAGCCACGCCGGCGGAAACCGTCAGGCCGATTTCCTCCCGAACCTGCTTTTTTATTTGGGCGGCAATATGGTCGGCCGGGCCGAAAAGCTTAACCGAGGCGGTAACGTCCAGGAAGGCCTCATCCAGGGAAAGGGGTTCCACCAGGGGTGTGAACCGTAGAAAAATTTCAAATATTTGATCGGAGATCTCCTTGTACCGCCCCATGCGTACCGGCAAAAAAATCCCCTGAGGGCAGAGATGCATAGCTGTAGCCATGGGCAGGGCCGAATGGATCCCGTAGCGGCGGGCCTCATACGAGGCCGCGGAAACGACCCCGCGATGCCGGGGGCCTCCGACGATAACCGCTTGGCCGCCAAGTCTGGGGTTGTCCAGGACCTCAACCGAGGCGTAAAAGGCGTCCATGTCCAGATGGATGATCTGTCTGTCGCGGGTTTTCATAGAGGGCGCCATCGAGAGATCTTCGGGTCGAAAAACAGGATAAGTTTATTTTTTATTGTTTTGAAGCTGAAGCCTGAAATCCGAATTCCGAAAAAGATCCCTTAAGGTTTTCTCCAGGAGATTATTCAAAATGTCCCGGCTTTGGGAAGAAAAATCCTCCGGGGCAAAGGCGATGCGCACCTCCCGATGCCCGATTTTTTTATTCCAGACCATATCGCCCTGGGGGGGGCGGATCAGATAGGCTTCGATTTCCACTTCGCCGATAAAGCGGACCCCTTGCTGTATAAAAAAATGAGAGATAACGCCCCCAACCAGGAAATCCACCTGTATATGGGGGATTCTCTTGAGCAGGGTTTTGAGATCGTTGCGGTTGACCTGGATCGTATATATTTCATCGGGGCTGAGTTGATAACTGTACGAGGCCATTTCCTTTTTTACCCCCTGGGTCACCAGATGGGAGATGCTGGAAGGGGAGAACAACTTCATTCCCAATAAAGGAGCCTGTCCGACCCAATAAGGGTTTTCCTGACCGTTCCAGGTGGCGTTCTCGAAGGGGATGACCGCTATTTTAATCGGGGACGGTTGAGTGGGAGGCGAGAGATCGGGTGAATAGCTCAAGTCCAGGGTCTGGGTTGTGGTGCACCCCCACAACAGCCAAGAGACCACAAAACAAAAGACCATCCTGGAAAGCGTTCTCATAGTAAAGACCCCCTTGGTCCTTAGTATCGAAAGTGAGAGATACATCCTCAGATTTTTCGTGGAAGAAGCTGATCGCTATTCGCTCCATCCGGAAAAGGCTCTTTTGCGGATGGATACTATACAGTAGTCTAATGGATTCGGAGGCATTTTGCAATACTATTTAAAATAACTTAACATATTGACAAGGTCCGGACTTTCGACTATGTTTTATACTCCCCGGGGAACGGTTATCCGTCTATTCCGGAGAGGAGGAAACGGTTCTCCCGGACCTGGATTGATCCGGTTCGGGCAGGGTCGGATTAAACGGTGGCGTTTTGGGTTGATTTAGAAATCCGTTTCTATGGAGGTGTGTGATGGCGATAAGAGATTTTTCCGGGTGCCATATTCCCCTGGTCACTCCCTTCAGGGATGATTTTTCCCTGGATGAAGCCGGGCTGCGCCGGTTGATCAATTATTTGATTGAAGAAGAAAAGGTCGACGGACTGGTCCCCTGCGGCACCACCGGTGAATCCCCCACCCTGGACCATGAAGAGCACTACAAGGTGATTAAAATCACTATTGAAGAAACCAGGGGGAGGGTGCCGGTTATCGCCGGTACCGGCTCCAACAGCACCCGGGAGGCCATCGCCATGACCCGGCAGGCCGAAGAAGCCGGGGCCGATGCCACCCTGCAGGTAGGGCCCTATTATAACAAGCCCACCATGGACGGCATGCTGGCCCACTTCGAAGCCGTGGCCAAAAGCACCCGTTTGCCGGTTTTTATTTATAACATCCCCGGCCGGACAGGCCGCAATATTGATCCCCCAACCTTGATCAAACTTTCTGAGATTGACAATATCATCGGCATAAAAGATGCCTGCGGTGATATTACCCAGACCATGGAAGTGATCAGGGGGACCAAAGGGAAGGGCCGAACCTTTTTTGTCCTTTCCGGGGAGGATGCCCTCACCTTCCCCCTTATGTCCCTGGGGGGGGACGGGGTGATTTGTGCCGTGGGAAATGTCATCGGCCGTGAATACACCACCCTGTGCCGGTTGATGAAAGAGGGTAAATGGGAGGAAGCCCGAAAGATCCATTACCAGACCCTTCCTTTGGTCAATACCCTTTTCATAGAAACCAACCCTGTGCCGGTTAAAGAGGCCTTGAATATGATGGGGCTGCCGGCCGGGCCGCTCCGTCTTCCCCTGGTCCTCATGCGGCCGGCCAATCGGGAACGGCTGCGTCAGGAATTACTGGCCCTGGGGCGATTGAAATAGTATCGGGTAACCCGGGTGGGTTCCCATAGCAATACGAAAAAAAATTAGATCAGGAGCATCAATTTTTTTATGGAAAAAGAAAAAAAGATCTGGTTCGACGGTAAATTCGTTCCCTGGGAAAAGGCCCAAATCCATATCCTGACTCATACCCTCCATTACGGACTGGGGGTCTTTGAAGGGATCCGCTGCTATCAATGCAGCGATGGACAGTCGGCCGTTTTCCGCCTTCCTGAACATGTGGAACGGTTATTCGCTTCCGCCCATGCCATGGAAATCGACATTCCTTTTTCAGAAAGGGAAATTCTGGAGGCCTGTTGCCGGGTATTAAAAGTAAACGGGATGAAGGAAGGATATATCCGTCCCCTGGTATTTATCGGGGACGGGGTCATGGGGGTCCATCCCAAGGACAATCCCATCCGGGTCTCGATCATCGCCTGGAAATGGGGGGCCTATCTGGGGGATGAGGGGCTTAAAAAGGGGATCCGGGTTAAAGTTTCCTCCTATACCCGGCACCACGTGAACGTCATGATGACCAAGACCAAGACCTGCGGAAATTATGTCAATTCCATCCTGGCCAAGAAAGAAGTGACCCGGGACGGGTATGATGAAGCCATTATGCTGGATACGGCCGGGTATGTTTCCGAGGCCAGTGGAGAAAATATCTTTCTGGTAAAAAAAGGAGAGATCAAAACCCCGCCTCTGACCTCGATTCTGCCGGGGATCACCCGCGATTCGGTCCTGACCATCGCCAAGGACCTGGGGATAAAGGTGGTGGAAGAACGGTTCACCCGTGACGAATTGTATCTGGCCGACGAGGCCTTTTTTTCCGGGACGGCGGCCGAAATCACTCCCATCAGGGAAGTGGACAACCGCCGAGTGGGCAAGGGGCGCCCGGGTCCGGTGACCAAAAAGATCCAGGAGATTTTCTTCCAGGCGGTCAAGGGTGAGAAAGAGAAATATCGAGGCTGGCTCACTTACCTCAAATAAAAAAAGTGAAGCGTGAAGCGGACCGTCCTGATTATTGCCTGTCTGAGTTCCTTTATTGTTCCCTTCATCGGGTCCTCGGTCAACATCGCCCTGCCGGCTATCGGAAAAGAATTTGAAATGGACGCCGTCACCCTGGGCTGGATACCGACGGCCTATCTATTGGCTTCGGCCATGTTCCTGCTGCCCTTCGGACGGCTGGCCGACATCTATGGAAGAAAACGGATATTTTGGGTGGGGACCCTGGTCTATACGATCGGTTCCCTGTTCTCAGCCCTTTCCGTTTCCGAATGGATGTTGATCGTCTGCCGCGTTATCCAGGGGATCGGCAGCGCCATGACCTTCGGGACCTCTATGGCCATCCTGACTTCGGTCTTTCCTCCGGCCGAACGGGGTTGGGCCATCGGGGTCACCACGGCTACGGTTTATACCGGTCTTTCACTCGGACCTTTTCTGGGAGGATTCCTGACCCAGCATCTGGGCTGGCGAAGCCTTTTTTACTTCAATATCCCCTTCGGGCTGGTGGTCATCTTTCTTGTTTTTTGGAAGCTCAGAGGGGAATGGGCCGAAGCCGCCGGAGAAAAGGTGGACTGGACCGGGTCCCTGCTTTATGCCCTCATGCTCCTATTGATTATGTATGGACTTTCTCTCCTGCCTGCCTCTGCCGGCCTGGGCCTGATCGGCATCGGGGTTCTGGGAGGAGTCGGTTTTTTTCTGGTTGAGTCCAAAGTGGCCAGTCCGATTTTAAGGGTCAAAATATTCAGACACAATGCCGCTTTTACCTTTTCCAATCTGGCCGCCTTCATCCACTACAGCGCCACTTTTGCCGTTACCTTTCTTATGAGTCTTTTCCTCCAATATATCAAAGGATTCAGCGCCCAAGGGGCCGGCTTCATTCTCATGGCCCAACCGCTGATGATGGCCCTTTTTTCCCCGCTGGCCGGACGGCTTTCCGATAGGATCCAGCCCCGGGTCCTGGCCTCCCTGGGAATGGCCTGTACCTGTCTTGCCATTTTCCTGCTTTCGCTAATCTCCTCCGACAGCGGCTTGCCCTATATCATTTTTTCTTTGCTCTTCCTGGGATTCGGTTTTGCCCTTTTTTCTTCCCCGAACACGAATGCCGTCATGAGTTCCGTGGAAAAGGTCTATTACGGTGTGGCTTCCGGTATGGTGGGGACCATGCGTTTGGTCGGACAAATGTTCAGCATGGGTATGGCTATGATGATCTTCGCCGTCCTGATAGGCAAAGTGGCCATTACCCCGGCCCTCTATCCGCAATTCCTGAAGGGTGTCAAAACCGCCCTGGTCATCAATGCAACCCTTTGTTTTTTAGGAATTTTTTTCTCCCTGGCCCGAGGGCGGATCCAACGCCCGTAAACGGACCTCAGACCCCTATCTTAAAGAAAATGCAGAATATTTCTTCCCGGGGTTCATGGTTTCTCCCCTGACCTTCGCCAAATTTCAAGCCGATTTTAAAAAATTTATCCCAAAATCCTTCTGATTAAAAGGCCTTAGAAAGGTGGGGCCTTTTCCCTCCATTTTTTTCCTTGACATACCATATATTGTATTTTACTCTTCCTTCCACACAATATAAGGGACTTTTCAGGCTCAGAAAGGAAGGGCAAGAGACCATGGGGACCGTTGTTGAATTACATCAGGAGCAGCAAACCGTCGGCTTTGAGGAGACCACAGATTTAGCCCTTTTTGTTCGGACCTCCAACGAAGACCTGGTAACCTGGAACCGTCAGCGGATTGTTGAGGCCCTGGTCCGGGAAACGCTGGTGGACCAGGACACGGCCCAAACCATCAGCAAGGAAGTGGAAGAATTTATTTTTTCTTCCAAGATCTCCATGGTCACCGCCCCCTTGATCCGGGAGTTGGTCGACTCCAAACTCATCGAGCGGGGTCTGGAAAAGGCCCGGATCATGCACACCCGTTTGGGAGTCCCCCTTTATGACGTGGACCAGATGATCGTTCATCCCAACAAGGAGAACGCCAACGTCCCTCACGGCCCCGAGGCCACCAATCTGACCTTGGCCGAGGGGATCAAAAAAGAATATGCCCTGCTCAATGTGTTTTCACCCCAGGTCGGAGACGCCCACATGCGCGGGGATATTCATCTGCATGATCTGGGTTTTATCGACCGGCCCTATTGTTCCGGTCAATCTTTGGAGTATATTAAAAAATTCGGATTGAATCTCCCCAATGCCCTGTCTATGGCCAAGCCGGCCAAACATCCCGAAGTCCTCCTGGCCCACATGGTCAAATTCGCCGCTGCCCTGCAAAGCCATTTTGCCGGGGCCATCGGCTGGGATGCGGTCAACCTCTTTTTCGCTCCTTACCTGGAAGGCCTATCGGACCGGGAGATCAAACAGTTGGCCCAGATGATGATTTTTGAATTCTCGCAACAGGCCGTGGCCCGTGGCGGGCAGGCCATTTTTACGGACATCAATCTCTACTGGGAAGTACCTCGCCATTTTGAAGGGGTTCCGGCCATCGGTCCCGGAGGGGAATACACCGGGAAAACTTACCTGGATTACCTCCCCCTGGCCCAAAAATTTGTCTGGCTTTTATTTGATGTCTTTAAGGAGGGAGATGGTTCGGGGCGGCCTTTTTTCTTCCCGAAACCCCTGGTCCATATAACAGAAAAATTTTTCCAGACCCCGGGACATGAGGAATTTTTAGACCATATTTGTGAAGTGGCCTCTTTAAAGGGAAACACCTATTTTGTCTTTGACCGGGGGCAGACGGCTAAGATTTCGGAGTGCTGCCGCTTGAGCTTTAAACTTGAGGCCCAGGACCTGCTCGATGCCCATAAGCCCTGGAAAATGCGGTATTGCGCTCTGCAAAATGTGACTATCAATCTCCCACGTCTGGCCTATCGGACCGGGGGTGATGATACGGCCCTTTTTGCCAGGCTGGCCGAAAGCATGGAACTGGCCGTTTCGGCCCATCTGCAGAAAAAGGAGTTTATCGTCAAGCTCCTTTCCCTGGGGGAAAGAGGCCCGTTGTCCCTTTTGACCATGGACCGGGACGGTTCTCCCTATCTGCGGCTGGAACGGGCCACCTTTCTGATCGGAATGGTGGGGCTCAATGAGTTGGTCCAGTACCATATCGGCCAGGAACTGCATGAATCGCAAAAAGCCATCAAATTCGGACTCAAGGTCATTGCCTACATGAAATTGCTGGCCGACCGCTTCAGCCAAAAATACGGGCTCCGTTTTGTCCTGGAGCAGACCCCGGCGGAAAGTACGGCCTACCGTTTTGCCAAACTGGACCTGGAAAAGTTTTCAGACCAGGCCGGGCGGGTGGTCAAAGGGGAAAAAGGTCCGGGCGAGGTCTATTACACCAACTCCACCCTTTTTAACGTCTCGGTGCCGATGAACCCGGTGGACCGGGTGCGCTTTGAAGGGCTCTTTCATCCTTTGATAGAGGCCGGGGCCCTGACCCATGTCTGGATCGGGGAATCCAAACCCAACAAAGCGTCCCTGGCCAATTTTATCGTCAAAACTTTCCGACTGACCAAGAACGACCAGATCGCTTTTTCTCCGGAATTCACCTCCTGCAAGGCTTGCGGTCGAACGGAAAGGGGTCTTAAGAAAACGTGTTCTTACTGCGGGTCTTCGGAGGTGGACGGGATCACCCGTATAACCGGATACTTCACCAAGATCTCCAGTTGGAACAAAGGGAAGATCGGGGAGCTGAAAGACCGCTACCGAAACGCTCCTTACTTCCCCGGGTCGGAGAGTACCGCCTCAAGCGGGTGTGAACAAACCCCAGAAATAGGCGATCTCTCCTGAACCCGGAGGGTGACGGTAGGCCCTGGATTTTTCGGTCCGGGTGGAGGGGAAGAGGGGTGCTTTCCGGACGGTCAGAGGGAAAGCGCTTTTCTAAACAAACTATTGAAGGAAGACCGACAGGAGGGGAAAATGACCTTATTCACTAAAGCCGATTGTCAAAAATGTCATTACATCAAGGATCATTTTAATCTTTCCATCCTCGGCATTCAGGAAGAGATCCTGGGGGAGGACAACGCCGAGGCCCTGGCCCATCTGGCCTGGCATGAGTTGGTCGACACGGCCCAACGGGAATTACCTATTCTGATTCTGGATGACAGCACAGCGGTTGTGGGCGCTATCCCCATCAAAAAATTCCTGAACCATCGCTATGGAGATTAAAGGATTTATTGAGGCCTCTTTTTTGGATTGGCCGGGAAAGGTCTGTTCGGTCCTCTTTCTGCCGTCCTGTAATTTGCGCTGTCCTTTTTGTCATAACCACGAACTGGTCCTGCATCCCGGACAGCTACCTACGTATCCCTTTGCCTATATCAAAAAAAGACTGAAGGCCCTGGGAGGGTGGTTGGATGGGGTCTGCGTCAGCGGAGGGGAGCCGACCCTTCACCGTGATTTGCCGGAGTTGCTCCAAGCCCTTCGTGATCTTGGTTTGGCGGTAAAATTGGATTCCAACGGCACCCGACCGGAGGTGCTGGAAGACTTGATCTTCCGGGGATTGATCGATTATCTGGCTATGGATGTCAAAGGCCCTTTGGAAGACGAGGCTTACGGGCGTTGCAGCGGGACGCCGATTTCCCTTTCCCATATCCGGAGATCAATGGATCTCATTCGATCCGGCCGTGTAAGGGGTGAGTTCAGGACTACAGTGATACCTGAGTGGCATACCCCGGCGGTGCTGGATCAAATGGGTTGGGAGATCGGAGACAGATATCCATGGATCCGGCAGGAATTCAATCCGTCCCAGGCCATGGCCCCGGCCCTGCGGGCGGTATGACCATGGCCTGGTTTTAGATTGGGACGGGCATTCGCTTAAAGACGAAGTGCCTAGAGAACCCCCACTGGAGGTTCATTGTTGTCGCTTTTGCCCGTTGGAAAAGGCCCAGGGATTAGGAGACTAATACAATCAGGGCATCCACAGCTACCGGACGGGAGCCGGCGATAATCAGGGGGTTGATATCGATTTCCTTGATTTTTTCCTGCTCCATCCCGATGTTTCCCAGTTGGACCAGGATGTCGGCCAGGGCATTTTTATCCACGGCTTCCATGCCCCGTAAAGCCTCCAGCAGCTTGTGGGCCTTGGTTTCCCCCATCATTTCCAGTGCCTCTCGACGATCAAAGGGGGCCACCCGAAAGGAAACGTCTTTAAGTACCTCAGTGAAAATCCCCCCCAAGCCGAAGAGGACACAGGGGCCGAATTGAGGGTCCCGAGTCAAGCCGGCCAAGAATTCTCTTTTCCCCTTGATCATTTCCTGAACCAGGACACTTTTTTCGCTGCTCTTCATACGGCCCATCAGATCGTTAAAGGCCTGTTCGGCCTCGTTTTCGTTCCGTATATCCAGCCGAATCAGGTCGCTTTCGGTTTTATGGGCGATGTCCGGGGCATTTCCTTTTAAAACCAGAGGAAAGCCGATCTCGCCGGCTGCCTGCTTGAGTTCCTTTAGGTCCTTACATAACTTTTCCCGGGCAATAGGGATCTGATAATGGGTGAGGACCAGTTTGGATTCGAACTCGGAGAGAGTCGTCCTGCCGTCTTTAACCGCCGAATCGATAATTTTTTGAGGTTCCTGCATGAGTTATTTTCCTTTTAGTGTTTTTTTTGGTGTCCAACGGGTAGAACCGTTGCCCTGTAGATAGTTAATATAAAATACTACCGGAATAGACCAAGGCCGTCAATCAGAAAGTATCGGGACCCCCTCCGGCCGCTGGGGTCAGGCCTCTAAAAAAGGCAAGGGTTTTCCCTTGCGATAGGCCAGGGCTTGACAGGAAGCAATCAACTGCCCATGTTCGTCATGGACCTCAATGTGATAATTGGCCGTTTTGGAGGTCCGGCTGAATTCCCTGGCCTCGGCGGTCAAGCGGGTTCCCGGGGCCGGGGAGGCGATATAGGTGACGCTGACATGCAAGGCCACGGCCACGGTCCCATAGGCGTTACAAGCCGTTTGAAAGGCTTCATCGATCAGGGCGAAAACGGCCCCCCCGTGGGCCATACCGAAAATATTCTCCAGGTCGGGGGTGAAGACCATGGTCACCTTGGAATACCCCTCTCCCAGATCGACCAGTTTTAAATTGAATTTTGCCGCAAAAGGCTCTTGCTCCACTTGGCGGAACAACGCCTCTCTGACCCGGGTATCCATGCCTGTCTCTGCTTTCCTTTGACCTCCCCTTTAGCCAAGGGCTTCTATTTTGTTTATATAAGTTTCCGAAAAAAAGTTCAAGCCCGAAGTTTTTCAATATAAATTTATAAGGATAGTATCTTTTACCTCTCCTGGCCGGTCAGTAGAAATTTTAAACGCCTGCCCGATCGCTGCGGCCCCCGAAGGGGGGCCGATGAGCCGAGCGACTTGCTCTGGGCCTTGCCTTCAACGGCTGTATTCTATGAATACGGCCCCGGCAATGAGCAACAAAATGCCGATGACCCTTGATAAGGAAAGGTGTTCATGGAATAAGAAATAGGAGCCGATCAAAACGATGATATACCCCAGGCTGGACAGGGGATAGGCGTAGCTCACTTCCTCTCTGGCCAGCACCCCCAGCCACAAAACGGCCCCGGCCCCGAAAGAAAAAAAACCGAGCAGTACCTGGCTGTTGACCAGGGCCAAGAGCATTAACTTCCCCAAAGAGGCCTGAGGATGATTGTGACTCAAGATCAGCATCCCCTTTTTAAAAAACAACTGGCCGATGGAGGTCAGAATCACGGAAAGGGCGATATAAAACCAGTGGGCCATGGTTTACTCCTTTTTCCCTAAAAGGATTAGAGAAGAACCGATCGGCAGGTCCAGATGACGCAGCAGCCGGGCCTCCCCGCCCAGGAGGAGGATTAAAAAGGCATTCATCGGCAGGTTGGTTTCCTTCAGATCGGAACGGGCCGTTGATAAATGGAAATTGAGGAAGAGCCGGCTGAAGAGCCGGGAAAGGGCCACCAGGGGGAAGATGGAACAGAAGAGATAAGAACCTCGTTGCACTGAAAAACCGTGGGCGACGGCTTTGTCCTTCAACTCTTTCAAGGTGTAACGGTGCCTGGCCATGACCGCCCGGTCATGGGCTCCGCGCAGGAATTCGAAGGCGGAATCGGTAATCAGCAGGAAACCGGCGGGGGTCAATAAATCGTGTATCTGATCCAGCACCTTCCCGTCATCGATGATATACTGATGGTACAAGACATCCAGAAGGGAGATGAGTTGAAAGCTGCCTTTCTTAAAGGGCAGCCTGTTGGCGTCGCCCTTGACCAAGGGAAAGGGATGGCTGCGATGGAAGAAGGCGCAAGCCGCCTGATGACGGTCCAATCCGAACACCGGTCCATAGTGTTTCAGCAGTTCGATCATCCCTCCGGTTCCGCAACCGATATCCAGTATATTCCCGTCCCCGGGCTTCAGGTATACATCCAGGAGGGTTTTGATAAACCGCTTTTTGGCGGTAAACCACCAATGGTGATTTTCCAACCGCTGCATGATTTCGTATTCGGGATCGAGCAAGGGAATCTCTTTTGATAACTCTTTAAAATAATATAACTTTTAATAATGAAAACCAGACCGGCCTGTCAAGGGATATTTTCTCCGGATGAGGAATTCGGGGATTTCCAAGGGTGGTTCCGGATGGTCGAGGTTGGAGATGATCGAAGGTCATTTTAACTTCTTTGCCTCGGGGCGGAAGGGTTTTTGTTCTAAAAATAACTTGACAATGGCGGGAATTATAATAACATTGACCACTAAATCACCAATCGGGGTTTCCTGATCCCCCTTCAGGGGGAGGGAGAAAAAATTTAAAAACGGAGGAGAGATTATGTTAGTCAAAGGATGGATGACCAGCGATATCATTACAGTGGATGAAGATACCTCGATGATGAAGGCCTCTCAGATTATGAAGGAGAATAATGTGCGTCGCCTTCCGGTGATGCGCAAAGGAAAATTGGTCGGCATGGTCACCGACCGGGACATCAAAGAGGCTTCTCCATCCAAGGCAACTACATTGGATGTCCATGAGTTATATTATCTGCTTTCGGAATTGAAGATTAAAGATATCATGCGTAAGAATCTGGTCACCGTCGGGCCGGAGGAAACCGTGGAAAAGGCGGCGGTCAAGATGCTGGAACACCGGGTTTCCGGATTGCCGGTAGTCAACGAAAAGGGGAAGCTGGTGGGGGTCATTACCCAGGGGGACATCTTCAAGGTCCTGGTCTCTCTGACCGGCATTTATCGCGGAGGGATCCAATTGGCTTTTAATCTGGAAGACCGACCGGGATCCATCAAAGAGGTGGCTGATATTATCAGAAATCATGGAGGCCGTATGGTCAGTATTCTGACCTCCTACGATATGTGCGAAGAGAATTGCCGCCATGTCTATATCCGGATCAAGGACATCCCCGAGGATAAGTTGAAGGGCCTGACCGAGGACCTGGATAAAAACTTTATACTTCTTTATGTGGTCCGGGATTCTCTGGTCGATCTCTAAGATAAAAAAAAGTAAAAAACGAATTAAAGGCCCTTTGATCGGTTTCAAGACCCATCAAAGGGCCTTTGTTTTTCCTTTTGCTCTCACCTCGGTTTACTTTCATCATCGGCCTTCCCCGGGTGCTTTTGTTTCAGAACCGCGGTTTTCTTCGGAACCCAGCGATGATTCGGATTTTTCTTCCAGGGTCGGAGGCTCGGGGAATCCCTCGACCGGCAGTCCGGAAAGTACCTTTTGGAAAAAATCCAAAACAATGGGACTGGCGGCCTGGGCCCCGGTTTCCCCGGGCCCCAAGGGGGTCAAATTATCAATACCCACCCAAACACCGGTTGTATATTGAGGGGTGAATCCGATAAACCAGGCATCGCGGAAGTCGTTGGTGGTGCCTGTTTTTCCGGCCACCGGTCTTCCCAGGGCTTTTAATTTCCACCCGGTCCCCTCCTTGACTACTGCTTCCAGGAGTCGGTTCATGGTATAAGCCGTTTGGGGATCGAGTACCTGTTCGGCCCTGGGGGCATGCTGATAGAGGGTATTTCCCGAGCGGTCCCGAACCCGGGAAATAAAAAAAGGGGAAACCCGCTGACCAAGATTGGGGAAACAATTGTAGACCGTTACCATTTCCCAAAGCGATACCCCGGAAGAACCCAGGGCCAGAGAAAGATTGGCGTACAAAGGGGAGGTGATTCCCATCCGTCTGGCCAAGTCAATCGTGTATTGGGTCCCAATGATTTGAAGGATCCGAATGGAAATAATATTCCTCGACTGAATCAGTCCCGTTTTCAGGGTGGTGGGGCCCAAGTATTTATGATCAAAATTTTGCGGGGCCCAGGCCGGAGGCCCTTTAAAATAGATAGGGCTGTCCAATAAAACGCTGACGGGGCTCAAACCTTTTTGCAGAGCGGCGGCGTAAATAACCGGTTTGAAGGCCGAACCGGGTTGGCGTTTGGCTTGTACCGCCCGATTAAATTCCGTTTCATCATAGTTCCTGCCCCCGACTAAGGCCTTTATCGCCCCTGAACGGGTCTCCAGACAAAGCAGGGCGGCCTCGACCTGGTTTTGATCAACCAGGGTCAAGGAGCCTTTGGTCGGATTCCATCGTAAGCGAACAACATCTCCGACCTTTAAGCTCCGGGAAGGGGTTTTCTCCGGCGGTGCTTCTTCGGGATCCAGCGGTCCTTTCCCCGAAGAGCGGGAGGCACTGGAACCAGGGAGGGGTAATACGGTCTGACCTCCTTCCCTGCAGATCATGGCGGTTTGGGCCAGAGGATCGATCTGAACGACCAACCCCGGGGTCCACTCCCCGGATTTTGTTGTTTCTGTGGCCGGGGATCGGCTCATCTGTCGGCAATAATCCCCCAACTGGTCGATCGGGATACTTTTTAAGGCCCGGGTATAGGTATGGCGGGATTGGACGGCTTGGGACCCTTTCAGAACCGCTTCCTGGGCTGCTTGTTGAAAAGTCAGGTCCAGGGTGGTCTGCACCGATAATCCGCCGCTCAGGACATAGGATGAACCCCAGGTCCGGTATAAATATTTCCTGACCATATCCAGGAAATGGGGAGCAGCCGATCCTTCTGGGTTTTGGGGGTGATTCAGATATAATGGGGCTTCATAAGCCGTCCGGGCTTCATTTTCCGCAATATAACCCTCTTCGGTCATTCGTTTTAAAACGTAACTTTGTCTTTCCCGGGCTTTTTGATAATGGAGCCAAGGGGAATATCGGCTGGGGGCCTGAGGAAGACCGGCCAGCAGGGTGCTTTGAGCCAGGTTGAGCTCCCTGGCCTTTTTCCCGAAATAGGTTTGGGCGGCCGCTTCCAGGCCATAGGCGCCGTGTCCCAAGTAGATCTGGTTTAAATAGATGTAAAGGATCTCCTCTTTGGACAAATCACGGTCCAGACGATAGGCCAACACGGCTTCCTTAATTTTCCGAGAAAAACTTTTTTCCGGGGTAAGCAAAAGCGATTTGGTTACCTGCTGGGTGATGGTGCTGCCACCTTGAACGATTCCTCCGGCCCAGAGATTTTTCCAAAGGGCCCTGAGGATGCTCAGCACATCCACCCCGCCATGTTTAAAAAAACGGGCATCCTCCGAGGCGATGAAGGCCTGGATTACATGGGGCGGCAGTTCGGAAAGGGAAACGAGGACCCTTTTTTCCTTATACAGGTAGCCGATGATGCCGCCGTCAGCCGATAAAATCCTGGTGGCCAGGGGGGGGTTATAGTCGTTCAAGGTTTTTATTTTGGGCAGTTGAAACAAGAGAAGGAGATAAAAAATTCCGGCCAGCAGAGAGGTGCTGACCATAAAGGTTACTAAAAAGAGGAGGGCCGACCTCCAGAAATGACCGGGCTTGGATGGTTTTTTGCCGCTGCGGGTTTTGGAGGATTTGGAAGGCATGTTAGAGCAGGCGTCGGTCCAGATTGCGGTACTGGATGGCCTCGGAGACGTGATGGGGTTTCAGGTCTTCGCTTTTTTCCAGATCGGCGATGGTGCGGGAGATCTTCAAGATACGGTGATAGGCCCGGGCGCTTAGACCCAGATAGTCCATGGCCTGTTCCAGAAGCTGTTGGGAATCGGGGGAGAGGGCGCAGTGTTTTTTTATCAGTCTGGGGCCCATCTGGGCGTTGCAGAAAATGGTCTTACTGTTAAAACGGCTTTTCTGCCGCTCCCGTGCCGCCTTGACCCTTTGGCGGATGTAGGAGGAGGATTCCCCATCGGTCCGGTCGGCCAGTTCTTTGAACTTAACCGAGGGGACCTCGACATGCAGATCGATGCGGTCCAAGAGCGGACCGGATAATTTTGATTTATAACGCTGGATCTGGGGAAAGGTGCAATGGCACTCCCGCAGCGGATCGGAAAGAAAGCCGCAGGGACAGGGGTTCATGGCCGCCACCAGCATAAAACGGGCCGGATAAGTCAACGAAGTGACCGCCCGGGAGATGGTCACCTTTCCGTCTTCCAGCGGTTGTCGCAGGACTTCCAGGACATTTTTTTTGAATTCCGGCAATTCGTCCAGAAATAGTACCCCGTTATGGGCCAGGCTGACCTCGCCCGGGCGGGGGACCTGACCCCCGCCGATTAAACCGGCATCGGAAACCGTATGATGAGGAGAGCGGAAAGGCCGGGAGGAGATCAAGGCCCGGTCGGGGGGCATCAGACCCATGACGCTGTAGATTTTGGAGGTTTCCAGGGCCTCCTCAAAAGTCAGGTCCGGCAGGATGGAAGGCAGCCTTTGAGCCAGCATGGTCTTACCCGAACCGGGAGGGCCGACCATGATCAGGTTATGACCCCCGGCGGCGGCGATTTCCAGGGCCCTTTTTACATGCTCCTGTCCCTTGACTTCGTTAAAATCAAAAGGATGGTCCTGCAGGAGAGGAAAACCCGCATCCCGGGCCGGCGTCAAAGGCTGGAGGGAAGGCCGGCCTGATAAAAACTCCACCACTTGACCCAGGGTACGGGCCGGGATGATTTCTACCCCCTCAACCACAGAGGCTTCCAGGGCGTTGTTCTCGGGGATGATCAACCCCCGGTAACCGTTTTCCCTGACCGACAAAGCCGTGGGCAGGGTCCCGCGAATGGGCTTGATCTCTCCATTGAGAGACAGTTCCCCTAAGATCAGATAGGAAGTCGTCTCCGAGGATGTCAACAATTCCGTAGCCGCCAGAATTCCTATGGCTATAGGCAGATCGAAAGCCGACCCTTCCTTTTTAATGTCAGCCGGGGCCAGATTTACGGTGATCCGGTGGCTGGGGAATTCAAACCCTGAATTCTTTATGGCCGACTTGACCCGGTCCTTGCTTTCTCTAACCGCTCCTTCGGGAAGGCCGACCGTGGAAAAGGCCGGCAGGCCTCGGGTAATGTCCACTTCCACCTCTACCACATAGGCGTCGATTCCTGCTATGGCGCTGCTGAAGACTTTGGCAATCATTTTTTGAGATTCCGATAATTTCCTTATTTTTTACCGGGACCGCCGGGGTGGAATGAAACAGGAGGCGGCGGGCGTTTCCCCTTAAAAAAGGCGGCTGGAAGGGGTAAGCCGTTTGGTTTTGTGGAAATTATAAGTAAAAATGAGGAGATTGGCAAGAAAAGTTATTCAGTTTTCATGGGGAATTTCACCTTTCCCGCTGGACACTGTTTAAATTCTGAAGGACAGGTTTCTCAAGAAAAGGTTTTACTTTTTGGAGAAAATAAGTTATACATATAAATTTAATTAAGAATTAAGAAATAAGGAGGGGACAAAGATGGCCAGGGTGACTGTTGAAGATTGTCTGGAGCAGGTTCCCAATCGTTTTTCTTTGATTCAATTGGCATTCCAAAGGGTTAAGCAGATAAGGGCTGGGAACCCGGTCAGGGTTCAGTCTAAAAACAAAGAGGTGGTTGTGGCCTTGAGAGAAATTGCCGCCGGCAAGGTTGATTATCCCTTCGACCGCGCCTTGATCCTTGGGGAGCAGGAAGCCGGGAAAGACGATGATGAAAAAAAGGGCGGAAAAATCCTCTCCCAATAAACCGTTACCGGGAAATCCCCCGCCGGAATCAGGGAGCTTAAGCCATGTGGATCCCCAGGGACAGGCCCGGATGGTGGATGTGGGGGGAAAAAGGATAACGGTCCGGGAGGCCTTGGCTTGCGGTACGGTGCAGGTCAAGAGAGAAACGTTAAAAAAAATCCAGGCCAACGTCATGGCCAAAGGGGATGTACTCGGTGTGGCCAGAATATCGGGTATCCTGGCGGCTAAGAAGACCCATGAACTCATTCCCCTTTGCCATCCGCTCCAAATTTCCGTTGTCGACTTGTCCTTTTCCCTGGAGGAAGACCCTCCCCGGGTACATATCCTGGCCAGGGTTCAGACCCGGGACCGGACCGGGGTGGAGATGGAAGCCATGACGGCCGTGGCCGTAGCGGCCTTGACCATATATGACATGTGCAAAGCCATCGACCGGGGGATACAAATTTTGCATATCGGTCTGGTGAAAAAAACAGGGGGAAAGAGCGGGGTCTTCATCAGAAAGGATATTCTCCAGGGAAATGGGGGGTAAAAGGATAGGAGATAAACCATGAACGCTAAAAAAACAGCCTTTTTCAAAAAACTCCTGCAACAGCAAAGAAGTGCTTTGATTGTGGAAGCCCAGAGGACCGTGAGCGGAATGACCGACTCCAAAGAGAACTTTCCCGATCCGACCGACCGGGCCACCCTGGAATCGGATCGCAATTTTTTGCTTCGCATCAGGGGCCGGGAACGAAAACTGATTTTAAAGATCGAGGAGGCCCTGGAAAGGATCGAGGACGGGACCTTCGGTATCTGTGAGAAATGCGGAGAGGATATTTCCGAACAACGCTTGAAGGCCCGGGCGGTAACCACCCATTGTATCGATTGCAAAAAGAAAGAAGAAGCCATGGAAAAGGCCCGGGGAGAATAACAGGTCCGTTAAAACGCCCATCCACTCGATACCCCTGCTTGCCTGCGCCCCAGGAAAGGCCTTTACTCCATGTTCAAGAAAAGACTGCAATTTTTTCAATCCCTGCTCCTGGTCAATGATCTCTTTTTGCTTACGATCTGTTGGATTGCCGCCTTTTACTTCAGGTTTTACGCCCCCTTTATTCCGGTGACCAAGGGCATCCCCCCCCTCAATGACTATCTGATCCTTTTAAGTATTGTCCTGATTATCTGGATCGGGACCTTTCAGATGACCGGGATTTATCGCAGGTTTTTTAATGGGGGTCAGGAGGTCCTGGCCCTTTTCAAGGGCAATTTAACGGCCTTGATGGTTCTGGTCTTCGTTACCTTCTTCTTTAAAAGGACCGAATTTTCCCGGTTGGTTTTTCTTTATTTCGGCATCCTGAGTTTTGTGGTCCTTTCCTTGAGCCGCTTATTCCTCAAGGGGTATTACATTGCCTTGCAGAAAAAGCATCTGGTCTCCGAAGGGGTCCTCATCGTCGGGATCAGGGACCTGGCCCAGAATGTGGCCGAGAC
>JBFMBU010000253.1:0-4315 GCA_040755035.1 Thermodesulfobacteriota bacterium
CGCTTCAAAAGGGGTCACTTTGGCGCCGACTCCCAACATTTCGGTCAAACGTTCCACCCCGTCTCCCAATTCCTTGGCTTGGTCTTTAGCCTCCTTGGCCGCCGTAGCCAGGTTTTCGGCCAGGGTGCTGTTTTTCTGGGTCACGGCATCCATCTGATGCAGGGCTGAATTGATTTGGGCAATCCCCTCGGCCTGTTCATGGTTGGCCGAGGCGATATCAGCCACCCGAACGGCCACTTTGTCCACGGCCTCCATATTTTTTTTGAAAGCTTCATGGGTAGAGTGGGTCAGGTCGCTGCCGGTTTTAACGGATTCAAGGATTTTGGAAATCAGTCCGCTGGTGTTCTTGGCCGCTTCAGCCGCCCTGCGAGCCAGGTTTCGGACTTCCTCGGCCACTACTGCGAACCCGACCCCGGCTTCGCCGGCCCGGGCCGCTTCGACGGCGGCGTTCAGGGCTAATAGATTGGTCTGAAAAGCGATCTGGTCAATACTCTTAATGATGACGTTGGTTTCGTTGCTGGCCTGGTTGATTTTTCCCATGGCTTCGCTTAATTGATCCATCTGTTTATTGACCAGGGAAAGGAGCTGTCCGGCCTCATTGATGGCTTCTTTACTCTCACTGGCATGGTTGGTGTTTTGCTGGGCCAGGGAGTCGATTTGCTGCAGGGCTGCGGAATTCTCCTCAATCCCCGAAGCCTGGTGGGCGGCCCCTTCGGCCAACTCCTTACTGGCGACCCTGACCATGCTGGAGGCGTTGGCCACCTTGACCCCGCCGTTATTGATGCCGTAAATGATCCGGTTGAGGGGTTTGGTTACCCTTTGGTTAATGATCAGGAAGTTCAGGACCAATACCCCCAGACAAAAGAAAAAAAGCAGGAATAGATTGGAAAAAGAGCTGAAGCCTCCCTGTCCGACATAGGAAAAGGAAATGGCGGTTATTAAAAAACCAACAACAGTGGGACGAAACAGTTTGGTGGGACGGTTTTTCCCGTAAATGATGAATAAGACCGCCTCCAGACCAAAAATCAGAGTCACCCCGAATATTATGGCCGTTAAAAGATTGTTAAACATTTCGGTGTCCTTTCAAAAGTTGATCTCTGCTTACTCTGATACGCTCGGAAACCCGAAGGTTATCTGCTGGGTTTTCAATAGCCGGTTGTCGCTCTCCTGCTCAAGGGATTTGGTTTTCTTTGATCCCGGGAGGGGGAGAGCCCTTTCATCCCATCCAAAAGCCTAAAATCCGGGATGATTCCCACCGGTGGTTTTAGGTTGCCACTTTATTAAAGCCCACAAAAATATAGGGATCTGGGGATAGCCTTCAACAGACCCCAAGGCCGGTGAATTCTCCCGACTACTTAGGATTATCGGCAGGCTATTAAAAAAACTTTAATCGGGTTAGGTGGGGGTATTTTATTTCTTCGGGTTATTTGGAACTTAAGAATAGAATTCTACGCAAATAGGCGGAAAGGGGAAGACCCGACTGAAAGACTTGGAAATTATCCCGGGTTTGATGATTTTGAGTGGCGGAGCAGTTCGGCAAAGCGCTCGGGGGGGATGGGTTTGCTGAAATAAAAACCCTGCAAGACATCGCAGGACTGTTGCCGTAGAAGGGCCTCCTGTTCCGGTGTCTCCACCCCTTCGGCGACCACGGTCAGGCTCAAGGTCTTGCCCATAGCAATGATAGCCTCGGTGATGGCCCTATCCTCGGGATTTTTGGCCAGATCGCGGATAAAGGAAGGATCCACCTTCAGGGTATCAATAGGGAAACGTTTGATCTGGGCCAGAGAAGAATACCCGGCACCAAAATCGTCAATGGCCAGCCGGACACCCAGTTTGTTGATTTCATTCAATATCCTGACCACTCTTTCCGGATATTGGATCAGCATGCTTTCCGATATTTCCAGCTCCAGCAGATGGGAGGCCAGGCCGGATTCCTCCAGGGCGGCCCTGATGTCGGTCAAGAGGCCGTCGTCCATGATCTGACGGATGGAGAGATTCACAGATATGCTGATTTGGGGTAGCCCCTGCCTTTGCCAGGTCATGTTCTGTATACAGGCACTTTTCAGGACCCAACGGCCGAAAGGGACGATCAGACCGATTTCTTCCGCCACAGGAATAAATCGGGTCGGGGATACCGATCCTAAAAGGGGATGGTTCCAACGGAGCAGGGCTTCCGCGCCGGGGATGGTCCCGGTCCTAAGGTCCAGCTTGGCCTGGTATTCCAGGAATATTTCTCCCCTTTCCAGGGCCCCGTGCAAATAAGTCTCGATAGTCAGTCGCTCAACGGATTGGACCTTCATGTCCTTGGAGAAAAAATGATAGGTGTTCCTTCCTTCCTCTTTGGCCGTATACATGGCGATGTCGGCGTTTTTCATGAGGGCATTTTAATACTTGGCATCTTTGGGGTAAACGGAGATGCCGATACTGGCCGTTATTCGATATTCCTGCCCCTTGAGCATCACCGGTTTGACAATGGCTGAAAGGATTTTTTCCGCCACTTTGCCGGCCAGACTCGGTTCCCTTATTTCTTCGATCAGGACCACGAACTCATCTCCGCCCAGGCGGGCGACAATGTCGATTTCCCGCAGGACCCTTTGCAGCCGTCCGCTGATTTCCTGCAGCAGTTGGTCTCCTGTGTCGTGGCCCAGGGTGTCGTTGATAATTTTAAAACGGTCCAGATCGATGAAAAGAACGGCGAACTGCCGATCGAATCGTTTGGCGCCCTGGATGGCGTGGTTCAAGAGCTGGGCGAAGAGCATGCGGTTGGGCAGGCCGGTCAGGGCATCGTGAGTGGCCAGGTACTGGATGCGTTCTTCGGCTCGTTTTCGTTCGATGTCCTTTTCGAAGGCTTCCTGGGCAAAAATGATATTATCGGCGATCCTTTCCAATAATTTTAATACTTCATTGTTGAAGGCCCTTAATTCAGAGGATCGGAATAAAAGGACCCCTATGGCCCGGCCACCCCTGACTAAGGGAACGGCGGCAGTGGTCACCTTTAAAAGACCCCCCTCTCCGGTATCTTTTTGATTTTTAATTTCCAGATACCCTTGGCCGGTGGCAGGATAACCGTTCTGAAAGGCAAAGCGGACCGGGTCCTGGTTTCCCGATTCAAAAGTATCGGTTAAAGGCGGGTTGGGATCAAGATCGGAAATACCACGACCGGCTACAGCCGCCAGTTTCAGGCCGGTATAGGACAGGTCCGGAAGATATACGGCTGCGGTCAGGAGCTTGCCTTCTTCCACGGCCGCATCACAAATGCCCAAGAACAGCTCTTCCAGAGAGCGGGCGCGCATGATGGCCTCGTTGATGGCGCTTAAGGCGGCGAACATTCGGGAAAGGCGCTGCAGGGATTCCTCGGCCAGGTAAGGCCGGCTGACATCGCGGGCAATGATGATGAGAGTCCAGCAATCCCTGATTTTAATGGCCCGGTTATGGAATTCGAGAATCGTCCTCCCGCCGTCTTTGAGCCTTACCCGCCTCTGCGAGGTTATCCCTTCCGGTCCGGCGGCGAGGAGGGCATCATAATGCTCTTTTAGTTCTTCCGGGCTTATCATCAGGGCCTCATCAGGCCTCGTCTTCAAATATTGCTCCCGGGAAAAGCCTCCTAAACGGCAGGCCGTTTCATTAACGTAGAGATAACGCATCGTGTCGTAGTCAACGATGAAAATCATGTCCGGCGAGGTGTCGATCAACGCCTGAAGCATGGCCGGTTCTGTCAAAAGGTTTTGAATAGTTTCTTTTTGCTGGGAAGGGGGAGGGGCCTTCTTTATGCTTTTTTCCCGGAGTGGTTTGACGGGTTTCATAAGTAATCCTTAATAGGAAACACCAAAAAAAGGCCAAAAAAGAAAAAGTTGAAAAAATATAACTGAAATAAAAAGGGCAATCAAGAATAAACTTGAAGGGAATTGGGAATTCCGATCAATGACCGGGGAAAGGGGATTGAGGGTCGATGAACGTCTGCCTGCCTTTAATAATAACCTAAGAATTAAAAAATATTCTTAATGAATAGATTTTATTAAAGAATGCGTCCTGGGCCCGGACTAAATGAGATATTAACCGACTCATAATAGGATGGACATGAAACTGATAAGTCTGTACACCGGAGGATCATGGGGGTCTTTTCTGGAGATTGTCCACCCCAAACCTGGAAGCTTCTTTGCCGGGCAAATTGTTTAACTAAATCAGAAGCAGGCCTTCACCAGTGCTGGAAACAGGCTAAGGTGTATGCCCTGCCTCGAATCAAACTTTGCTGGACTGGCCGGGATTGGGCGACAAATCACCCTTTGGACAATCTCCAGAAAAGACCCCCATGATC
>JBFMBU010000254.1:0-67199 GCA_040755035.1 Thermodesulfobacteriota bacterium
TTAAATTTTTATTCCGGCTTAGACGTTTTACTGGTCAGTTTCCCGCCGGAATCGGTGGTCAGTTTGCTCCGGAATCACTGGTCAGTTTCGAGCGGAATGGGTGGTCACTTTGGTCCGGAATATACAAAGCCGAGCGTTGGAGGTGCGAATTGTGAAAAAATCCAAACTGATCGGGTGTTTTTGCATCGTATTGCTTCTTAGTGTAGGACCAGTACTCGGGGGTACTTTCACAATACCAGATTGGGTGATGAAAAGCTGCGTCTTCGTAATGAAAGGCGATAAGGCAGAAGGCACTGGGTTCTTAATCGGTGTTAAAGAACAGGAGAGAACTTTTTGTTACTTTATTACCGCTAAGCACGTGATATTGCCAGCATTACAAAATATTCCAGTTCTTCATTTGCGCCTAAATAAAAAGGACGGAAGCGGAGCCGAGATTATAAGCTTTCCTATGATTGGCTTTAATAGTAAGCCATGGATAGAACATAGCAACCCTGCTGTAGATATTGCGATAGCCCCACTGGCCATTTTTGATAAAATCCAAAATTATGATGTTCAAATGCACACTGTGGCCTCTGCAACAGACGATTTGTTTGCCACAAAATCGTTTATTCAGCGTTTCAAAATTCGCCCTGGTGATAGCGCCTTTTCTCTGGGCTTAGTTCCATATCTTTTTAGTAAAGATGGCGAAAATTTAGTATTGTCGCGATCCGGTACTATTTCGATGGTAGGGACAAAAGAACTTAATCTGCCAGGTGGCAAACAGATAGCTCATTTCCTTGATTGTGCAGCATTCGGCGGTCAAAGTGGTGGCCCTGCTTTCGTTTTGCTAGAAAGGAATGAGGAAGGCGCTTTGATTGTTGGATGGAGAATAGGTCTACTCGGAGTTGTTACAGAATTTGTGCCAAGTCCTCTCCGCTCTGCCAAAGTAATACTTACAGAAGAAGAAAAAAAAGAAGCTCTTATTCCGATTGAGAATACGGGCATAAGTAAGGTCGTTCCAGTAGATTACATTGTTGATCTATTATTTTCTCAAGAGCAGAAAGATTTTAGGAAAAAAATTGTCGATGAACAGAATAAAATCTCCAACAAGCCATCGGAGGCGACGCGATAAAGCCGCGCGCCTCAATGGCAACGTTGGATGTGTAACAAAATGACAACATACAACACGAATCTTGCGGCAGAATTCTTCGTCCTTTCCATGCTTCACAGACTTGGCATGGATGCCAGCCTCACGCTCGGGAACAAGAAGTCGGTCGATATTGTCGTAGTAAGAGATTCGGGGGATGTCGTTACGGTCGACGTAAAAGGGTTAGCTGGAACGACGAGTTGGCCGGTCGATAACGTTAAGAAAATTGCCAAAAATCATTTTCTCGTTTTTGTCTCGTATCTAGGAAAAATCGATGATCACACGATTTCGGCAGAAGTTTACGTCGTACCCTCTCAGAAGTTGGAGCCTCTCGTATACAACTCGCCGAACGGAAAGCGCCGCGTCCTTCCATTGTCGAGAATGAGGAAGGACGGGAAACTCTACAAGGATGCATGGAAGCTATTGAAATGACGCTTCCTTATTCGTTACGACAAACCTCTTGCCTTCTATGCGCCATTGGCGTATAATCAATCATGGTCATAATAGAGACCCCAATCTTCACCCGACGTATACAAGATATTCTTTCTGATGAAGAGTATCGATTCTTACAATCTAAACTGGTTCAGAGACCGGATTCAGGAACAATCATACCGGGAAGCGGAGGTTTGAGAAAGCTCAGATGGTCAGCCAGTGGTCGTGGAAAACGGGGAGGAGCGAGGGTCATCTATTATTGGTTTGTATCCCATGACGTGATTCTGATGTTGTTCGCTTTTGCCAAGAATGAACAAGATACTTTGACACAAGATCAGTTAAAGCAATTGAAGAAGATAGTTGAAGGAGAATACCGATGAAAAAGGAACTTTTTGACGAATTACTCGAAAGCGTGAAGCAAGGCGGCGCGATCATGAAGGGCGAGTTGAAACCTTCCCGCACCTTTACCTTCCCGGAATCTGAAGCGAAAGAGATACGAGAACAATACGGGCTTTCTCAGGATAAATTTGCGATCCTCATGGGAATTAGCACTGCGACTCTGCGCAACTGGGAACAGTGCCGGCGCAAGCCAGAAGGACCATCGCGCGTATTACTTCAAGTTGCGGCAAAACATCCCAAGGCATTGCTTGATCTCGCACGAGTAAGAAAACCAAGAAAGAAATCCCAACCAGGTGTTCGAGAGGGGCGTTAAAACCTCGCCCCTCAACACCGCGTTATATACTTCGAAATATGATATAGAGGTATTTGGGCTGTGTTTTGTGGAGCACAGGGTGTGCGGATTACTGTGATAGTAGTGTTTGACTCTGAGAATACCATTTTTGTGGGGTTATTGCTCAAAGACCGGATGCGAACTATCCCGACGCACGAAGGCGCCACAAATCCCATTTCGCCGGGCAATGGACAGTAATTCAAGCCCTGTGCTCCACAAAACACAGCATCCCTCCTTATCATTCCGAATTGTAATTAATAGAAAGTTTCATATAACCAATCGTCCGAGACGGACGGCTTCGCCGCCGCTCAACTAAGTGTTCTCCATAAAAAAATCAACTTGACATCGCCACGTACTAAACGTACCATATGTAGTACGTTTAGGAGGTGAAAGATATGACAGCATTATCCGCATCAGAAGCAAGAAAGCGTTTATATAATCTGGTGGATGAAGTAAAAGAAACCCACCAACCGGTACAAATCGTCGGCAAGAGAAGTTCAGCGGTTCTTGTATCCGAAGAAGACTGGAAAGCAATTGAAGAAACACTTTTCCTTACGTCAATTCCCGGCATGAGGGAATCCATTAAAAAGGGTCTTAAGACACCCGTAGAAAAGTGCTCGGAGGAGCCTGGCTGGTGAGTTGGCGTTTGATGTATACCAAACAGGCTCAAAAAGACGCAAAGAAAATCGCACAGTCTGGTCTTAAGCCCCAAGCATCAAAGTTATTAGAAATAATCCAAAATAATCCTTACCAAAACCCTCCACCATACGAGAAGCTAATCGGTGATCTTACTGGGGCGTTGTCCCGAAGAATCAATATTCAACATCGTCTTGTTTATCAGGTTCTTGAAGACATCAAAACTGTGAAGGTGCTACGTATGTGGACACATTATGAATAAAACGGCGAGCAAGTCATTCCACCGGATCGGCCAAAAAGCGGGCCTCCCGGTGAACTTTGTGTTATGCCAAGAAAAAAAATGACAGGAAATTGACCATGCCCACAATACTTGTAATACTTTGTTGGAGGTTATTTTTTTATGCAAACGAAGGAAATGAACCAATCCATATCCATTGCCGAAAGGGCGAGATGGAATGCAAATATTGGCTGGATAGGTTGTCATTTGATATTGACGAAGCGTTTTCGTTCCACATGTCAGAGAAAGATAAAAGGCAAATTAGAAAAATAATATACGATCATTTTGAGTATATTGAATCGCAATGGGACGACTTTCAGAGGAGGCGCCAGCAATGATTAATTATCATGATATCAAAGAGATTAAATTCATTGGAGATGTTCTTGAGGCAACAATTGATGGGAATACAAAACGGTTTATGCTCAAAGATGTGTCCCCTTTACTTGAAAAAGCTAGTGCAACTGAGAGGAAAACTTTTGAGGTTTCGCCATCCGGATATGGGATACATTGGCCGTTGTTAGACGAAGATATATCAATCGATGGGTTGTTGGGAATTGTCAATGCCCCTAAGAAAAAAAGTAAAATCGCATAACGCTCCGCATCAACATTGACCGCTTGGCCGACGGTTGTATTGATATCTTGTCCTTGTTTCATGGCTTGTTCATTCTGCCGTCCACAGTGGAAGCCAAGCGGCAAGTTATGCGCAGCGTTAATAAAGGGGGACGTTGTTCATTTTAATCAAAATTACCTTGACTAGGGCGGGGAAATAGAATAAAAGCGAAGTATGCCCCGTAAAGCACGTTTAGATATACCCGGGACACTGCATCACGTCATGGTACGGGGAATAGATGGAATAAAAATCTTCCAGGATGAGGAGGATCGGAAGAACTTTGTAGACAGATTGACATCTCTGATTCAGGAGACGGGAACCCGTATATTGGCCTGGGCACTTATGGATAATCATGTTCATTTGCTGATTATCAGCGGATCAACCGGACTGCCGACCTTTATGCGGAGATTGTTGACCGGTTAGGCCATTAGCTTTAACCGGAAACATCGCAGATTCGGGCACCTATTTCAGAATCGTTATAAATCAATCATCTGCGATCTGGACCCATACCTTCTGGAATTAGTCCGTTATATTCATCTTAACCCTCTCAGAGCAGGTGTGGTAAAGGATCTGGAAGAATTGGAGAACTATTCTGGTGCGGTCACGGGATCTTAACGGGCAAACAAAAGAATGACTGGCAGGAAAAAGATTTTGTGTTAGGGTTTTTTGGATCTAAAAGGAAAAGGGTCGTTCGAGCTTACCGGGAATTCGTGGAGGCCGGAAAGGGGCTTGGCCAAAGGCCGGAGTTGGTGGGCGGTGGATTGATTAGAAGTATGGGGGGATGGTCACAAGTTAAGTCACTGCGAAAGAAGGGGGAGCCGGAATCTTACGATGAGCGGATCTTAGGTGACGGCGATTTCGTTCAATCCATCCTGGAGGAAGCGGATCAAAAAATAGACCGGCAAATCCGAGCACGAAAAAAAGCCGGGTCGTTGTCGAAAGTCATTAAGGAAAGATGTCGGGAAGCCGGAATCAATGAAATCGAGTTAAGATCGGAGAGCCAACGAAGGGCCGTATCAAAACTCCGAAAAGAAATTTGCTTTTATTTAAATCGAGAATTAGGAATTCCCATGGCTGAAATTGCTCGGATAGTGGGGTGGGAACGACGGGAGTGTCCATGGCTATCAAAGGGATGGAAGTTGCTAACAAAACTGAATGAAATGAAGAACGTCCCCTTACAGATATAGGTGGAAGCAATGGATATCATCGACCTGTCAGAAAACACAAAAGAAGACTATTTGACTTGCTTGGAAGAGTGGTCAGACGAAATGAAAGATGGTCTCTGCCGCAAGGAGTGTTGGTACAGCACCATGCGGGAAAAAGGCTTGCGGGTGAAACTGGCGCGTAATGATGCGGGAGTTGTTGCTGGAATGATTCACTATGCTCCGATTGAACATTCCTGGATTGAAGGGGAAAACCTCTACTTCGTCTATTGCGTATGGGTACACGGACACAAAGAGGGACGCGGAGACTTAAGGAAACTCGGCGCGGGAACGATGTTATTGCGCGCAGCAGAAGAGGATGTAGAAAACCAGCAGGCCAAGGGACTGGTTGTATGGGGATTACTTCTGCCTTTCTTTATGCGCGCAGGATGGTTCAGAAAGCATGGGTATCGGAAGGTGGACAGAAACGGCATTAGCGTGTTATTGTGGAAGAAGTTCACAGATGACGCAATTCCTCCTCGGTGGATTAGGGCAAAGAAGAAACCGGAACTGGTTCCCGGTAAGGTGGTAATAACAGCCTTGGCAAACGGGTGGTGTTCCGGAATCAATGGCATGATAGAACGTGCAAAACAGATCTGCGGTGAATTTGGAGACAAGGTCATCTACCGGGAGATCGATACGAGCCGCCGGGCGACCGTTTACGAATGGGGATTATCGGACGGATTATTTGTTGATGCCAAGAACATCTACGGGGGGCCGCCGTTGTCATATGAAAAAATCAAGAAGATTATCGAGAAAAAAGTAAGGAAACTATAATTGGTAAGGCGGAGTCTTTCACTCCCCCTCCCCACACCACCTCACAAGCGGGTCCGCACTAGGCGGTTCCTGAGAGTTACCGAGCCGTAGCCGGTAATGGATGTTTACCCTCAGATCTTTGACAGACAACAAACCTTGATCCTTAAGCCATTGATTAGTCATGCCCGAATGGGTGGCCAGTGTGCGGGATAGTCGCCAGAACTTGATGTCCTTTACATGTCTTTTGGGGAACCCCGGGCGAGTGAGACACTCGACTCGGGGGAGGACTTTCTGATCCGCTTCGACCCCAAAGCCGGTGAGATCACCGGGTTTACCATTTTAAACTTTTCGGAGTTCGGCCAGGAGATCGAAGAATTAATCGCGGCGCGGGCCGCTGCGTAGACGAATCGGCCTTCTTCTTCCGCGGTTTAAAATCCTGTATCATTTGAAATTCTTCAAACTCCAATACGAATATCCCAACCAGCGGCTCGACACCGACCGTGCAACACCGCCCGGCGGGTCAGCCGCACGTTATGGCTCAATCAAATCTTGACTTATCATATTTAATAAGTTATTAATATTAATAATGTGGCGTATACGAGAACATCACAACTTAGATAAGATAATCGCAAAACTGCCCTTACAAGTTGTAAAAAAATACGAACTTTGGAAAGATATTGTCTTTCGGCATGGGTCAGATAAGTTACGGGAATTCCCTGGCTTTCATGACGAAAAATTAGAAGGAGAACTGGAAGGACAACGATCATCGCGTCTTAATATTAAATATCGGGTCATTTATTCCATCGAAAAAGAGATTGTTACAGTTTATGTGATAGATATAACGCCACATAAATATTAAGGAGAAAAAAATGAGTATTAATAAATCAAATTTTAAACCGGCAAAACAGCATGCGATCTTGACCAGCGGAGAGGTAATAAAAATGTTACGCGAATTAAAAGGATGGACTCAAGAGGAATTATCAAAATATTGTTCTATCAATGCAAAAAATATCAGCATGCTTGAAAACGATAAATTGGAAATTGGAAAAAAAAGGGCGGAGCAACTCGCCAAGGCATTTAATGTCCATCCTGCTATAATTATGTTTCCCGAATACGAATCAAAAGAAATTCAAAAAGCGGCATAATAATTGTTGGGGCATTAGAATATTCAGGAGGTAATATCATGGCCAGTGGAATGCAATCGGCTAATATTGACCATATTCCGGTCATCTGGTTCGAACCAGAAACCCGGCCACCTCAGCGAAAGCTCGCTATCTACCTGATGGGGCTTTCGGGAAAAAAGGAGGATACCATTCCCTTCCTCCAAGACCTTGCAAAGGCTGGCTTTGTTGCCCCCAGTTTTGACAACTGGATGCATGGCGAACGCACCAGCTTAACGGGTGTCCAAGTGGCGGAGCTAACTTTCGATAATTTCCGTCGACACATGTGGGTAAATATTGGCCAATCGGCAATGGATAGTCTGCGCATCATCGATTGGGCTATCCAAGTACTGAACGTAGACCAAGAAATTTGCATGGGAGGCCTCTCAATGGGGGGTGATATTTCTGTAGCTGTAGCGGGCATTGACCGACGTATCCGGCGAGTTGGCGCAGTTATCGCTACACCGGATTGGCTACGGCCTGGCATGGTAGACCTTTTGAGTGAAGAGAAACGGATACTACCCCCTGGCAATCCAGATTCTTATTCCCTATTATTTTATGAACTTTTCAACCCCATAACTCACTTGGAACATTACGCGCACGCACCCAAGATCCGCTTTGTTTGCGGCGAAAAAGATGACCAAGTACCAACGGAAGCTGCTTTCCGGTTCAAGGCAGCTTTAGCGGAATTGTACCCCAAAGCAGCTGATCAAGTCTCGATTGACCTCGTACCGGGTTTAGGCCATATTGAGATGGCACTCAGCCCCGATCGCTGGTGGCCGCAGCTGCTGGCTTGGATGACACAATAATAAGAAAAAGAAAAAGGCACGGGGAATTAATCCTTAATTACTAACAGCGTCCTATTTTTATGAAAAAGGCAAAAGGGCAAGAATAATTGCCCAACATTTTAGTCCACCGGTCGCTCGTACCTCTCGCCGGTGACTACCTCGTTCTCGGCGACTGTGTCGCCAGATTAGTGGGACGCCCTTAAAATAATAAGATTTACAATTGACAAGATAGAATTGGAAATGACAAACAAAAAGGCATACCAAGATTGGCCAGATTATATGCCCCCGGTGTATTACTTCCATATGGCTCTACTAGATTTACTGTGGGTCATTAGGCCCTTTTTAAATTCAAAAATAGCTCTTTGAAAACTTGACACGTTGTAGATAGGCCGTTAAAAAAGGGTATGAAGATAAATGCAACCCTTAAAAGCTTATACAGTTTTCCCGGATTTAAAGCCTTACAGCAGCTCAGACCCCATGGGAGTGATCCTGACGCCCGAATCGTAACATTAATAAGGCGTCAAAAAAAATATCTGTTCCTGTTGCCAGCATAAGCAACTAGCATATTATGAAAGCCGGAAGCATTGCGTCCGGGACTTATCCAGTGCCGGCACACGGATTTATGTCGAGTTTGAGTAACGTCGGATCTATTGCCGGAGGTGCAGGACCGTGAAGCAGGAGGCCTTGTTCTGGTTTGCTGCCGGTGACCGGTTTACTCAACGTTTTGAAAATGAAATCGGTCGCCAGTGTCGGGACATGACCATCAAGCGCGTAACCGAAATCCATAGGCTGGGTTGGGCTCAGGTCCAACGAATGGATAAAAGCTACATGCAACGCTTGGTCGTAAAGTATCCAATCCCGAACGATCTTCGCGCCATAGGTATTGATGAGATTTCCGTGCGCAAACGCCATAGCTACCGGATCACCATTTCCGACTTGGACCATCCTCGGCCCATCTGGATGGGTGGCGAAGGTCGGAGCGAGCAAGACCTCGACAAGTTTTTTGCTGAAATCGGCCCCGAACGGTGTCGGACGATCAAAATCATCGTAATGGACTTGTGGAAACCGTTCCGAAAGTCCGTTCTTAACCACATCCCGGAGGCCTTGATTATTTTCGACATATTTCATGTTCTCCGCCATCTCTCCGATCCCCTGGATGAAATCCGACGTCTGGAGATCAAACGTGTCAATGAGAAAGAGCGTAAATTTATTAAAGGGCAACGTTACACCCTTTTTATCGAACCGAGCGAATCTGAGTCCGGAAGGAAGACGTTCGTTGCAAATTTTACTTAAAGCCAATAAAAAATTGCATAAGGCCTATCTGCTCAAAGAATCATTCGGCCAGTTGCGGGATTATCGCTATCCCGCCTCAGCCCGCAAGTTTTTTGATAACTGGAAAGCCCAGTTGTGCTGGCAACGCTTAAAACCTTTTGAAAAATTCGCTGCTATGATCGAGCGGCACTGGGATGGAGTGGTCAGTTACTGCCATCCCAATAACAAAGTCTCCCTCGGATTTGTTGAGGGATTAAATACTAAGATCAGGGTTATTCAATGCCGTGCCTATGGTATTAAGGATCAGGATTATCTACGCCTCAAAGTCCTCTCATCCTTCATCCCAGACATGTCTAATGCCCCACAGTAAATCTAGTAGAGCCAAAAAAGATATGGTAGGACTGCCGATAAATAGCTAAGCACGTTCTGCACGAACGTCCCCTAAACCGAACAGGAGATCCTGCATAGACGCAATCGGAACCCTGCACCACATACTACCATGAGACCATTAATAAATTAACAATGAACCTATCCTACCGATTACAAGATCGAACCTAATAAACTCCAACCCGTACCGGTTTATCCCAATACTTCCGCCACCGCTTCCCCCACCTTGGTCAGGTCCAGGACCACACGGATACCGGCGGCCTGGAGGGCGGCCATTTTTTCCTGGGCCGTTCCCGATTTTCCCGAAATAATGGCCCCGGCATGACCCATTCTCCTGCCCGGGGGGGCCGTTTGCCCGGCGATAAAAGTAACCACCGGCTTGGGGAAGTGCTCTTGAATAAACCGGGCGGCCTCTTCCTCGGCTGTTCCGCCGATTTCACCGATAAGCACCACCCCCCGGGTTTGATCGTCCCCTGCGAAAAGGGATAAAAGCTCAATAAAAGAAAGTCCGATAATCGGGTCTCCACCGATACCGATACAGGTGGATTGCCCCATCCCCAGTTTGCTGATCTGATCTACCACCTCATAGGTCAGGGTACCGCTTCGGGAAATAACCCCCACCGAACCGGGACGGAAAATATACCCGGGCATGATGCCCATTTTGCAGGCCCCGGGAGTGATGATCCCCGGGCAATTGGGTCCGATGAGTACCGATGGTTTATCTTTAAGGTAATTCTTGACCTTGACCATGTCCAATGTGGGAATTCCCTCGGTGATGCAGACGATCACTTTGATCCCGGCCGCGGCGGCCTCCATAATGGAATCGGCGGCGGCGGCCGGAGGGACAAAGATGATCGAGCAATCCGCCCCCTGTTCCTTAACGGCGTCCTCCACCGTATTATAGACCGGCACCCCTTCCACAGTCTGCCCCGCCTTCCCGGGGGTCATCCCGGCCACGACATTGGTTCCATATTCCAGCATCTGCTGGGTGTGAAAACTGCCTTCTCTTCCGGTTATCCCGTGAACCAGTATCCGACTGTCTTTATCGACTAATATGCTCATATATTTTTTACTCCGCCAGTCTGAGATTTTTTTTATCTTGGCTTGTTTTACTGTCCTGACGAGGCGAATGGGTTCGTATTTCGGACCTCGTATCTCGTATCTCGCAATCCAGTAAACATTTCTAAAGGTTTCGGCTAATAACCCTTGGCGTTATGGGCCATCCGCTGTCATTTATTTCCCCCTCACCAGATGACTGATCTTTTGGGCCGCCTCGCCCATGGTCTGGGCCACCAAAAAATTAAGCCCCGATTGCGCCAGCATCTCCCGCCCCTTGTCCACATTGGTCCCTTCCAAACGGATGATCAGAGGGACCTTGATGTTCACTTTATGCGCGGCTTCAATCAGGCCCTCGGCCAGGACGTCGCAACGCAAAATACCGCCGAAGATATTGACCAGTATGGCTTGGACCCTTTCATCAGAGAGGATAATTTGCGAACCTCTGGCAATCATCTCGGCATTGGCCCCACCGCCGACATCCAGAAAGTTGGCCGGTTCACCGCCGTATAACTTGATGATATCCATTGTGGCCATGGCCAGACCGGCACCGTTGACCATAACCCCGATGTTGCCGTTCAAACGGATGTAATTCAGATTGTGCCGGTTGGCCTCCAGTTCCAGGGGGTCCATTTCATCCGGATCGAGCAATTCCTGGAAATCCTTATGGCGGAAAAGGGCATTGTCATCGAAGGAAATTTTAGCGTCCAGGGCGATAAGCCGCCTGTCCTTCGTGGTCACCAAGGGGTTGATTTCCAGAAGCGAGCAATCATAACTCTCGAAAAGCTTAACCGCCTGCTGCAACAGCGCCAAACCCGGTTTGATCAGGACAGGATCCAGGGGCAGGCTGTAAATAAGATTTCGGGCTTGAAAGGCCTGAAAACCCACATCGGGATCGATCCACTCCCGCTTGATCAGGTGGGGGGTCTTCTCCGCCACCTCCTCGATGTCCATGCCCCCGGCCGGGCTTACCATAACCACCGGGCAGGCCTTGACCCGATCCAGGGTGATCCCCAGATAGAATTCCTGTTCCACCTCCAACCCTTCTTCCACCAGCACCTTCCGCACCTTTTTCCCCTCCGGTCCGGTCTGGTGGGTGATCAGGGTCATGCCCAAAATCTCCTTGGAGATTTCTTCCACTTCATCGATAGAGCGGGCTTTTTTGACCCCGCCCCCTTTTCCCCTCCCGCCGGCGTGAATCTGGGCTTTGATCACATAAGGTGCCCGGCCGATTTCCCGGGAAACCTGGGCCGCTTCCTCCACGGAAAAAGCGGCATTCCCTTTGGGAACAGGGATCCCGTAGCGGGAAAAAATGGTTTTTGCCTGATACTCATGAATTTTCATTACAGCTTCCTTTCATCAATGACCCTTTTGGCCTTACCCTCACTGCGGGTGATGGTTCCTGGGGAAACCAACCGCACCTTAATGCCGATGCCGATTAGGCCCCGCATATGATCTTCGATACTTTTTTCCACTTCTTTGATTTTTTCCTTCCCGGCCTGATACACTTCCGGCTTGGCCTCCACATTCACTTCCAGGGTATCCAGATACCCCTTTTTGCGGACGATGATGACATATTGGGGTTCAATCCCCTTTTCATCCAGCAGCAGGCTTTCGATCTGGGAGGGGAAAACATTGACGCCGCTGATGATCAGCATATCATCGGTTCTTCCATAAACCTTTTCCATCTTTACCAGTGTCCGTCCGCATTCGCATTTTCCCCTTTGCAATCGGGTGATATCTCTGGTGCGATAGCGGAGCAAAGGCATGGCCCGCCGCTGAATGGCCGTAAAAACCAGTTCCCCCTTTGTCCCCTCCGGCAAGACCTCTCCGGTCACCGGATCGACGATCTCGGCCAGGATATGGTCTTCATTGATGTGCAGAAAACCATCCTGGGCCCGGCAGTCGAAGGCCACCCCGGGCCCCATCATCTCCGTCAGGCCGTAGGCCTCATGGGCCTTGATATGGAGCCGTTCCTCTATTTCCTTTCGCATTTCCACCGTCCAGGGTTCGGCCCCGAAGATCCCCACCCGTAAACGGAGATTTTTAAAATTAATCCCCATCTCCATGCCCTTTTCCGCGATCGTCAAGGCATAGGAGGGGGTGCAGCAGAGCACGGTCGTACCGAAATCCTGCATGATGGAGATCTGACGTTCCGTCTGACCCGAAGAGGTAGGAATAACCGTAACCCCTATTTTACTTGCACCCTGGTGAAATCCCAGCCCCCCGGTGAACAACCCCATACCATAGGCATTTTGAAGCATATCATTGGAACGGACCCCGGCGGCGAATAAATTACGGGCCATGCAATCGGACCATTGATCCAGATCTTCCGCTGTGTAAGGGCCGGTGATGGGTTTGCCCGTGGTCCCGGAGGAGGCATGAATCCGGACCACATCCGCCATCGAAACCGCGCATAATCCGAAGGGATAATTGTCCCGCAGGTCGTTTTTTACTGAAAAAGGCAGCTTGGATAGATCCGATAACTCTGTAATGTCCTGCGGTTTGATCCGCAAATCATCCAGTCTATTTTTGTAAAAGGGGACCTTTTCATAAACCCATTTTACGGTCTGCTGAAGCTGTTTTAATTGGAACTCCCGCATTTCCTCCGGCGACATGGTCTCATACTTTTCATTCCAGTACATAGGCGTCCTCTCTTGTTTCAATGGTTCGATTTTACGGTTTTGCTTCGATTTCCGACAGGGCTGCTTTCAGCAGTTTCACTTTTTCCTCAAATTCATTAAATTGTTCGGCGGCAAAACGGACCCCCTGTTTGGTAAACCCGGTGAAGCTGTCGGAGACAACATATTTCCTGAGATCGATATAATTTTTACCCTTATATTCCTTCAAAGAAAAAAGGATAAAATCAGTCGAATTGACCTGCAGCCTTCCGATTTCTCCCTCCACCCTGTCATCGTTCATTGGATCCCCCTTCCCCTTTAAGATTAAAGGTCCTTAGCGTTATTGTTACCAGGTAGCTCCATTCCCGGTTCGAATACGACCTCTTAATAAAGCTGTGTGTCCTGTCCAGGAAAATCCAACAGGGCCCTAAAAAGTTTTCGATGGATGACTAACTTTTCTTATTGCCAAGGGTCCTATTCTGTCAAGAAAAAAGGGGGAGGTCAAGCAAAGGAGTATAAATCGCTGGAAAAATTCTTGACATCCCCATAGGGGTATGATAGAAGCTGAGGGACTCTGTAATTAATTTCACAAGTAATATCTTTTAGTTATTAAAAATCAACCCTGTTTTTTTAAAAGGAGGTGGGGAAAAAGTCTAATCGCAGATTGGAACGATTTTACAACCCATTAATTTTCCTTAAAGTTCAAAAAAACCTGGTTCAATACAAAACAAAAGAAGGAGGAGAGAGATTATGAGTATTATTGTTTTTGCCCTTATCTGCGGCGGGCTGGGTGTCCTGTATGCCCTGGTAACTGCCGGATGGGTTTCCAAACAGGATGCCGGATCCGACCGTATGCAGCAGATTTCCAATGCGGTTAAGGAAGGGGCCTATGCCTTTCTTTCCCGCGAGTACAAAACCGTGGCCATTGTGGCCGTGATTTTGTTAATCGTTATCGCCCTGATCCCGGCCCTCGGTCCCTGGACGGCCCTTGGTTTTCTGATCGGGACCGCTGGTTCGGCCTTTGCCGGGTTCGTCGGCATGTGGGTTACCGTGCGGGCCAATGTCCGGACCACACAGGCGGCTAAAAAGGGAATCCAGTCCGCACTGACCCTTTCCTTCAAGGGCGGTTCGGTAACCGGTATCATGGTCGTCGGTCTGGGTATCATCGGCCTGGCCGGGTATTTTGCCCTGGCCCGATCCATGGCCGGAGAATCCGCTTTCCATGCCCTGGTCGGTCTGGGCTTCGGCTGTTCCCTGATGAGCGTTTTCGCCCGTATTGCCGGCGGTATTTACACCAAGGCTGCCGACGTTGGTGCCGACCTGGTCGGGAAGGTGGAAGCCGGTATCCCGGAAGACGATCCCCGCAACCCGGCCGTTATCGCCGACAACGTCGGGGATAACGTCGGTGACTGCGCGGGTATGGCCGCTGACCTCTATGAAACCTATACCGTGACCCTGGTGGCCGCCATGCTCTTGGCCAAATCCGTTTTCGGGGGAGACAGCCCCTGGGTCGAGTTCCCGCTTCTTTTAGGCGGGGTGTCCATCATCGCCTCCATCATCGGTACCTACTTTGTTAAGCTCGGCGCCAAACAATACATTATGGGCGCCTTGTACAAAGGGTTGGCAGTCGCCGGAATCCTGGCTGCCATCGCCTTTTACTTTGTAACTTCCTGGTTCATGAGCGGGCTCGGCGACAAAACCGGCGGTTTCACCCCTATGAGCATCTTCGGTACGGCCCTTATCGGTCTGATCCTGACCGGCCTCATCGTCTGGATCACCGAATACTATACCTCCGGTAAATTCCGGCCGGTGAAAACCATCGCCAAGGCCAGTCTGACCGGCCACGGCACCAACGTCATCGCCGGGTTGGCCATGAGTATGGAAGCCACGGCCCTGCCTGCTCTGGTGATCGTCGGGTCGATAGTCGGTGCCTTTGCGCTCGGTGGTGGATTCGCCGGCAATTGGGAAAGCGGGCTTTTTGCCATCGCCCTTTCCGCGGTTTCCATGCTTTCCATGACCGGTATCGTAGTGGCTATTGACTCCTATGGACCGATCACCGACAACGCCGGCGGGATCGCCGAGATGGCTGAACTGCCGGAAAGCGTCCGGGCGGTTACCGATCCCCTGGATGCCGTAGGAAATACCACCAAAGCCGTTACCAAGGGTTATGCCATCGGCTCCGCAGCCCTGGCCGCCCTGGTTTTGTTTGCCGAATATGCCCGGGAACTGGCTAAAACCATTCAGGGACTCACTTTCGATCTATCCGATCCGATGATTATCGCCGGTCTGTTTATCGGTGGCCTGATCCCCTATTATTACGGCGGTCGTTTGATGCTGGCCGTTGGGCGGGCTGCCGGGGGCGTGGTGGAAGAAGTTCGCCGACAATTCCGTGAGATCAAAGGCATCATGGAAGGCACCGGTAAACCCGAATACGGCAAATGTGTCGATATCGTTACCAAGTCGGCCATCAAAGAAATGATGATTCCGGCCTTGATTCCGGTGGTAGCCCCCATTCTGGTCGGGTTTATCCTCGGCCCCAAGGCTTTGGGCGGCCTTTTGATCGGAAGCATTCTGACCGGTCTTTTTCAAGCCATTGCTATGACCTCCGGCGGCGGTGCCTGGGACAACGCCAAGAAATCCTTTGAAGACGGTGTCACCGATGACAAAGGGGTCCTGCATAAAAAAGGCAGCGACGGTCACAAGGCTTCGGTCACGGGCGATACGGTCGGCGATCCTTATAAGGATACGGCCGGTCCGGCCATTAACCCTATGATCAAGGTCATTAACATTGTGGCCCTGTTGATCATCCCCTTGCTCTAAAAAAGCCGTTCGTTGTTGGTCGTTCGGCGTTCGTCGTTTTTCGTTTACTAAACTCGTTTCCTTTGAGTGGAAGTAAACGTTCGACGGATTAAATAAAAAAGAGGGAACCGGAAATTTTTTCGGTTCCCTCTTTTTTTTATTTCCGGGTTAGAATTTGATTTATTCCGATCGGTTTGATATAATCAAAAAATATCAATCATACCCACCTCTTTTTAGGAGGGCCCCATGCGCTATCTAAACGATCTGGACCTAAAAAATAAAAAGCTCCTGATCCGGGTGGATTTTAACGTCCCCCTGGATAAAAACCAAAACATCACTGACGACACCCGCATCCGCGGGGTGTTGCCCACCATCAATTACGCCCTGGATCAAAAGACCGTTGTAATCCTTTGTTCCCATTTGGGCCGCCCCAAAGGGAAACCGGTCCCGGAGATGAGCCTGGCCCCGGTGGCCCGGCGTTTGGGCCGACTCCTGCAAAAAGAGGTAACCATGGCCCCGGATTGCATCGGTCCGGAAGTCAAAAAAATGATCGAGGTCCTGAAGCCTGGGGATATTCTGCTTTTGGAAAATTTGCGCTTTCACTCCGAAGAAGAGAAAAATGACGAGACCTTCGCTGGCGCCTTGGCTGAAGTGTGTGATATATACATAAATGACGCCTTCGCCGTCTCCCATCGGGCCCATGCCTCGGTAGAGGCCGTGACCCGTTTTGCCAAGGTATGTGCCGCCGGTTTCCTTCTCAAGGATGAGATTAAATTCTTTCACCAGTCCATGGAAGATCCGGCCCGGCCCCTGGCGGCCATCATCGGAGGTTCAAAAGTCAGCAGTAAGCTGGGGGCGTTGGAGAATCTCCTCAAACATGTAAATAAAATGATTATCGGCGGAGCCATGGCCAATACCTTTTTAAAAAGCCTTGGCTATGAGGTCGGCAAATCTTTAGTGGAAGAGGATTTGGTTCTAAAGGCCGGAGAATTAATGGAGAAGGCCAGGGAACTGGGCGTAAAATTTTATCTTCCTGTGGATTGCGTTGCCGGCAGCGCCCTGGAAGCCCAGGCCGAAAACATAACCACCACGGTACAGGAGGTACCTAAAGATTGGATGATTCTCGATATCGGACCGGCCACCTCCCTCCTTTTCTCCGAGGCCCTGGTCAATGCCAAAACAATCATCTGGAACGGCCCTATGGGGGCCTTTGAAATCGACCCTTTTTCCCATGGGACCATGGAAATGGTCCGCACCGTGGCCGGATCCAGGGCCTTAACCATCGTCGGTGGAGGCGATACCGATGTGGCGGTCCATAAAGCCGGCGAATCATCGAATATATCCTATATCTCTACCGGCGGCGGGGCCTTTCTGGAACTTTTGGAAGGGAAAAAACTGCCGGGGATCGCGGCCTTGGAGAATTGTTAATCCAGACCCAAATGAGGCACTAAATGAAAAAAAAAGATCGCCGCCCCTGGATCGGGGGAAACTGGAAGATGTTTAAAACCGTTCCCGAAGCTCGCGAATTCATAACGGGCTTGATACCCGCCCTCCCCCATCCTTTAGAGACGGATGTGGTCATCGCCCCGCCCTTTACCGCCCTTAATACCTCTTCCCAGGAACTGCAGGGCAGTCCGGTGCAGTTGGCGGCCCAGAACGTCCATTGGGCCGAAGAAGGGGCCTTTACCGGTGAGATTTCCGTACGGATGCTCAAAGATATGGGCTGCACCTATTCCCTGATCGGTCATTCCGAACGGCGGCATGTCTTTGGTGAAACGGATGATCAGGTCCGGAAAAAGGTGATGGCCTGTTTACAAGGGGGTTTGAAACCGGTTCTTTGTGTCGGGGAAACGCTGCCGGAGAGGGACGCCGGACAGATCCAGGAGGTCATCCGTCGTCAGATAAGGGTGGGCCTTCAGGGAATCTCGGAAGCGGATCTCACTGGAATCATCATCGCCTATGAACCGGTCTGGGCCATCGGTACCGGGCGGTCGGCCACCCCGGCTGCGGCCCAGGAAGTCCATGCTTTTATTCGAGGTTTACTGGTCGAAGGCTTTAACAAAACCCTTGCAATGGGAACCAGGATTGTGTATGGTGGGAGCGTTACACCTGACAATATCCGGGACTTATATGTTCAAAAGGATATTGACGGGGCGTTGGTAGGGGGTGCCAGTCTGAAAATAGAAAAATTTTTGCCCCTTATCCGGGAGGTTAATCAATAAGGCGTTATGGCAACTTTAACCATTATCATTCACATTATCGTCTGTTTCGCCCTGATCCTGATCGTTCTGCTTCAAACCGGGAAAGGTGCCAGCATGGGGGCCGCCTTCGGTGGTTCGAGCCAGACGATTTTCGGCAGCAGCGGGGCCACGACTTTTTTATCCAAGCTTACCACCGTAGCAGCGGCGGTATTTATGATCACCTCCCTGCTGCTCGCTTTCCTATACGGACCAGGGTCAAGAAGCACCTCGATGGTAGGGATCCCTTCCACGGCTACCCAGCAGAAATCGGCCCCGATACAGCCTCAAACAGGTTCTCCGGCGACACCGGCTCCGGCGCCCCCTGCAGCCCCGGCCGCTCCGGCGAACCCTGTCAGCAAATAAACATCCCATGTGCCGAAGTGGTGGAATCTGGTAGACACACCATCTTGAGGGGGTGGCGGGTAACTCCGTGCGGGTTCGAGTCCCGCCTTCGGCACCAAAATTGATGAGCAGGCCTTGGTTGGCCTGCTCATTTTGTCTTGGAAATCCGAACAGAAAATGGCAAAAAATAACATCAGAGATTATTATTGCAGCGTAATCCATGAACCGGTTAAGATTCATCTCAAAAATCGTGTGAATTTCGGTCTCAAGTACAAAAAAGATTTTTTTGTCAAATGCGATCAGGAGGATTGCCAATACGTCGATGCCAACGTCCCCCCCTGTCCGTTAGCCTTAGCCATGTTTGATATGCCGGGGTAAATTCAGATAGCGCTTATCAGCGGAGGATTCAATCCGGTTTCGCTGACTTGAAGATCGATGGGTAAACAAAAAAAGGGGGGGCCTGAAAAAATGCCCCCCCTTTTTGTTTATTATGGGTTTCTTAGATAAGAGTTACATTTGACGCCGAAGGTCCCTTTGGACCTTTTTCAATATCAAATCTTACCCGCTGGCCCTCGTTGAGAGTCCGAAAACCCTCCATGGTGATGGCTGAATGGTGGATAAAGACATCCTTTTCCTGACCATCCACATCGATAAAGCCAAATCCTTTGCTCTCATTGAACCATTTTACGCTTCCTTCTGCCATAGTCGTATTCCTCCTTTGGAATTATTTCTCAAGTTGGGATACGACCAAAAAAAAAGGCATCTGGAATAAAAGTCCCCGATACCTCAACTTGCCGACTTTTTTCACCAACTTCGACCGCCATCTCATCCCTAAGGGGCAGATAACGGATTTTCTTATTTGCATAATATAATCCTATTCAGAACCATTGTCAAGCTTTATTTGGTAAGGTGACCTCAACTCAATCGATGCAGTACGGACAGGGCATGTATGGCTTTTTCCGGTGAAGTAAAAACAGGAATCTGCTGCTCTTCCAGCCATTGCAGGGTCTCATGGGTCCCCGACTCCATCCCCGCCACCCAGACGGCCAAGGGTTTGCCCGAGAGGGGAAGCCGGTTAAAAAACCCAAGAAATTCCCTCGGCGCCTGGACGATCATCTGCCGGGGGAGCTGAATATGGAGGGCATCAACCGCCTCGTCCTGGCACATGGCCGTAACCAGGGTTTCATAAACCCGGAAAGAGTCGTTGAATTGCAGGGCGACACCGAGGTCGAAGGGGTTGGAGGGAGTGGCCCAGGGAGGGGAGACGGAACGGAGTTGCTCGGTGGTTCGTTTTCCGGGAATGGCCATCTTCAGCCCCTCCTGCTGAACAAGGTCGGACATGATTACCGCTTCACGATCTTGTCCTAAAATTACATGCCCGAGGGTCAGGGCATCGATGGAGAAACGGGAACGGATACGGGACAATAGCTGGTTGAGTATCCCCCCTTCCACCTCCAGGAGACCGGCTACGTAAGAGACGGTTCCGCCGCTAATCAGGACCAAGGGGATCAGACCAGACCGAGAAAGGAGACAGGAAGGGCCCAGCAGTATCTGAAGATTAATAATACTGATTTTAAAATAAACATCCCCTACCCCAATAATCCCTTTTTCGAAAAACCTCGGCTTCCACAGTCATCATACCGTTGCAAAAAAAATATCCATTTATTCATTCTAACCTGAAGCTATCAGTCTATCAAGGCGGTTTATTCATATCGACGGACCTCACCTTGAGTGTAGTCTAAAGGGGGTATTTAGTAAAGATGCTCATTTTCTATAAAGCCATGAGCGATAGTGACCTTAGAGGCATTACTAACAATCTGCCTTACCCTTCGGGAAAGGTGACGGGACGTTCGTGCAGAAAGAGGTGACGGGACGTTCGTGCAGAAAGTGCTTTGCTAAAATCACCCCTTTCAATCATATCGCTTTTTTAATTCTGTTAATTTACCCCCTGATGAAACCGCCTGAGAAAAACAAAATTTCGTCCCATTACATGGGGCAAAACTCCTTGAGCATCTAATCTGGCTGATCTAGGCATGATCATTTTTAACGAATTGATCTTTAATAGACAAGGCAACTTCTGCACGAACGTCCCCTATGACTGAAAATGGTTTCCCCGGCCCTACAAAAACGACCCGGGAAAACCGGCTATCGCCGGCCTCCCCTCGGACTCGATCCGGGGGCGAACAGGTTTCAAGTACCCGAAGGGCCTGCCAGTGAGGGGGCGGCAAGTCGCCGCCACCTCGTCCCGCCTTTGTCTGTGGTAAAAAATGATTTTCAATTTTTAAAAAGGCTACACTGATACGGAAATAGAAGTTTTTTAGTGAAATTTATATTAAACGTCTAAAAAAGGTGGGTTTTTTTTAGATTCCAAAATCCTTTCGGAATAAATGGAACCAACAAAACTACTTGACTTTTAAAAAGAAATAATATCTATAATTCTATGTTATGTAAACATCAACTTTTTTCTTGCTTTCAACCCCTGCCAAAGGAGTTGTGATGGAAGAATAGACCCCATTTCTCGTCCGGAGAGAAATGGGGTTTTTTATTTCCAAGCCAGACCTTCAAAACTCCTGATAATTTTCTGAATACTCCCTCAAGGAAACCGGTCCGGAGCAAAAAACTGGAATTATTAAACAATCCATGTTTTTTACTAATAATTTCAAGAAGATAAAATTTGGCCTTATAACCTTTTTGTAACCCCGAGTCTGCTAATAAAAAGAAATAAAAAGTTGGAAAAGGAATCTTCTGGGGAAAACTCCAGGAAATTCTATTTTCCAATCTGTAAGCAATCTGTAAGCGTTCCTGTGATAGGAAATTTATTAATAAACGATCGTCTTTTTTAAAGGAAAACAGGAGGGGTATAAGTATAAGTCCCTTGATATTCAATATGTTGCGTTGACTGATCAATAATAAATTTATAGAGCATTTAAATTTTTAGAAATAGATAGAGATAACCGGAAATTTTTCAATAAACAATTTCATGAAAAAGGAGGGAATGGTTATGGCGATTTTAAAACTGAATTGTATTTGTCCCACGGAAAGTTTTGCGGAGATAGCTAAACGTGCTCCTGAAGTAGTAGCAAAATTTCCAGTTCCTGAACATGCGACAGTCCGCGGACCTTATATTAAAAGTACACTGGAAGGCCTGAAATGGTTTTTTATCGTTGAAGTCGAACCATCAAGAATGTACGAGGAACGGTTACGTTTGGCGGCTGTGGGAGGAGCTTATCATGGAGTCCCGGGGTACAAATGGAATATTGAATATTGGACTACCCAAGAGGATACTCAAAAACGAATAGAGATTTTCGGAAGCTGAGTTCACGCACTGAGACGACAAAAAGCAAATTCAGAATCGTTTTTTTTTGAAAGAGGGTTGGGGTATTGGAAAAATTAAGTTGTTTTTTGCATTAAGGATAACACCGAATATTCACTTACCAAAAAGGAGGCTGACCATGTTTAATCAAAAAAATTTGTTTTCCGTATTGTTTGTGATTTTGGGTTTGGTTATGGTTATTCCGGTTGCCCAGGCGGAGCGGCAAGAATTGGAAGGGATTGGCTGTGCTTCAAACACATTTACTACAGTGCAAAACAATCCAGGGCAGATATATATTGGAACTTGGGAGGGAAAGGGTATCTTTCGGAGCACCCATAAGAATAAAATTAACGACAATAATACCTTTCATCAGGTGGGAATAACAAAGGGATCTCAAGCCTTTGGAGGATTATTTTGGCATGGATATTCGAAGAACATGAGTCAAAACGGAGATTTTGCTATTTGGGAAATTTCCGGAAATAACAAGGATGGATCAAGATCAAAGCTGATTTATGGCACCGGAAAATATAAGGATGCCAAAGGCGAGATGATGCATAAAGTCATCACTAAGGGAAGACCGGTTGTCGAAAACACTGAACAGGTTTGCCAACAGAGTGTGGGCTGGATTGAACTTTCTGCCGCATCGACATCCTCCTCTACCCCGGCTTTTAAACCGATCCGGGATTTTAAGGAAATCGCCGGGAAATGGGAAGGGAAACTGGACGGTCCGGGCTGGAGCACCAAAATGACCGTTATCTTCAATAACGATGGTACAGGTGACAGTTTTGTTTCCCAGGACAGTTCGATTTTTATGTATTCAGAAAAGGGCCGTTTTCCTATAGAGCGAAAGTTGGTAGATGGTAAAATTCGTACCAAGAACTTGCTTTCTGGTGGGACCGGGTTTACTACCTTGCACGAAGAAGGCGGTAAAAGATTTTTAAAAAGTCAAACCGATGATGGAGCACAAATAGGAATTTATGAACTCGTAAAATAATCATTTTACAATATCAAAAAGGAGGATAAGGGAATGTACACATTGGTTCGAACGATAGGGCTTATACCCGGACCGGCTACCGAGGCCTTTCAAGTTGCACTGGAAATTACAGAATACCTGAACAAAAACTATTCGACTAATTTAAAGGTTTTCATCCCCATATTCACCACATTGTCAAAGGTTGCCTGGATAGGGAATTACGAGAACCTGAGTATAATTGAGGAGATTAACCGAAAACTCAGAACGGATCAGGGGTATTGGGCGCTGGTAGCTAAAATGGGGGAAAAAGTAATCGAAGGTTCCGGAAAGGATGAATTGTTTCAATCCTTATAACCCCAGACAAGGGAGAGCCTCCTTGCCGGAATGGAAGAAATGGTCTAACGATCAGGGGGGACCCAAGAAAATTGCATTCAATGCCTCTTTTGACAAAGCGGATATAACGATGATGAACGAAGAACTGACCATAGAAGGAGTCTTTGCTGAACTTAACAAGACCATCAGTTCGCTTCCACCAAATGCTCAAAAGGCAGCCAAGGGCTTTCAATGGAACAGGCCTTGGTAGGGATAGGGAGAAAAGGAGGAAGACATGAAAAAAGTATTTTCTTATATTTTGATGTTCTTTGTAGTTTTAAGTCTGGTTACAGTGGTTTCTGTCACTCAAGCGGCAGATACCCTAACCGGAACCTGGGATTTGGAAGTTACCTCCACCAGCGGCAAATACAACCCAACATTTATCTTACAACAAGATGATAAAGAAATTACTGGCAACAATTTTTTCGTGGGAGGAAGTGCCGCTAAAATAAGAGGAAAAATCCAGGGAAGCGATTTCCAGCTTACTTATAAGATAGGACACATTGTAATATACAAAGGAAAGATCGAGGGAGACCAGATCAGTGGTTCCGTCGATTTGGGACCTAACGATAAAGGCACCTTCACTGGGGTAAGAAAAAAATAAGGGGTTTTTCTAAGTGGAAAGAGGGTAATTCTTCCTCCATTTATACACATCGTAGTGACCGAACCTATTTTTCAAATATTTTAATTCAGAATAAGAAGAAGGGGGGAAATTCAAATGAAAAGATTTATATCTCTTTCTGGACAAATTGGAATAAGTTTTATCATCATTTGCCTCGTACTTTTTGCCGGATGCGCAGGCGTCCAAACCTCGGGCAAGACGGCTATTGACCCAACGGTAAAAACAGCGTTTGGTCAAATTAAAGGTTTTGTAGATCAGGGCACCCTTATCTGGAAAGGTGTTCCTTTTGCCAGTCCCCCGGTAGGCTCTTTACGCTGGGCGCCACCCAAGGATCCGGTGCCCTGGGATGGTATCAGGGAAGCGACAACATCCGCCAAGAAGTGTACACAGCTTCAGACTACAATTGATTGGATTCGTACAGGGAAATTGGATCCGGACAGCAGTGAGGATTGCCTATACCTTGATATCTATCGCCCGGAACGTCCCATACACCAGGGTCTACTCCCGGTGTATGTCTATATCCATGGGGGCTCTAACTTTGGGGGATCTGCCAGTCAATATGATGGTAAGGTCCTGGCGAAACAATCGGACGTCGTGGCAGTTTTCGTCCAGTACCGGCTCGGACCTATGGGATGGTTCTTTCATCCGGCGATTCAGACCGGTGGGACGAACCGACTGACCGATTCGGGAAATTTCGGGACCCTTGACAATGTTCAGGCCCTGAAATGGATTCAGAAAAACATACAATCTTTTGGAGGGGACCCCCGTAATGTAACCATAACCGGAGAATCTGCCGGTGCACACAATGTCATGAATTTAGTTGTGTCTCCTCAGGGCAAGGGGTTATTCCATCAAGCCATGTCCCAAAGTGGTGGCATGGCTACTGTAACAACAACTTCAGCTCGAAATTCTGCCAATGTAATTATTGAAAAGATCATCAGGTATAAAGAGAATGTCGGGGTAGCGGAGGCTACGGCACGCCGCACAGCCATGGAAAACGACGGGACACTTAAGGCCTTTTTAAATGAAATAGATTCAGGTACGTTCTGCATGGCCCAACTTAAATTTCTCCCAATGCCGCCTTTTCCTGCAATCGAAGACGGAACGGTAATCCCAAAGGGGGGTTGGATGCCCACTATTAAGGCAAAAGCACACAATATGGTCCCGATTATACTTGGCAGCAATGAATACGAAACCAAACCTTTTATGCCCCTATATTTTGGAATGGTTAAACCGTTGGGAGTACCTTCCAGTACTTATACCTGGTTTAATTTAACTGATGTCTTCAAAGGGAAACAAAAACCTGATGGAGGGATGATTACCGTCAATGATGTCCTTCCAACCCAGGCCGACAAAGACCTTTATGAGATCACGGGTTATCATGGGAGCCGGAACTGGACGGCCAAGTATGTAGATACAGTTGCCCGTGAATTGGCAAAAGTGCAAGACAACGTTTATGCTTACTTTTTTAGATGGGGAGGGAAAGGCTCCGGGCCGTCACCTTTCGATTTTGTATACGGGGCTGGGCATGGGGGAGAGATTCCTTTCTTTTTTGGGACGGAAAAAGGCCTCTTTGGTTACCCTTTTGTCCCCGCCAACGAGGCTGGCCGGAAAGAACTTCAGAAGGGCATGATGAAATATCTTGAGAATTTTGCCTGGTCCGGTAATCAGAACAACCCAAGCGGGAAAGCCTCCTTGCCGGAATGGAAGAAATGGTCTAACGATCAGGTTGGGCCCAAGAAAATAGTATTCAATGCCTCTTTTGAAAAGGCGAATATAACGATGATGAACGAAGAACTGACCATAGAAGGAGTCTTTGCTGAACTTAACAAGACCATCAGTTCGCTTCCACCAAATGCTCAAAAGGCAGCCAAGGGCTTTCAATGGAACAGGCCTTGGTAGGGATAGGGAGAAAAGGAGGAAGACATGAAAAAAGTATTTTCTTATATTTTGACGTTCTTTGTAGTTTTAAGTCTGGTTACAGTGGTTTCTGTCACTCAAGCGGCGGATAGTATGACCGGAACCTGGCGTGTAAATGTTCAAGACCCTCCCGACCCCAGGGCGGCCATTTTAACTTTTATTTTGCAACAAGAGGGCGAACAAATTGTTGGGACCCTTCACGGGCCGTACGGAGAAAAGAAAGTTAAAGGTAAAATTCAAGGTACCGATTTCGAATTAAAATATTTTTCCGTTATTAATATAACGTATAAAGGAAAGGTTGAAAGTAACAAGATCAGCGGTACCGTTGACTTTGAAAATGTCGGGTTGAGATCCTTCAAGGGTGAAAAGCAATAGAATTCAATATATTGTGTATTATTTTTTATTTAATGGTCAGATAGTCAAGATAACCTGTCTTCCAGCAACGCCACTTTTATCTAAAGGAGAGGCAAGGATATGGAGGAAATTTGAAACCCTCGTTTCTCAATTAAGAACTGGGGGTTTTTTTATAGAGGTCAACATCAAATCATACAAAAGGAGGGAATAATCATGGTCGCAAAGAAATCGTTGATTTTTGCAATAGGTCTTTTTGTCATTTCGGTTTGGATATGGGGTTCCGCTACCCCGGCGTTATCAGAAACTATTAACTGTAAAGGCGAAGGGAAATCGGTTCCTCTGACGATGATAAACGATTCAACCGGTTCTATTATTGGGATTAACGAATCCAAGGGCTCTTTCACCTGTGATAGTGGTGAAACGGGTACCGAACATGATCTCCTTTTATGGGAACAAAATGAGCGCAAGGAACTTCTTATACAAGGATACTCCATATTAACGTTTAAGGATAACTCAAAAATAATCATGAAATCTAAGTTTACCGAAATCCCGGACCCCAAGGGTGAGGCCCAATGGATCTTTAATGGAACGTCAGATATTCTCCGTGGGAACATGCGCTTTAATGGTATTAAAGGAAGCGGTTCTTTTAAAGGCAGACAGAATGGTTATAACATTGATATGGAATGGACTCTGACTTTCACTTTGCCTAAAAAGTGATCTATGAGATTAAAAAATAAAGCGCGGGGTTAAACACAGTCCACTCTGATTTAGTTTTTCATTATACCAACTTCAAATAATAATTATGAACCTTTGAGTAATTATTAGGGAGGCAAGGATATGTAGGAAATTTGAAACCCACGTTTTTGAGTTAAGAGGTAGGTTTTTTGTTTTATAGAGGTCAACATCAAATCATAAAAAAGGAGAAAATGACCATGGCTACAAAAAAATCAACCGTTATTCTGTTCGGAATTTTGGTGGTCTTAGCCTGGGTCCTGGGGTCTCCCATTCTGGCAGGGGCCGAGACAAAGAATTTCAAGTATTTTAGCTACCCGAGTAAAGTAGAGACATTTCTGGTTGGGGATGTAGATGGACACAGGGTTTCTTTTAGTGTTGGGAAAACTTTCTTTTTGCTCGAAGACGGAGACATAGCGGTTTCAAATCAGGTTGTTACATCAGATATGATTAAATTTTTAGGTTCTTGGAACCAATATGGAATTTGGAAATTTACAGATGGTTCAACTATTACCCTCAAGGTTCAAGGTACCCTTGAGGAGGGAGGAAAAGCCAGTATAAAAAGTGAAATCATCAAGGGCACAGGCAGATTTGAGGGAGCTAAGGGAAGTTCAAGCTCTAAAATGAAATATCTTCCGATGGAAAAAGGGGACATTGCAGCAGTAGGATATGGAGAAGGTACCCTTACCTATACCTTGCCAAAAAAATAATTATTAATACCAGGGTAATTAGGACGTTGTCCACCGAGTTCACTTTTTATTAATTAGCATGATTCCAATATATTTCCTGAAGTCAGTGGACAACATCCCTTAATCCGTCTTTAACCGCACTTTTTTCCCTTCTTTTTTTGTCTCATGATATGGCAGTTAGGACTGGGACCATCTCCTCTTCCTCATCCCTCCTTTCTCGTGGAACTTCGGCTTCCGCAGTCACTCTCCATTTTTATTATACTGCAACTGGTAAAGCCGGTAATAAAACCCTTTTCTCAGCATCAACGTTTCATGGCTGCCGTCCTCCACCAGCCGTCCTTCATGCAAAACCAGGATCCTGCGGGCCTGGCGCAGGGTGAAGAGACGATGGGCGATAATCAGAGCGGTCCGGCCTTGGAGCAGCCGGGAAAGGGCCTCCTGGGCCAGGGTTTCGGTGTAGGTGTCCACCTGGGAGGTAGCCTCATCCAGGACCAGGATGCGGGGATTGCGGACCATGACCCGGGCTAGGGCTACCAGTTGCTGTTCCCCGGCGGAGAGGGCGTTCATGGAGCGGAGCTCTTTTTTTTCCAGCACAGGACCTAAATGTACGGCATCAACTATTTTATCCCATTGGATGTCTGGATGGTAACCCTCTTGGAGCAATATGTTTTCCCGCAGGTCCCCGGAAAAGAGGACCGTTTCCTGCGGCACCAGTCCGATCAGAGAGCGGAGTTGTTTCTTGGGCAGGCCCCTGATATCCCGGCCGTCGATCAGGATCCTTCCCGCCTGGGGTGTATAAAAACCCTCGATCAGACGAATCAGAGTGCTTTTCCCCCCGCCGGTCATGCCCACAATGGCGGTCACCTCTCCGGCCGGGATGGTGAAGGAAAGATCCTTGATCACCGGGTTGCCCGGGGTGTAGGCAAAACGGACTTTTTCAAAACAAATTTCCCCTTTAAAAGAATCATCGGCTTCTCCGGCGGAAAAGGGGACGTCTTCCTCGGCCTTTTCATCCATGATCTCGAAGATTCGCTCCAGGGAGGCCATGGCCGACTGCATGACACTGTATTTTTCGGTCATTTCCCTCAAGGGCCGAAAGAACATCTGGATATAGGAGAGAAAGGCCACCAGAGACCCCAGGGTCAGGGTCTGTTGAAGCACCTGCCCCCCACCACGCCAGATCAGAAGGGCCACGGCCAGGGTGGAAATGAGCTCCATCAGGGGCATAAAAAGGGCAAAGACCCGGACCTGATAGAGACCGGCCTGAAAAGCCTGATGGTTTACCAGCCGGAAATCATCATTTCTTTTTTTCTCCCGCACCAGAATCTGGATCAGGGCCAGCCCGGAGAGGCTTTCCTGTAAGAAGGCGTTCAACTGGGCCACCCTCTGGCGCAGGTCTCGAAAGGCGTTCCGGGCCTTGCGGCTGAAGAAACGGGCAGCGATAAAAATCACCGGGATCAGGGTGAAGGTTACCAGAGCCAGTTTCGCATTTAAATAAAACAGAACAGCCAGGATGCCCAGGGCCAGAAAGAGGTCTTTGAACAGAGTGGCCAGCAGGGATTTGACCATCTCATTCAGATTTTCAATATCATTGGTGGCTCGTGTGGCCAACCGGCCAATGGAATGTTTTTGATAATAGTCCAGGGGCAGGGCAATAAGATGGGAAAAGAGCTTCAGACGCAGGGCATGCATGACCCGTTGTCCCAGCTTTTCCAGGACCATGGCCTGAAAGTACTGGAGACCAAAATTGAGGGAAAGAACCAAAAACAGGACCAGGGCGATTGGCCGCAATCCCTTCCAGTCCCCGGCCAGGATGTGCCGGTCGATGGCTGTTTTGACCAGATAGGGCGGAATCAGATCCAGCAGGGTCAAACCGATGGAAAGGGAAACCCCGGCCAGCCAATGCCCCCGCCAGGGCCACAAAAAGGGAAAGAGCCTTTTCAACAGGCCGAAATCATAGGGACGTCCCAGACGGTCATCCTCAATATAGCCAAAATCACCCGGCGGCATTTAAAATTTCCCCTGTCGCAATTCCATTTCCAGCAACTGATAGCGGTACAGGCGGGCATAAGGACCGTCCCGGTCAAGTAGATGCTCATGTTCCCCCTGTTCTACCACCTTCCCGGATTCCAAAAAGAATATTTCATCCGCATCTTCCCAACCCACCAGACGATGGGTGATGAAAACCAGGGTCCGGTCCTTCTTGAATTCCTTCAAATTTTCACGGATCTGGAACTCGGTATTAAGGTCCACAGAGGAGAGCGTATTGTCCAAGATCAGCAGGGCCGGATTAGCCAGTAGAGCCCGGGCCAGAGAAAGCCTTTGTTTCTGTCCTCCGGAGAGGAGAACACCCTTCTCCCCCACCACAGTGTCCAGGCCCTGTGGAAAGGTCCGTACTTCCTCCTCCAGGGCAGCGACTTTGAGCACCTCCCAGAGCTGCCCTTCTTCGGCCTCCGGCCGGACCAGAAGCAGATTGGCCCGGATGGTATCGGAAAAAAGGAAAGGTTCCTGGGGAACCAGGGAAACGGTCTTTCTCAGGTCACCCAGAGGGATTTGGCGGAGATCCTGGCCGTTAAGACAGATCTTCCCCCGAAAGGGGTCCAGAAGCCGGACCAGCAGGAGGGCCAGGGTGGTCTTACCTGACCCGGTTTTCCCGCTGATAATATAGAAGCGGCCCGGTTTCATGTCCAGGCTGATCCCTTCCAGGGCCTTTTTCTCCTCCCCGGGATAGGAAAAGGATAGGCTTTCCACCCGGAGTTCGGGCCTGGGCCAAGCGGGAGGCGCAATAACTCCCGGGCGGTCGGCGATTTCCGGGGATTCGCTTAAAACCCGTTCAATCCTTGCCAGGGAAACCGCCCCCCTTTTGATCAGATTAAAGCCCCAGCCCAGGGCCGTCACCGGCCAGGTCAGGAGTTGAAGATAACTGATAAAGGCCACAAAGTCGCCGGTGGTGATCTCCTGATCCAGGACCTGTCTTCCGCCTACCCAGAGGACCACCACCAGACTGAGATTGGTCAATAAAACGGACATGGGGAAGAGGGTGCTGGTAACCCGGGCCAGAGCGATATTCTGATCCTGATAATCCTGACTCAACCGCGCCAATCCCGCCTCTTCCCGCGCCTCCAGGGTGTAGGCCTTGATCACCAGGATTCCGGCCAGGCTCTCCCGCACCTTTTCCATAATCAGGGCAAAAGTGCCCTGGACCTTTTCAAACCGTTGATGAAGCATCTTGCTCAACCGTTGGGTAAGAAAAGCGGCCAGGGGCATGGGCCAGAGGGAGATCAGGGTCAGTTGGGGATTGATATAGGCCATAAAAGCGATGGCCGCCGATCCCAGTACCAGGGCATCCAACAGGGAAACCAGTCCCATGCCCATGGCCATTCTGACCGCTTCCATGTCATTGGTGGCGTGGGCCATTAAATCGCCGATGGAGGTTCGCTGGTAATAGGATTGGGAAAGGCTCAGCAAATGGGCGAAGAGCCGGTTGCGCAGGGCTTCTTCGACCCTGCGGCCCTGGCCGAAAATCAACCGCCTCCAGAACATACGGAAAAGAAAGATCAGGGAAGCGGCAGCGATGATTCCCAGGACATAAGGGATCAGGCGGCTGCCCGCCGCCGAACCGGAGGTCAGGGCGTCGATGGCGCCCTTAATGAAGCGGGGGATGGACAGTTGCAAAAAATCAACGGAAAAGAGAAATAGGATGCCGAAAAGCAAAGGGACCCATCCCTGGCGCAGGTAAGGGAAAAGGAGACGATAGGATTGCATAGAAAGGCCAAAGGTTATGTGTGTGAGACCATGAAAAAGTTACAGACTATATGGGGAAAAGCGGCCCGTCAATGAAAAAATATTTCCCGGTTTTGTTTAGATACTTACTCGAAAAGTCTGATGATTTGTCTCTCACTTTCGAGACCCACCATTTCAGATAGATTTGGTTAAATTTTTGGCTGAAAGGGCCGGTCATACCCGGTCATTTCCACATAACCCTTTCCTTCCACTGACCGCCCCCGATGAATCCCTTTTACTTCCACCGCCCCCTCCCAATAGGTAACGCCGGTGCTCTTGGAGGTTACCAGCTCCTGGTCATTGATTAAGGGGGTTAGTTCCAGCTTCAAATCATTTTCCGGCAGTAAAATCTCCCAGGCCGCCGGATAAACCGCCCCGGTTCGAGGGCTCTTCCAGGATTTCAAGGTCCGGATTTTAATCCTCTCGACCGGGAGATGCCTGCTTTTTCCCCCAGCTAACATCAGAGTCCCGCTGGAGCGGGGATCCACCTGACCCTGCACTTGCCGAAGCTGGTAGAGCATCAAATCCGTTCCATCGTTCAACTGGATGGAGAACCAGTCCCAGCCGACCTGATTTTCGGCCAGCTGGTTGCTGCCGAACTCGTGGTCCATCCAACTCAATCCCTGGACCGGTATCCTTTTTCCTTTCCGTGTTAAATACCCTTCAGTTTTCATCCGGGTCAGGGAATAATAGTGTGAGGCCTGACCTGGTTTCGGTCCCTTCTGGCTGACCCCGTCAAGACCGTGGACCAAAGGGGGACGAACCGGAATCAGAGTCAGGGCCAGGGCCAGATCCCGGTCCCCGGCCTGAAGTCGATGGTTCGTCCCTTCCTCGTCTACCTGCCAGCTTTCCAGCCAAACCCGATAGCGTCTGCCTTCGGCCCCTGCCAATCCCAGACTGCCCCTGGAAATTTTTTCTTTGAACTGAAAAATCCGACCCTCGACCTCGGTAACGGCCAGATGGGCCAGATACACCTCCCGCAGCTCCCAGCGGGACCCCTTGAGGGGTAATGATCCGGGAATCAAACCGACCCGAAAAAAAGTCAACTGGTAACCGAATCGTTCCCCGGCGGGACCGGTAAGATGACCGTTGTAGTACCACCATTCGGTCCTGAAATCCTTGTGTGCCCGGTGATCTCGGGGGAATTCGAATTTCCATCCCGGCAGAGCGGATTTAAAGGAAGGGGAATCAGGGGCAGCCAGGCTGATCCCGGCCAGAAGAGATAGGAAAAAAAGGAAAAAGAATAGAGAAAAAGACACGGGGAAGCGGAGAAACGGTGACGCGAAGACACGGAGAAATGCTTTTTTATGGCTCTTAAAGTTTTTTTCGCCCCTTCTCCCCTTCTCGCTCTCTCCCCAATCCTTGGTACTTTCTCTCCCTCCCACTTTACCGCTCATCTCCGTTTCCCCGCTTCTCCCCATCCCGTCGCCCTCTCGCCCCCTCTCCGCTTCCTGTTTTTTTTAATTCCCCAATCCGCAATCCGAAATCCGCAATCCGCAATCCGAAATCAAGATCATTCCTCTCTGATCATCTCCTGGGCGCTTTTTCGGACAGCCATGCGGGAGGGAATCCAACCGGAGAAAAAGGACCCCAGGACAATGATTCCCAGGGTTTGAAGGTATATCGTCCCTGACCAGTGAAAGGGAATGGTCCAGCCGAAGGATTGTTTATTAATGACAAAAATCAAAATAAGCGACAGGAGCGTCCCGGACGCCGCTCCCCAGATCAGGCTGAAAATCCCCATCAGGGTGGTTTCGGTGAGGATCATTCTCCGGACCTGTCCGCTTGCGGCTCCCACCGCTTTAAGTATACCCAGTTCCCTTTCCCGGAACAGTACGGAAATGGCGCTGGAATGGAGGATCCCCAGGAAGGCCATTAAGACGGCAATGGCCTCCAGAATATAGGTGATGTGAAAGGTCTGGTCAAAAATTTTCAGGATCTGGTCCCGCAGTTCCCGATTGGATATGATGACCAGGGTCGAACGATCGGCGAATCTTTTCAAAATCGATTCCCGCACCGGGTTGATTTTTGAAGGGTCCTTAAGGTAGAGCCTTAGACCGTTGATCCGGGGATCCTGCCAGTAGCGGAGAAAAAGAGTACGGTCCATCCAGACCGCCCCTCCTTCGGTCCGGTAATCATAGAAAACACCGGCCACCGAAAAGCTATGGGGCCCCCCGGCGGTCATCATCTCCAGCCGGTCACCGGGTTTCAGATGCAGTTGTCCGGCCAGGATTTCAGAAACCAGGATTCCTTCAGCGTTCAAAGCCTGATTAAAGATATCCTCCCCTTTCCCCTGGGTAAAGGAAAGTCCGCCATACCGCTGAATGACCGCCAGGTCTCCTGACCAGATGCGCAGGGAATAACCCCGCAGGTCCGTGCTGACTCCCCGGTAGGCATAGACATGGGCCAGTTCTTTCATGCTTTTTATTTCCTCCACCACCCGGGGATCCATAAACTGGGAAAAGCCCTGGTTGGAAGGAAAAATGGGACCGACAAAGAGGTCTCCGCTCACCGATCGGCTGATCCAGTTATCCACTCCCTGGCGGAAACTGCGGATCATCAATCCGATGCTGATCAACATGGCCACGGCAATCATCAGGGCAGCCATGGAAACGGCCATACGGCCGGCATAGCGGTTGACATAGTTCCCACCCAGCCAGGCGGAGATGAAACCCTTTTTCCTCTTCAGGCGGGAAATAAAAAGGCGGTTGATCCCCCAGCGGATCCCACCGGGGAGCAGCAGGGAAAAACCCAGGGTCAGGGTCAGGGTGGAGGCGAATCCTCCCACCGGCCAATGGTCCCAGGGCGGAAGCCAGGTCAGGGGGAGGGAAACGAGCAGCAACCCCAGCCCTCCCAGGGTCAGCTTCCAGTTCCGGGATTTTACGGGTCCGATCAATCCGGTTTTTTGATAAAGGACTTCCCGGGGCTCGAGCCTGGAGGCCTGTCTGGCCGGAAGATAGGCCGAGATCATGGAAGCGGCGATGGAAAGCAGGAGAAAAAGCAAGGTCTCGCTCGGGGAAAAGGGAATATCCGCCACTCCGACCATGGCATACAAATCGTTAATGGTCCTGGAAACGGTTTCCAGCAGAAATCCGGCCAGAACCCAGCCACCCAAGATCCCCAGCAAACCGCCGATCAAACCGTACCCGGCTGCCTCCCAAAGGATCAGACGCAGGATCTGTCCCGGAAGCATTCCCAGCGACCTTAGAACACCCAGGTCCTTACGCCGCCGGGCAACAGATAATGAGGCCGTATTGTAAATGAGATACATACCCACCAGAACGGCGATAAAACTTAAAGCGGTCAGGTTCAGTTGATAGGAACGGATCATCCGCTCTGTCCCCTGTTCCCTTCCGCCTGCTGGAATCCATCGCACACCCGGGGGAAGAATGGCCTTTAACTCCTGCAAGCGGATATCCTCCTCGCCGCCCTCCCGCAGAATCAAGTCGATGCGGTCCAAACCCCCTCTTTTCCCGAACACCTCCTGAGCCTGGGCGATATCCATCAGGCCCATTTGTCCACCGAAAACCTGAGTGGTCCCTCGGCCGTCCAAAAGAACCGCAACCGTGAGCTTCTGATAACGTCCGTTAACTAAAACAGAAAAGGAGTCTCCTTTCTTCAACCCCACTTGGGCGGCGAATTCACGGGGAAGGGCGACGGCCCGCGGGGTAAGCAGCAGGGCAAGAAGGTCCGCTTCCGTAAGGGAGGAAAGGGCCCCGGAATATCGGCCGAATTCTCTTTCGGAAAAGTAATCGAGCCCTATGATCAGGATGGCCTGATTAGGGGGGCGGTGCAGGGTGGAAGAAAATTCTACTACCGGTGCGGCGGCTTGAACTTCCGGGTGTTTTTTTATTTGGGGGAAAAGGTCTTCCTCGATCTCTTTTCCTTCCCGGACCAACTGCCATTCGGCCTTCCCGGATACGGCCTGAACCGTTTTTTTAAAGGACTTTAAAGAAGCCCCCACCGTCAAATGAATACTGACGAAAACTGTGACCCCCAGGGCCAAACCGAAGAGGGTCAGTAGGGATTGACGCCAGGACTGGAGATAGCGTCGCAGGATAAAGAGCCGATAAACCTTAATGATCATCCAGGATTTTCCCGTCCCTCAAATGAATAACCCGATGGGCCAGGACATCCGCCTCCCGGGAATGAGTGGCAATAATGATCGTCTGTCCTTTTCCCTGGTTTAAAGCGGCCAGAATCGACAAGACCTGTGCCCCGGTATGGGAATCGAGATTGCCGGTAGGCTCATCGGCCAGAATCACCCTGGGGGAGTTGATCAGGGCCCGGGCAATGGCTACCCGCTGTTGTTCCCCCCCGGACAATTCATGGGCGCGGTGTTTTCGGCGATGGGTCATTTCGGTTTGGACCAAAAGCGCCTCCACCAGACCGGCCGTTTCCTGATCATCAAAACCATCCAGCCAGCGGGGTAAAGCAATATTTTCTTCTACGGTCAACATGGGAATCAGGTTAAAGGACTGGAAGATGGTCCCCACCTGACGGCGGCGGAAAAGGGTCCGCTCTTTTTCCGAAAGGAGAGTGATCTCCCGGCCGTCCACCCGGATTTCCCCGGAGGAAGGCCGGTCCAGGGCCCCGATCATGTTCAAGAGGGTCGTTTTCCCGCATCCGCTTTTCCCGGAGAGCACCACCATTTCCCCCTGAGCAACAGCGAGATCAATTCCCTGAAGCGCCCGCACTTCCCCGGCTTCGCTGGGATAGGATTTTGAGATGTTGCGGAGTTCGATGAGGGGCATTTATATCATCCACTCCCTGAAATGATCCTTCATCTCCTTGACTGCCATAATGATCCACCTCCGTTCCCCTTGTCCCATTTGCACAGGAAGAGGCTGTTCCCCAGGGGCATCGCTGTAAGCCAGACAAAGTCGGGCCATCATTTGCCAATCTTCTTCCTGGCAGATCCGGCCGAGAGCGAGAACAAGCGGACCGGGGTAGGTTAGGGTTCGGGCCCAACCGTCCTCAGGGCTGATAACGGTTTCAATGAGTTCATTTTCTTTTTGGTTTCTACCCACCACTATCTTGAGGGCAGAACCCGAACGGAAATGACGGCCCGTCTTAAGCAGCTCCACCTCCCGCAGGGGCGGGTCCGGGCAGTGAGAAAACAGTTCCTTCAAGCGCCTGGAAAAAACGGGATCCGTCAAAAGGCAGCCCCCGGCCGGGGCCGGGTAATCCCGGATCCCGTATCGCTCAGCCAGGGCCATCTGTCGTTTACGGGACCTTCCTTGAATGTCCAATAAACGGGATCGATCCACCAGGCCTTCTTTTTCGGGCCCGGTCTCCGGCAGCAACAGGGCGCTCAAAGGACGGAGGACCCGATCCACCAGGCCGGATGCCTTTTCCACGGCCCGCAACGAGGGCCTGGTTTGAGAAAAAGGCCTTTGCCCCAGCACTTCTCCGCTAAAGATAAAATCCACCCCCTCCTTTTCCTTCATTTCTCCGGCCTTGCGGACCATGAGGGCGTGACAATCGATACAGGGATTCATTCCCTTGCCGTATCCGTATCTGGGGGCTTTAAGCATTCTCCAGTGCTCTTCCGTGATATCCAGGATCTCCAGGGGGATTCCCAATTGATCAGCGGCCTGGATGGCTTTTTCCGGACCGAAAAAGGGCGTGCGGAAAGAAATTCCCAGGACCTGGATCCCTTGATCTAAAAGCAATCGGGCGGCCAAGATGCTGTCCAGACCGCCCGAAAGCAAACCTGCTGCTTTAATGGTTCGACTCATTATTGCCTTTTAAAAGTAGCTCGTAACTCGTATCTCGTGAATCGTATCTCATCTATCCGGCCATTAAAAACGGCAACCCCGACCTCTCGCTTCACGAGATACGAGATACGAGCTACGAGCCACATGCTTCAATCCCTCACCGAAACCAGATTGCAGCGGCAGCCGATGTGCATCACGATCCGATTAAGTTTATCGTATTCATTGAGGGGGAAAATCCGGCTGGCCATCTTTTGACACTCGGAACAAACCAGATCATCACCTCGTGTTTCCCAGCGCAGCCCGGTTAAACGGGACCGCTTAGCGTCATGAATCACCCGGCGCCAGAGGGCCCTTTTTTCGATTTCCAGTTCCTTGGCTTTTTCCAGAGACATGGCCCCGCCGTAGGGCAAATGATAAAACCATCTCGGTTCCTTTTCCATCAAAGTCTCCATTTCCACTCTGGCCTCCTTGATGAAATCCAAAAAAGGCTTGTTCCCTTCGGCTTTATTGGCTTCCTTCTTTTCCTTGTCTTTTTTCCAAAACGGCATGAGGCCTCCTTCGTACAAGATCAAATATCTTTGGAAAACCGGGGCATCCCTTCCAATCGAACCGCTTGACCGCCGATTAAGAGATAACGGACCTGATGAAGATTAAAAAGACGGACTAATTCGTCCATTTAACCCCCCCCCTTTCGGCGATTTCCATCAAATATTCCATTTTCCATTGATTCATTTCTTCGTAAGAGCGAAATTTTTTGGCCTTGAATTTCGGCAAACCGGACGGTTTCGGCAAGGGGGAGACCTCGGGGTTATTCACCCATAAAGTAAATTTACCATAATAATCGTCGGAAAACTTCATTACCTTCTTTCCCCAAAAAATTATGAGGCAAGTATAACCAACTTGAGGGCTTGGGTCAAGAAATCCCTTTCCCCCTATTACTTGATAAACAAAAAGGCTTGAGTTGTTGAAAGTTGTATGTAACAATTATTCACATGTGCGTAGAACTCTATGCTTACGTTGCTTAGGAAAATGCAGATGTCCGAAAAAGCCCCGACCAAGAAAGAACTCCTGAGAGAAATGGCCGTTCTACGGCAAAAACTGGAAACCGCCGAGAGCCAATATTCTGCGATAATAAACAATCTGGCCGACGGGTATTACGAAGTGGACTTAAATGGAAACCTGACTTTCTTCAACAACTCCCTGGCGACCATCTTTGGTTATCCGCGGGAGGAACTGCTGGGGATGAACAATCGGGAATATACGGATCAAGAAAACGCCCTAAAAATGTACCAGGCCTTCAATCTGGTCTACCGAACCGGCACCCCGATCCGGGGGGTCCGTTTTGAAACCATCACCAAACAAAAAAATCAGAGGCAGTTGGAGCTGTCCATTTCTCTGCGCCGGGACGAGGAGGGCCGCCCAGTCGGATTCCAGGGCATTGCCCGGGACATCACCGATCTGATTGATTTTCAAAAAAGCCTCAAGGCCGGCGAGGAACGCTACCGGAACATCATCGAGACCATCAATGATCCTTACTATGAAGTGGATCTGGAAGGAAATTTAACATTTTTCAACGATGCTTTTCTCAGGGGTTTTAACACCACCAAAGAAGAACTGCTGGGCATCAACTACCGGGAGTATACCGATCAGGAAAACGCCGATATCTTATTTGAGGCTTTTAACCGGGTATTCCAGACCGGTGATTCCCTCAGTGGGATCCGGCATGAAGTAATCACCCCTAATACCCATTGGAGGGGGATCTTCGAAGCCTCGGTCTCCATGATCAAGGACACCTCGGGAAATCCGGTCGGATTCAGGGGGATTTCCCGGGACATGACCGACCTGATCCGAATCCAAAATGATCTCAAAGCCAGCGAGGAACGCTACCGGAACATCATCGAAACTATCGAAGACGGCTACTACGAAGTGGACCTTAAAGGGGACCTGACCTATTTCAACGACGCTTATTCCAGGATCATGGGTTACAGCCGGGAAGAATTGACAGGCATGAACAACCGTCAACGGACCGATCCGGAAAATGCCCGCATCGCCTTTCAGGCCTTCAATCGAATCTTTCACACCGCTGAACCGGCCCAGAACATCCAGTATGAAATCCTGGCCGGGAACGGAGAAAGAAAAACCATTGCCACTTCCGCCTCTTTGATCCGGGAGGCGGACGGAAACCCTGTCGGATTCCGGGGGATCATGCGTGATATTTCTGAGATCCGGCGGGCGGAGAAATCTTTAAAACTCAGTGAGGAACGGTTTCGCATCGCGGCCGAAAGCGCCAGCGACTTCCTTTATGAGTGGGACCTCCAGTCCGGGGAAATTCGCTGGTTCAGCAGCGCTGAAGAAAAACTGCTTCAAATATTCGGGGAAATTCCTGTCCAGGCCTCCGCTTTTGAAAGGCACATCCACCCCGAAGATCTTGAACACATCAATCAAGCCATCAGACGGCATGTCCGGGATCGGGAACCCTACCTTGAGGGCTACCGGTTGATCGGGAAAGAGGGCCGGATCTTTCATATCAGGGCCGCCGGCAAGGTTTTGCGTGATGAGAAAGGATGGGCTTATAAGTGGATCGGAGCCATCAGCGATATCACCGAACAAAAAAAATCAGAAGAACAGTTAAGACAGAGCATATACAAATTGCACAAATCCATGGGCGGGATCATCCAGGCCATGGCCCTGACTGTGGAAAGCAAAGACCCCTATACCGCCGGCCACCAGCAGCGGGTTTCCAGTCTGGCCCGCATCCTGGCCCAAGAAATCGGTCTTTCCACCGACCAGGTGGAAGCGGTACGTTTGGCCGGGGTGGTCCACGACCTGGGCAAGATTTCGGTACCGGCGGAGATCTTAAGCAAACCCACGGAACTGACCCCCCTGGAATTCGGCCTGATCAAGGCCCATCCCCAAACCAGTTATGACATCCTGAAAGATATCGATTTCCCCTGGCCTGTGGCCCGGATCGTTCTCCAGCACCATGAACGCCTCGACGGCAGCGGATATCCCTTCGGCCTCAAAAAAAAAGATGTTCTGATCGAGGCCCAGGTGCTGATGGTGGCCGATGTGGTGGAGGCCATCGCCTCCCACCGGCCCTATCGCCCGGCCCACGGGGTGGAAGCGGCCCTGGAGGAAATAGAAAAAAACAAGGGGAGTTTATACAATACGGTGGTAGTAGAGGCCTGTTTACGGCTGTTCCGGGAGAAGGGATTTTTTTTCGGAGAACCGTTCCAGTACCATCCGCCGGAATAGGTTTTTATTTCCAGGACAGGGGGATCATTTCGGAGAACTTTTCCCGGATGTGAATAAGAAAACCCAAAGGTATCTCGTTCCTCGTATCTCGTATCTCGCTTGCCAAGCCATGATGAATGGAAGCCAGGGATCGCCTCGGGGTCACGCCGCCCCCGCTTCACGGTCTTTTGAGGACCGGCTTGACTTCAAAAAGTCGGGGCCAGTTTTTACCGGTCACCCAGATCCGGTCCTTTTCCGGATCATAAGCGATGCCGTTTAATACCTGGTCGCTTGGCCGACCGGTTTCCATTTTCCCCAGTCCGGAGAAATCAATCCATCCCTTGACCTGTCCGCTTTTCGGAGAAATCCGGACCACCCGGCTGGAGGGATACACATTGGCGAAAATTTCCCCTTTAATGTATTCCAGTTCGTTCAGGTGCTGAATCGGGATTCCCCGGTCCCGGACTTGGATCCGCCGGACTTCCCTGAAGGTTCGCGGGTTCAGAAAATAAAGGAACGAGGTCCCGTCGCTCATAATCAGGTTCCGGCCGTCCTGGGTCAGACCCCAGCCCTCGGTGGGATAGGTGAACTGATCCAGAAGGTGGAAGGAAGTCAGGTCATAGACGAAACCGATCCCCGATCTCCAGGTCAACTGAATGATCCGCTCCTGCCAGATAGTGATCCCTTCTCCAAACATCTCCGCCGACAGCCGCTGTTCTTGCAGAATTTTGCCGCTCTCCAACTCCACCTTGCGCAGGGAGGATTTCCCCAGGAGACCGGTCCCTTCGTACAGGAATCCCCGGTGGAACGCCAGTCCCTGGGTAAAGGCCTCGGGATCATGGGGGAAGACTCGGATAACTTTATACCCATAGACCGGCAGACGCTGTCCGGCCCCATAAGCTGGGGGGACTAAGAAAAGGGAGGAAAGGTTCAGGAGACCGATTAAAAGAACCATAGAGCCAAAGGAGTTTATTTTTTTGCCTCGGCCTTTTGCTCTTTTCATTTTACGCATAATCGGCCCTTTTATTGTTGTACTCCCGCTTCTTTCGCTTCACGCTACACGGGTCTGCGCTTTCCGCTCCCAAACCCATTATATAAAATCTTCCCGCTCTTGACCTCATAGACTCCGGAAAAAGTGATCCTGAGTTCAATCAGGGAGGTAAAGGAAAGGAATCCCAAAGTCCATAAGGGGTCTTCCAGGGGACAACCCCGTTCGTGCAGGCAGCGGCGGACACGCTCCAAGGCTTTGGCCAGCCGGGGGACTTTCAGGTCCGACATGACACCGCCGATTGGCAGGGCCAAACGGGACAAAATAGTCCCACCTTTAGCGATAACCATCCCCCCACCCATTTCGACCACCTGGTTGACCGCCCGGGCCATATCGGCATCGTTAAAACCCAGGACCATCAGGCTGTGGGTTTCATGGGCGATGCTGGAGGCGATGGCCCCGATATCCGCCCCGAAACCGGAAACCAGTCCCATTCCGCCCGGTCCGCTGTTTCTGGGCAGAATAGCGATCTTGGCCAGGTCTTTCCCCTGATCGGCCCTGACCATCCCCCGAGAATCCTGGACCTGCAGATCTTGACGGCGGGTCAGCGTCTTATCCAATATGGTCATAACCGGCAACGGGTTTTTGTTAGGGGCTTGGAAATAAAAAAAGTCAGGTCGGATTTGGGAAATGGAGAAAGGGCGGTCGTAGGTCCCGGGAGGGAAAGACTTGAGAGACGGAAAGATCCGGCGCCCATTCCGCCTGACCCATTTTCCTTTGGACAAGACCGATACCGGCCTGGGGTCCCTCAGGTCATTCAAGACCAGGATATCAGCCCTTCTTCCGGGAGCGAGGGCGCCCTGTTCCAACTCCTTATTAAAATAACGGGCCGGATTGATCGTAACCATCTGGATAGCCCGGGAGGGGTCGATACCCCAGTCTATGACTTGTCTTAAGACATAGTCCAAATAACCGCATTCGACCATATCGCCGGGGAAGAGACCGTCCGGGGTGAGCATGATGCGGGAAGTGTCAAAGGCGGAGAGATCGCGAACGGCTTCCATCAATTGAGCCAGGTCGTTTCGGATGGACCCGCCTCGGCACATAACATACAGACCCAGACGAAGGCGCCTTTTCACGTCCTCGGCGCTGATCGCCTCATGGCAGGAGGTGAGTCCGGCGTTGATCAGGGCATTGAGCTTATCCTGACTGACCCCGGTGGTATGGCCCTCCACGGTTTTACCCAGGGTCTTGGCCGCCTGGAGGATGTTAAGCAGTCGGGGCTCTTTATTAAGAATACGCACAAAGGCCGTCATTTCACTCAACCCCAGGGCCTCGGGTTTCTTAAGCAAGGTCCGGACCTCCCTGACCGTGAAAAGCTCTTTCCCCTCAAACTTGGGAAAGGGTGGAGAAGAGGAAGGCACCGCCATATAGTAGGTCAAAGGGTAGTGGGGCAAATCTTTCAGGACCTGAAGCACGCCGGACCAACCCAGGGCGTTGGCCAGATCGTGCATGTCGGAAAAAACGGAAGTGGTCCCGCTTTGGACCACTTCCTCGGAAAAAGTGGCCGGATTATAATACAAGTCGGTATGGGCATGGGGGTCCATATAGCCGGGGACCAGGACTTTTCCTTCAACCTCCTCAACTTGGGTTTTTTTCCCGATCATTTTTTCCGAGGGACCGACATAGGCGATCCGGTCCTTGTAAACGGCGACGTTTTCTTTTAACAGTTCGCCGGTAAAGACATTTAATACCCGGCCGCTGCGAAAATAGTGCTCGGCTGCCCTCTGGCCGAGGGCGATTTCGATCAAGGCCCGGCTTAAGTTGCCGGGCTTCCCTGGATGACCGATATCTGGTGTTTTGGTTTGGTTCATTCCCCCCCCTGAATCCTTTTATATCGGAGGGTTAAAATAACAAATATTAGAAATCCTGTCGACACAATTCCTGATTATTAATCAGTGCCTAATAGTATTGACACCTCCGCTTAATATGTTCAGAGTGTTATATCAAAATAACTTTGCACTACTCAATATATGGTGTTTGCACTCTTGATTCAGCTATGTTAATCTGGGTCACATAGGTAAACTGCCGGTGGACTTGCTCCCATTTTCTCGGCGCTCAACCGGATTGAAACCGTCATTTGAATTTTTACCGGGGGTGATCATGGCCATGACTTATAAAAAAATCCTTTATTGCACCGATTTTTCAGAAGACGCCGATTATGCCCTGAAATCCGCTCTTGACTTGTCCGAAAAATATCAGGCCAGACTCTATTGCCTGCACGTCGTTCATTCCGCTTATCAAATTATGCCCGACCTCTCCCCCATGGAAAAAAACAAGGAGGCGGAAAAAACCCTATCGGCAGAGGATCTGGAAAAAGGGAAGGTGAAACTAAAAGAGCTTTATGAACCTAAACTGGCTGGGTTGACCGGTGGCTATGAATTTCAGGTGGTCTGCGGGGTCCCCTTCATGGAAATCGTCCGTTACGCCAGGGCTAACGAAGTGGACTTTATCGTTCTGGGAGCAGCCGGCAGCTCCAACATCAAGCGCATCACTTTCGGCAGCACAGCCGAGAACGTGGCCCGCCGCGCCCACTGCACGGTCATGATTACCCGCGACCCGGAAAAGGTTTTTTAGTTAGAAGGGATTGCCGTCCCCCCCCTCTTATTTACCGATTCAAAAGATGGTCTCGCAAAAAGTCGTCACAGCACCGTATTGTCATTTCGACCAAAGGGAGAAATCTTGAAATCATTAAAGATTTCTCGTCGCTCCACTCCTCGAAATGACAGAAATTGACTTTTTGCGAGACCGTCTTTTGAGACAATTAATAATGGTCCTCCGGTTTTTCCGTTCATGAGGAAACTAATGGTAAAAAAATGGTGAATGTGCTTCCTTCACCGGGGCGGCTTTCAACCATTATTCTTCCCTCGTGCGATTCGAGGATTTTCTTGACAATAGCCAGACCCAAACCGGTCCCGTTGATTGGCCTGGTTTTTTCATTCTTGACCCGGTAAAACTGTTGAAAAATCATCTTCTGATCCTCAGGCGAGATACCGATACCGGTGTCACTGACCTGAATGCAGAGGTACTCCCCTTCGGTTCGTGCTGAAATGACGATGCGTCCTCCCCCTGGACTATATTTAATGGCGTTGGTGATCAGATTGGTTAGGACCGCCTCCATGTTGCGACGGTCAGCCAGGATAGGAGGTAACTTCTCTGGCACATCCACCTCAATCCGCAGGGAATGCTCTTCGGCCCTTTGCTGGTGAAAGGCCGCCTGATCCCGAATCACGGGAACCATATCCACCAATTCCCGTTCAAAGGCAATCAAACCGGATTCGATCCGGGCCAGATCGAGCAATTCAGAAGCCATCCCTGCCAGGTTGTTGATTTTTTGATATACCCGGGACAGAATCCCTTCTTGTTTTTCGGTCATTTTCCCGGCCAGGCCGTCCAAGAGCACCTGGATCTGCATCATAACCGTATTCAACGGGCTCTGAATCTCATGATTGACCGTAGAAACAAATTGAGATTTCATACGGTCCATCTTCTTTAAAGCGGTAATATCATGCAATATGGTTATAACACCCAGGTTCCGGCCGTTGCGGTCCCGAAAAGGAGCGCAACGGATGTTCAAGGCCACTTCCTCCGGACGATTCTCTCCGTTAAGGTTCAGCTCTTCCTCTAATTCCGAACACTCACCTTCAGGCATCTTCAGGACCTGTTCCACCATCTCCCGGATACGGGGGATCTGAACCACATCATTCATTGCCCAACCGACGGCTGAGGGAGCCGGGCAGCCTACCATCCTTAAAAAGGCCGGATTGGCCAAAGCGATCCGGTACTGATTATTGGTGCACATAACCCCGTCGGTGATGTGGTTGACCATGACCCGCAGTTGGGAGCGGCTGTCGGCAATGTCCCCCAGGGCCCGGGTGTACTCAATGGCCTTGCCCACGGTAACGCGGAGGTGTTCGGGCGTGAAAGGTTTGGGGATGAAATCAAAGGCCCCTTTTTTCATGGCCTCTACCGAATGCTCCAGGGTGGCATAACCGGTGATGACAATGACTACGGTCCCCGGATCCAAAACCTTGATGCGGGCCAGGGCATCAAAACCGGACATTTCCGGCATCATTAAATCCAATAAAATGATATCATAATGGGTTGAGGTCAGGGCCTCAATGGCTTGAACCCCGCTGGAAGCCAGGGCTACTTCATACCCGCTCTCCTCCAAAACCTGCTTACAGGCTTCCCGGATGCGAACTTCATCGTCCACCACCAGGATTTGGGGGGGATAGTAGGTTTGAACTTCAGCTTCGGTGATCATACGGCTCCTTGTAATTTTTCCGCAGATTTTTTATCCTATCATCCCTTGCGGTACTTCCCGGGTTTCCTGGTCCAAAGGTAGTTCCACCAAAAAGGTGGTCCCCCGGGGGCCGGTTTCTTTAACGAAAATTTCACCATGGTTGTCCTGGACGATTCCGTAAGCGGTGCTTAAACCCAGCCCGGTCCCTTTACCCGGGGCCTTGGTGGTAAAGAAGGGATCAAAGATGCGGGAGACATTTTCTTCCGGGATCCCGCTTCCGGAATCGGAAATTTCTAAACAGCCCTTTTGTGCGGAATCATTCCGATAGGTCCGAATGGTCAAGGTCCCGGATTTATTCATAGCATCCAGGGCATTCATGACCAGATTGATAACCACCTGGCTCATATTGTTGCGGTCGGCCCTGACCGGAATCCTTTCTTCTGACAGCTCCTTCCGCAGGCTGACGTTGATAAACATTTTTTGATCCCGTATCAAGCGCAAACTCTCTTCCATAAATTCGTTCAAATAAAATCGATCACGGGATTTGCTGAATTGCCGGCTGTAAGCCAGCAGATTTTTAACAATGTCCCGGCAACGCTCGGCATCTTCCAAGATATAACTCAAATTGGCCTGCAGGAAGTGATCGGGGTCCAGTTTTTCCTTCATTAACCCGCCGTACATGATGATCCCCGTCAAGGGGTTGTTGATTTCATGGGCCACTCCGGCGGCCAGCCGCCCCAGAGAAGCCATTTTTTCGGCCTGCACCAACTGGGTCTGGGCCTCCTGCAATTTTTTCTCGGCCGATATGCGTTCCCGCAGGTCATTATAGACCCCCATGGTGGCCACCTCCCGGCCGTCTTCAAAAATAATGGCCGCGGTCATCTCCACCGGGATCTGTTCCCCCAAAGCGGTCAGAATTTCCACCCGGGTCACGGGAAGTTTTCCATGGCCCCCGTACTCATCGTCCCGCAGTTTTTTCATGATCGTCCGGGCCACCCCCGGGGGATAAAGAGAACCGACATTGATCTGATCACCCGGACGAAAAATATAGCCGAACAACTCCTCTGCCGCCCGGTTCATCAAGAGGATATGTCCTTCACGGTCGGCGGCGATGATGGCGCTGGCCGAGCTTTGCAGCACGCGGTTGAGCAGCTCTCGTATATCCTGCAGGTTTTTTTCCAGGGCCTTGGAACGGGTGACATCCCGGATGGATTCGATGACATAGAGGACCTCTCCCTCATCGTCCAAAATGGGTGAAAAAACACGGTCCTCCCAATGTTCACTGCCGTCCGGATGTTGAATTCGGCGCAGCATGGAATGACCCGTTCCGTCCCGCAAGGTTTCGTCCAAAGGGCAAAGGCGGTCTTTGCAGGGGAGGTCTTCATTCCCCTCCAGGGACTTGAAAAATTGCCGGCAGGTTTTTCCGACCAGAGTCTCCGTGGTAATGCCGTAGGTTTCTTTTAATTTTTGATTGACGGCAATGATGACATGGTCCGGGGTCAGGATCAGGGTCGGAAAAGAGAGGGAATCAAAGACCCGCAGCCGCCAATCCATTTCATTCGGGATTTCATAGTTCATGGCTTCAGTTCCTGTCCTTGCTCTCCGGAACCACAAAAGCCCGGCTCAAGCTTTCCCGGGCCGGAGCCCCCTGACCTTTGGGCAACACCCAAAAGACGGTGGCTCCAATACAGGCCGCTACCAACAGCGGCACATCACTGTCTGCAGCGGCGCCGAGAGCGGCAGAGGCTATTCCATATCGGTCTCCATAATGAGGCCCTTGAAAAAAAATCAGTTCTACCTCTTTTTCCTTCCGCCAACGCAGGCCTTTAAATTCCTGTTCCAATAGATGGTAAATCGGATCGGCTTCCCCCCGCTCTTTTTCCTCTTCATCCCAAAGCAAGTTCAGACGCATGGTCCCGGCCGCCAAGGGGCGGACCGTCAGCAGAAGGACCGAACTCCCGCTTGTTGAAACCGAATCCAAGGCACGGGCCACATACATCCCGGTTTGAATGACTGGAAATTCAACGGTAATCAAGGATAGCCCCGTTTTCTCAAAAAAGCCGTAGGTCTTGATGATGGTTTCCCGGTAAAAGGCGATGGTTTCCATCAAATCTGCTTGACCCTGAATTCCGGCCGGAAGGGGGCGTGATTTTCGGGCAGGGACACCACCCGGGAAACCACAGAAACGGCGTCATCCAATAATTGAAAATCAGTGGTGATGGTCAGAGAAGAGGTTGAGGAAGCGATGTGATAAAGCGGAAGACCGGCGCCTCCCCAGGCGGCAAAAAGGGCGCTTAAGAGTTCAATGCGGGCTTGAACCGGGAAAACGGTGATAGTCCCGACCGGGGCCGTCATTTCCAGACAACCCTGAAAAATTCCCAGGACCTTTTCCGCCTTCACCCGGTCCTCGGCCAATAGAGAACAGACCCCGTCCAGACGACCGTGGAAGGCGTCAAGGGTTACCCCGATCAGGTTGATCTGGTGTTCCGTCAATACACGGAACATATGCACGATCTGGACGGCCTCGCTGGCTTTCAGCCGCAATAGAACCAGCTCTGCGCTCAATTTCAGGCCGCCTACGGAAAATTTCCGGACAGGGGAATCCATAACCACCCGGTCAAAATTGGATTGGTTTTAGGTCAGGCCAGATAATCCTTAACAATCCCCATCAGTTTTTCCAGGTTAATCGGTTTGGGGATATAGTCATCGGCCAGGGTGTTCTTGCCGTCCCAATGGGTGTAGTTGGTTGAAGTTACAGCGTCTCCCACGGCGGTGAGTAAAAGGACCACGATGCCTTTGTACTCTTCGGATTTTTTCAATTCCTCGCACAACTGATAGCCGTTTTTGCGGGGCATCATAACATCCAGAACGATCAGGGCCGGTCTTTCTTTTTTGATCTGATCCATGGCCTCTACCCCGTCATATGCCTTATTGACCCGGAAGTTTTCACTTTCCAGTTTTAAGGCCACTGCTTCGACCAGATCCGGGTCATCGTCCACCACCAGGATGAGTCTATTTTTATCCATTTTCTTTCTCCTTCTTTTTCGTTTCGCTTTGGATGATTTCCCCTGCTACCCAACCCGGACCAGCCGGAACCAAAATTGGAAATCCAAAGATTTCTCATTCGGTCCGGGTAAAATTCCCGTTTTAGAATTAATTCTATCCAATTTGCCTAGAATTCTATTCTTAAGTTACTACCCCTACCCGGCATTGGGACGCGGGAACAGACCGGCCCGTTCCACAATCTCAGGGACTTTCTCCTCCCACTCGATGGCCATGATATGAAAACCGGCCACACCCTTGACCTGTTTCAACCGCTCAATGGTTTCCACACAGATACGGATCCCTTCTTCCGGCTGTTTTTCCTTGGATACACCGGCCATGCGATCCACTACTTCCTGGGGGACGTCCATCCCCGGCACTTTATTTTTCATATACCTGGCCATGCCCACCGATTTCATGGGGGTCACACCGGCCAGGATATGGCATTTTTCATGGAGACCCCGGTCCCGCACCCCTTCCATCCATTTTTCAAACTTATCCAGATTATAAATACACTGGGTTTGGATGAAATCCGTCCCGGCGGCTATTTTTTTAGCCAGGCGGGCCACCCGAAGTTCAAAAGGATCGGCGAAAGGATTGGCGGCCGCTCCGATGAACATCTTGGGCGGATTTTCAATATCCGCCCCACCCTGAAACTTCCCCTCATCACGCATCTTCTTTACCATCTGGACGAATTGAATGGAATCAAGGTCATGAACGGCCGAGGCCATGGGATGGTCACCGAAATAAGGATGATCTCCGGAAAGACAGAGCATGGTATTGATGCCGTGGGCATAGGCCCCGATGATATCGGCTTGCATAGCCAAACGGTTGCGGTCGCGGGTGACCATTTGAAGAATGGGATGCAGACCCATTTGCCGAAGGAACACCCCGGCGCCAAAACTGGACATGCGTACCATGGCTGTCTGATTATCGGTGACATTGACGGCATCCACATAGCCCTTCAACTGTTCCGCTTTATGACGTATTTTTTCCGGCACAGAACCCCGGGGAGGCCCACACTCGGAGGTCACGGCCAGTTTGCCCGCTTTCAGTATTTTTTCCAGAACACTCTCGGTTTTCATTCTGCCATATCCTCCCTGATAATTTTTCTGGGTCCGGCGGCCCGGGCGGGTCTCCAGTCTTTGGCCGGGATGATTTCCTCATACCGGCTCTCGAGTCCCAGCGCCTTAAGCCGATCCCAGATCAACTGCCAGGCGCAGTCCACCTCCGGGCTGATCTCGCATTTCCCGGAACCGGAACCGCCACAGGGGCCGTTCATCAACTGTTTGGAACAGCGGGCGATGGGGCAAATCCCCCCGGTGATACCCAGCAGACAGTCGCCGCATCCGGCGCAGCGTTCGGCCCAAACCCCCTGTCGTTCCGAGGCCCCCATAAATTTGGTATTGACCGCCGGGAAAACGGGTTTGTTCTTGAAACGACGGCTCAATTCCTGCACCCCGCAGCCGCAGGCCATGGATAGAACCGCCTCGACGCCGTCCGCCATGGAGGTGAGTTCCTCCACATATTCCGGATCGCATTGACGTTCCAGGGTGTGTTCTCTGATCTGTAAATTTTTCCCCTGTCGTAAAAAAGTCATTTGCAGCAGCGAGGACAGGATACCGACTTCCTTACGGCCGCCGGCGGCGCACACCGTCACGCATTCGTTGCATCCGACCAGCAAAATTCTTGAATAGGGTCGGATAAAATCAATGATTTCCTCCAGGGGTTTACGTTCCGCTGTAATCATTGGGATTGTTTCTCCTTCAGTGTTCGGATTGGGTTGGGACCCAGGGTCCGGATTTTTTCGGTGATCCGGCGGGCGGTTTCGGCAAAACGCTCCCCCATTCCGGCCGACAGATTGATCATTTCCACTCGTTCACCTTCGATGCCCACACTCTCCAGAAGCTTTCGGGCCTGTTGCACCCGCCGGGCCGCCCGCAGGTTGCCGTTTTTGAAATGGCAGTCCCCTTCCAGACAACCGGCCACATAGACACCGTCGGCTCCGTTCTCGAAAGCTTTTAAGATATGAATCGTATCCACCTTCCCCGAACAGGGCACACGGAGGATTTTAACGTTGGGAGGATACTGGATCCGCTGGGTTCCGGCCATGTCGGCAGCGGTATAGGCGCAATAATGACAGCAAAAGGCGACAATGACCGGTTCAAAAGTTTCCATGGATTATGCTACTCTCCTTTCCAGCAATCCCTCGAGTTTAGCCAGAATCTGGTCATCCTCAAATTGCATCAGTTGGATGGCCTTGGCCGGGCACTCGGAGACACAAACACCGCAGCCCTGACACTTCAGGGGATCAATTTCGGAAAAACCCTCGGCATTGATAAAGGGGACCTCAAAGGGACAGGCCCGGACGCAGATCAGGCAGGCGGCGCATTTTTTGGAATCCACCCGGGCCACAGCCGCGCCCAGATTGATATGGTCACGGCTGAGCAGGGTCTGGACCCTGGCTACAGCGGCCTCGGCCTGGGCGAGGGTCTCCCGGATCAACCTGGGGGAGTGGGCCGTTCCGGCCACGAAAAAACCGGGGTTGGACAGATCCACTGGTCGAAGCTTGATATGTTCCTCCAGGAAATAGCCGTCTTCGGTCCTGGGTACTTTAAATATCGCTTCCAGGTCCTCGGTCGATTCTTCATCACTGACCATTCCCGTACTCAGAATCAGGGCATCGGCCGTCATCGTCAGGGGACGCCCCAGAATGGGGTCGGTGAAAGAAACCTCCACCTGTGTTCCGGCGGGCTGGACCTGGGGGGGATTCTCAGGTTCATAGCGAACAAAGATCACTCCCTTTTCCCGGGCCTGTCGGTAAGAATCCTCCTGGAACCCGTAGGTCCGCATATCCCGGTATAAAATCAAAATAAGCGCTTCCGGATTCAACTCTTTCAGGCGCAGGGCATTTTTAATCGCCGCCTGACAGCAGATGCGGGAACAGTTGGGGTTGTCCGGCTGCCGGGACCCGACGCATTGGATCATAACCACCGTATTCCAGCTTTTGGTTTTTTCCGGCAAGGTTTCCAGCATCCCATCGGCATCCAGCTGAGTCATAACCGCTTCGTGCCGCCCCAGAAAAAAGGCATCGGGACGATTGGGCAAGGCACCGGTGGCCAGAATCGTGGCTCCATGTTCGATCTGACGATAGAACATCTGGGGACCGGCCTGCAAACCGGTTCGGTACAAACCGGGACGACCGCTGTGATCAACGATAATGGCATTGGTGATTACCTGAATCTTGGGATGGGTCATGGTCCGCTGAACCAGATCCTTTAGAAAGGCCTGAACGTCTTCTCCTTCCAGGGTGCGGTGAATCAGATTGGCCGTCCCTCCCAGCAGGGACCGTCGCTCAACCAAGAAAACCCGTAACCCCAGATCGGCCAGCCGCAGAGAGGCAGTCATCCCCGCCACACCGCCGCCGACCACCAGCACGTCCCGGTTGAGTTCCAATTGATTTTCCTGCAGAGGATGAGCCTTTTTTACACCCTGAACCGCGGCCCGGATAACCTGGCGGGCCTTGATTTCGGCTTCTTCGGAGCGTCCACCGTGGACCCAGGTATCCTGTTCCCGCAGATTGGCGATTTCAAGGAGATACTTATTGAGGCCCGAACGGCGCAGCAGATCCTGAAATCTCGATTCGTGTGTACGGGGAGAACAGCCGCCGATCACCACCCGGTTCAATTTGTTTTTTCCTATAGCCTCTTGAATATGTTTCATGGACTCACGGCTGCAGCCGTGGCCGACGCCCTCGGCCAGAACCACACCCTCTATTTTTCCGGCAAAGGCGGCCAACTGCGGAACCCTGACCACACCCCCGATATCCTCACCGCAATCGCAGATGAAAACCCCGACTCGGGGAGATTCTCCGCTCACATCCCGTTCGGGAGGCACCTCGTCTGCTTCCTCAGGAGTCAGGGAAAGGGTGGAAACATATTGAGAGGCCCGGCAGGCGGCAGCGCTGGCCTGGACCATGGTCTCCGGGATATCTTTAGGGCTTTCGAACATCCCGCAGACATAAATCCCTTCCCTGGAAGTGGCCACCGGGTTGAACGAACCGGTTCGGGCGAAACCATGTTCATTGAGGTCGATCCCCAGCTTTTCGGCAGTCTGCCGCTGCTCGGCTGTGACCCGAAATCCGGTGGAGAGGATGACCAGATCAAAACGTTCCTCTTGGGAAACTCCCCCTTCCTCAGGGGCATATTGGACCGTTACCTGCCCCTCCTCGGCATGACGGATCACCGTATGGGGGCGGCTGCGGACAAAACGGACCCCGAATTCCTTGCGGGCCCGCTCCAGATATTTTTCATAGTCCTTGCCGAAGGTCCGCATATCCATATAAAACACCGTGGCTTCGATGTTGCCCTGAAAGCGTTCCTTGGTAACCATGGCTTCCTTAAGGGCGAACATGCAGCAGGCACTGGAACAATAGGAAACCGCCTCCTTCTGTAGACCTCGGGACCCTGCACATTGGACCCAGGCGATTTTGGCCGGAACCCGTCCATCGGATGGACAGACCAGCCGCCCCTGGGTGGGACCGGAAGCGGACAGAATCCGTTCATATTCCAGACTGGTCAACACATCCGGGTCTTCATAATTCAGACTGTCCGATCCCGAGGGATCAAAAATCGAGGCGCCGAGGGCCAGAACGATAGATCCCACGGATAGTTCCGTTTGTTTTTCCCGGTCATCCGTAATGATGGCCCCGGCCGGACAGCAATCCGCCAGGGCTTTCGGATCCCGGCATCGATCCATATTTATGGAATAGGCCTGCGGGGTTGCCTGAGGGTAACGCATGCAGGTAGGGGCGCGATGGTCTAACCCGGGCTTGAAATCCACACACTCCGGAAAGTGTCGATGGCACTCACCGCAGGCAGTACAAAGGTCCAGATCGATATAGCGGGGGGCGGAGGAAAGAACGGCGGAAAAATTTCCTGCTTGCCCCTTTAGTTGAACCAGTTGGGTCATGGGCAGCAACTGGATGTATTGGTTGCGGTTGGTCTCGGAAAGGGTGGAGGACAGGGTGCAGAGGTCACAGTTGTTCGTCGGGAAGGTACGATCCAACTGGGTCATCAATCCGCCTATGGCATTGGCCTTATCGATCAGCACCACACTCTTCTGCGCCTCAGCCAAATCCAGGGCCGTCCGAATCCCTCCCATGCCTCCGCCAATAACTAAAACCCGTTCGCCGGTTTTCGGCACGGCTTCTTTTTTTGTATTTTTTGTTTTCATAAGCTACCTGACACCTCAGATCCCGGCTGCGTCCAGAATGGCCGGCAGACGATGTTCCCATCCCATGGCCTGGATCAGAACCCCCTGGACCATTTTTTTCAAACCGGCGACGGTTTCCCCGGCTATTTTAACCCCCTCCATCTCACGATCGGCCGATTTTCGGATCCTCCCTATCAGGTCTTCGGAAATGGCAGCCCCCGGCTCATTAGTCAGAATATAGCGGGCAATGGCCACGGATTTTATCAAAAAAACCGGAGCGACAATCGGAACCTTCAGGGGTGCGGCTTTTTTCAGGAACCCCTCGAAGGAATTCAGATCATACACCGGCGGGGTGATCAGGTACCCGGCCCCGGCGGATATCTTTTCCCCGGCCAGGGCAATCTCCCTTTCCATTTCCGCTTCGTCGCGGAATGGGGAAATCTGACAACCCACAAAAAACTCCGGAGCACCTTTTAAATCAAACCCGGACAGATCCTTCCCGCTCTTCAAGGTCTGAATCGTCTCCAACAAACCCAAGTCATCGAGATCGGTTACCGGTTGAGCGTTACGATGATCGCAATTAGTCATGGCTTCACCCTTTACTACCACCAGGTTCTGAATCCCCAGGACATGGGCGGCCAATAAATCGCCTTGCAAGGCCATTCGGTTGCGGTCCCGCCCGTAGACGGTGATAACGGATTCGATCCCTTCTTGCTGGAGCAAAGCACCGCCGGCCAGAGCGCTCATGCGCATGACCCCGTTATCCATATCCGGCACCAGGATTCCGTTGATGCGGCCCTTGATGCGCTTGGCATCGGTAATGAACCTGGAAATGTCCACCCCTTTGGGTGTATTCATTTCAGCCAGGACGACAAACTCACCGTTTTGCAATCGCTTTTGAATACTCATGGATTTCCTTCCCTGTCAAGATTGGCATGCCCAAAAGCCCTTCGGTTGAAAATTTTTGGATGGTTTGAACGGGAACCCCGATCTTGGGTATCTTCCGGGGTGGGTGGTGTGTTGAGGGGGTATCGGGGTTCGTCAGCTATAGGAAACCCTGACGAATTAAACCTCAGCCTTCACTATCTCCCTAAAGATGTCCTTCCCCCCCCTTCAACCTGTCCACGACGATCTAAAAAACCTATTTTACAAATTTTACAAAAATAGCTTTGAAATACAAAAGATCGACCTGACGGCGAGGCCGGAGGGATCAACTCAAGAAGTCCTTTTTCCTGCTCACTTTAAAATAAATTCAACCGCTTAAAAACGATTTCGGGCTTTTGACTTCCCGATTTGAAATTCAATTCTCACTAATATGTACAATTTTTCACCAATAGTGTCAAGGGATATTTCCTAAAAAATAATTTTTTGGGTCGGAGAGTGGTGTCCGGTATAAAACATGTAAATCCAGACTGTTATACATCTAAGGCCAGTATTTATCTCTTTCTTTCCGAGGGCTTGTCCAGCATCGGCCGGGGCGGTCTTTCCACCTGGATCTCTCGAATCATCTCGTCCATCTCCCGCCGGAAATCGATCTGAAACAGGAAATACTGGGCCTGCTGTTCCGTTTTCAACAGATTCATTTCCTCTTCCAGCTGCCGATTCTCCAGGTCGTTCATTTCCTTTTTCCGGCTTTTTAGCCGCTGGACCAAATCCCTCAGCTCCCTTTCGGGGGGATTCATGTCTCGCAGGATGGCCCTGACCCTTTGAATGTCCTCATGGAAATCACGATGCACCCGTCTCCGTGTCTCTTCATAATGATTATTGACCGCAAAAAATCGGGCCGAGCCCTCCTTGTCCAGCCTCAACGTTTCGGTCAGCCGCCACATCTTGATCATCTGAATGCGTTCACGGCTCTTTTCCCGGGGATCTTTAACTTCCTTCCAGGGTTCGGCCCAGGCGATTTGGGTACCCAGGACGATTGAAAGAAGAAAGATCCACATCTTTTTATCAGCAAGCATTGGTTTCTTCCTCCTTGTGTTCAGCGGATTTATCCGGTTCCATCTTTTCTATCAAGACCTCCAGTTCTTTCTCCGTAAGCCTCTCCGTTGAGCGGGTGATGTCCCAATGGGTCTCCTCTTCGGTTAAAAGAGGCGGGGGATCGGAAAGTTCCTTCCCCAGGCGGGCCACTACCTTTCCGGCCAAGCGCGCCGACTCCTTGTCCGAGAGGGAGTCCACCATGGCCGAAAGCGGTTCAAATTTCATTTCATAAAACTTGTTCTCCTCCCTCCCGCTTAGGGGTTGCTCTGTTGATTGGGAGAATTCCTGATTGTTGATATTGAAAAAGACTATGGGGACTAAAAGGATTAAAATCAGGGCGGCCGCCCAGGCATACCCAGGCCATCCGAAGGGATTCCTGAAAATTTTTAAATACCAGGGGGCCTCCGTCACCTCCACCTCCCTCTGCCGGGTCTTGCGCATGATACGGGCGCTCATTTTCTCCCAAAAAACCGGCCCGGGGTCGGAAGGGTGGTCCCTTTTCAGCAGGCTCAGGACTTCTCTGGTCTCCTCGTATGCTTGGCGACAGTCAGGGCAAATAGCCCAATGGTTTTTTACCTGGGTTATCTGGTCCTCCCCCAACAGATTTTGAGCATAGTCTTCGTTTAAGACCAAGATTTTTTTACAGGAAAGTTTCTTCATGGTTTTTCCGTTTTGACCATAGTTTTCAATTTTTCCAAGGCATGATGAAAATTGACTTTGGCGGAGTTGGTCCGAATCCCCAAAGTTTTCCCGATTTCTTCAAAGGAAAGCTCCTGATGAATCCGGAGCGTTACCACCATTCTTTGTTTATAGGGAAGATGCTCCACCGCTTCTTGCAGTCTGGCCACTCTTTCTTTGGCAGAGAATTCCCCCTCGGGATCGGCCTTGTAGTCCGCTACCGGGACCTCCTCCACTTGGAGATATTCCCGGTTTTTTTGGGAGCGAAAAAAATTATGACACTGATTGATGCCGATTTTGTATATCCAGGTCTTAAAACTGGCATCAGCCCGGAACCCCTTTATATTCTGATAGGCCAGTAAAAAAATCTTTTGAACCGTGTCCTCCGCTTCCTGGGAATTTTTCAGAAGCCTCAGTACAAAATAATACATGGCTTTCTGGTGTCTGAGGACCAGTTCCTCGAAGGCGCCGGTCTCCCCATTTTTAACCCGCTCCACCAACTCATAATCGGTCATGGGGCTTTTTACCTATAATAGACCACGAAATAAAAAAATGGTTAAGATGAATTTGCGAACTAGAGTAAACACCTTGAGCAAATAAATACAACATGCTGAAATTAATAGAATTAATTATCCTCGGCAAGTCCTTTTCCGGCCGGGCCCCTCAAGGGGCCCTTGGGAAAGGTCACTGCAAGTGACCGGCCGGTCCCCGTAGGGGGACCTTTGATAAAGGTCACTGCAAGTGACCGGCCGGTCCCCGTAGGGGGACCTTTGATAAAGGTCACTGCAAGTGACCGGCCGGTCCCCGTAGGGGGACCTTTGATAAAGGTCACTGCATGTGACCGTATGAGAACACACAGTTGCTAGTTATCCTCTATTGCCAGAAATCCTTTAACCTTTTTTTCTTCCCTCCGGTCCAAATAAAAAAAAATGCAGGAGGAAGACCATGAAAAGAAGCGCTCTCTTTTGTGTGACTCTGGGATTGTTGTTCACCCTTGTTGTTGTTCAACCGGCGTCTGCCCGGCCTAATGGTTTTTGGCCGGGGGTGGCTGTTGGAGTGGGGTCAGCCATAATTTTAGGACACATGCTCCAAGCCCCGAGAGCATACTATAACCAGGCCCATCCGGCCCCGATTTATCATACCCCGAACGCTTATGGCCCCCCAGCCGAACCGACCTGTAGGCAACGTTGGATTCCCGGTCACTGGGTTGAGGGAGTGGATCACTATGGAAATTACGAGCGTTACTGGGTTCCCGAACACTGGGAAAGAATTTACTGAGCGGTCCATTCCATGACCAGGGCCTCTTCTCCTTCCGGCGGATAATACCCCGGCCGCCGGTAAAGCGTTTTAAACCCCAGGGCCTTATAAAGGGTCGTGGCCGGGCCGTTGGAGGGACGGACTTCCAAAAATATCTTCCCTACCCCTTGGGCCCCGGCCTGGGTTAAAAGAAACTCCATCAATGCCCGCCCGGTCCCCTGGCGGCGGGCTTGGGGATGGACGGCGAGGTTGAGCAGTTGAATCTCCCCGGCCGCCGGCCAGAAGCAAAGATAACCCTCTATCGGGGCTCTGGCCTCCGCTCTGGCGGTATAAAGAGTGGGGGGGGTTTTTTGCATCTCAAACCGGAAGGTATCCCAAGACCAGGGCTGAGCGAAAGAAGCCTTCTCAATCTCAACCAGCGCAGCCAGGTCCTTATCTTCAGCGGGAAGGATAATCCAGGAGGAAGTCGTTATTTACTTTACCTCCTTTTTTAATATTTCACCGGCCAGAGCGATACTTCGGAGACCATACTCCTTGATCTCCCTGGCTACCTGGTTCAAAGACTTCCCTTCCCGTTTGGAGGCCAGACCGACCAGCATGGGCAGATTGGCCCCGGTCACCACCTCCACCTTGCCCTCGGTCAAAAAAGACAGACTGATATTGGACGGGGTCCCCCCGAACATGTCGGTAAGCAGGATGACCCCATCGCCGGCATCCACTTCTTCAATAGCCTTAACAATCCTTCCTCGTAAGGCCTCTACTTGGTCCTCCGGATTCAAAGAGATGGCCCGGGTATGCCCTAAGCGCCCGACGATAAACTCCGCCGAGCGTATGAGTTCCTGCCCCAAATTACAGTGCGTGACAATGACGATACCGATCATAAAAGTATTTTTCTTTTTCCCCAACCCGGACCTGCCGGAACCAAAATTGGAAATCGGAAACTCCTCAAGCGGTCCGGGTTAAATCCCCTTTCAGGTTAAATTCTATCCAATTTGCTTAGAAATCTATTCTTAACTTACTTGTCATCCCAGCCGGATATCCCGGTGGCGGATATTGATCAACCGCTTTTGTTTTTTTAAAAAATCGGACAGTGTATTGACAATGGTGACCGAACGGTGTCTCCCCCCGGTGCAGCCAACGGCGATGGTGAGCTGCGACTTGCCCTCTTTCTGATATTGGGGGATCAGGAAGGTGATCAAATCACAAAAATTTTTCAAAAACAACCGGGTTTCCTTCCTTTTGGCTACATAGTCAATGACCGGTTTTTGATTGCCGTCCATTTCCTTCAACTCGCTGACAAAAAAGGGATTGGGCAGAAAACGCACGTCCATAACGATATCCGCCTCGTTGGGCAGGCCGTATTTATATCCGAAGGAAATAAGATTGATGGTCATCTCCGCCGGAGGACTCACCTTGGAAAAAAGGCGCAGGATTTCCTCTCGAAGCTGATGGACATTAAAGTGGCTGGTATCCAGACGATAAGTGGCCAGCCGTTTGATGGGGGCCATTTTCTTTCTTTCCAGCCGGATGGTGTCCGAAAGGGTCCGCCGCTCGCCCAAAGGGTGATGCCTCCGGGTCTGGCTGAAACGCCGGATCAGGATTTCTTCTTCGGCCTCTAAAAACAGGACCTCGACCACATAACCCTTCTTTTTGACCTCCTGAAAAATTTTAGGGAAATTAGATAAAAAATCCTTGCCCCGAAGGTCCATGACCAGGGCGATTTTAAATACCTCCCTGGAGATTTCATCCCTCAGCTCCAGCAAACGGGGAAGCAAAGAGGCCGGCAGGTTGTCGATACAAAAAAAGCCGATATCTTCAAAAGCCTTTAGGGCTGTACTCTTGCCCGATCCGGACAATCCGGTGATAACTACTAAGCGGATGCTTTTCTGCGACATACAGTAAAACCCAAGGGAAACCTGCCGGATGGCTTGTACCCCAAAAAGAAAAAACCGTCACTATTTACAGGGAGTCTCGTCACTCGCCGTCTTCCACTCGTCACCATTCAAACCAAATCGTCCTGCTCCTGAATAACCTTCCACAATGCCTCATGATCGGCAGCCCGAAAAAGTCCTTCCTTAAAGGAGCTGTTTCTGATAAAGCGGGAAATCTTGGCCAGGGCCTTTAGATGGAGCCCGGCGGATTCCTCGGGGGCGATGAGAACGAAAAAATAAAAGGCCGGTTTCCCATCCAAAGAATCAAAGGGAATCCCCGACCGGGAACGGCCGAAGGCGATAACCATTTGATCCAGGTTCTTCATTTTTCCATGGGGGATGGCGAATCCTTCCCCGATCCCCGTGCTGCCCAGACGTTCCCGGTCCAGCAGGATCTGCAAGATATCCTCGGTCCTTAAGCCGGCCTTCCCCCTGGCGATCCAATGGGCCAATTCGGAGAGGAGGCCTTCTTTATTCACGGCCTTTACCTCGGGTAAAATCAAATCGGAAGTCAAATATTGACAAATTTTCATAGTCACCTGATTGCGTAAAAAGTAAAGAGCATGGCGCCGAGGGCCAAGACCGGAACAAAGGCGATTTCCCTTCAGCCTTCCCCTCAGGTCCTTTGCCCCCGGCCCTGTGCTCCTTTGATCAACTGACCGGTTCGATCAATCCAAAATGGCCGTCTTTTCTGCGATACAAGACATTGATCAACCGCGTTTTCGAATTGGTAAAAACCAGAAACTCACTGCTCGACAATCTGAGCTGCAGGGCGGCTTCTTCGGCGTCCATGGGTTTGGCTACCATCGTTTCCGTCTTAACGATCTGCGGCGGTTCGTCTTCTTCGATTTCTATCTCTTCCGTTTTTGTTTTCGTTGCCGGCCGCCCCTTGGTTTTAATCTCCGGTTTATGTTCCTTGACTTTCTCCCGGTGTCTTTTGATTTGTTTCTCAATTTTATCCAGGACCATATCAATGGCCGAATACAGATCTCCGGTTTCCTCCTGAGCTTTGATCTTGAAACCGTTGGCGGATATGGTTACATCAGCCATATGCCTGAACTTTTGAATGGAAAGAACCAGATGAATCTCCACCGGCTCCTCCATATATTTCTTAAAACGGGTCATTCGGTTTTCAGCATAGCTTTTCAAGTGATCCGACGGATCCACATTCCTGAAAGACACCGATATTTGCATAGCTACCTCCTCTTTGGCTTTATTCTACTTCCTCTTCCCTATCCTCTTTTACCTCTTCCTTTTGCGGGGAACGCTTCCACTCTTTCAGGGTTACTTTTTTCCGTTTATTGGAGGGGAGCACCCGCAAGGCCTCCCGGTACTTGGCCACTGTTCGCCGGGCGATAACAATATTTTCTTTCAATAACCGTTCGGCCAGGTCTTGATCGCTTAAGGGATTGGCCGGATCCTCATGGGCAATCAGAACCCTGATCCTTTCCTTGACGCTCTCCGAGGCCACATTTTCCCCGTTCGTCCCCGGAACGGAGCTGTTAAAAAAATACTTCAGTTCAAAAATTCCTTGAGGGGTGTGGACGTATTTATTGGTGGTCACCCGGCTGATGGTTGACTCGTGCATCTGAACCTCTTCGGCCACGTCCCTCAGGATCAGCGGTTTCAAATGGGTCACCCCCTGATCCAGGAATTCCCGCTGAAAACGAAAGATGCTTTCGGTGACCCGATAAATGGTCCGCTGCCGCTGATGAATGCTTTTAATCAGCCAGATGGCCGAACGCAGTTTTTCCTGGATATAATCCCGTGTGGCCTCGGATACCGCTCCCCGCTGTTCCAGGGCCTTCCGATAAAAGGCGTTGATCCTTAAACGGGGCAATCCATCTTCATTGAGGACGATATGGACCTCATCCCCCATTTTATAAACAAAAATATCAGGACTGATGTATTGAACTTCCTCGTCGCTGTACAAGCGGCCCGGCTTGGGATCGAGTTGCAGTATGGTATCGATGGCCGGAAAAATCTCTTCCACGGGGACCTGTAAGGCCCGGGCGATGGCTTGATAATTTTTTGTTTCCAGCGAGCCCAGATGATCGGAAAGGATAGCCTGCACCCAAGGGTTCTGAACCGGGAGGTGACGGGCCTGGATCAGCAGGCATTCCTTCAAATCCCGGGAGGCCACGCCCAGAGGATCAAACTCCTGAATCCGGCCCAGGACTTTTTCCACCAAAGCTGCCTCTTTTTCGGTGCTTTGGGCAATCTCTTCCAGGGAGGCCTTCAGATAACCGTTTACATCCAGGTTACCGATGATCTCAGCCCCGACGGTCTCTTCTTCCGGGGTCAAGCCGGACAGGGAAAGCTGCCACATGAGATGATCGGTCAAAGAGGTTTTCTGGGTTACGATGTTTTCATAGGAAGAGAGTTCCCGGTCTTCAGAGATGTCTTCACTGCGGGGAGCATAGTAGTCGTTGACATAGTTGTCCCAATCCGTGCCTTCAAAGGCCTGTTCTCCGATCGTCACCTCGGCTTGTCGGTCTTCCGGGACAAGTTCCGCCTCTCCGGGGACCTTTTCCATCTCCGACTGACCGACTTCGTAATCTTCGCTGAGGGTCTCTTCCAGGATGGGATTGGCTTCCAGTTCCTGATGGAGACTCTCCAGGAGTTCCAGCCGGGAAAGCTGCAACAGCTTGATCGCCTGCTGCAGTTGCGGGGTCATGATCAGCTGTTGAGCCAGTTTCAGTTGCTGTTTGATTTCTAAGGCCATCAGGGTAGTTGAAACTTTTCTCCCAGGTAAATTCGCCGGGCGGTTTCGCTCTCGGCCAGGGCCTGCGGTGTCCCCTCTTCCAGGACAAGGCCTTGATTGATAATATAGGCCCGGTCGCAGACGGAAAGGGTTTCGCGAACATTGTGGTCCGAAATCAGGACGCCGATATTTTTCTCCTTCAACGTTTCAATAATGTTCTGAATATCATTGATAGCCAGGGGATCGATCCCGGCAAAAGGCTCGTCAAGAAGGATAAAAGAAGGGGAGGTAACTAAGGCCCGGGTGATCTCCACCCGTCTCCGTTCCCCGCCGGAAAGGGAAAATGCCTTGTGCTGGGCCAGGTGAGTGAGCTTCAGTTCCTTGAGCAGAGCCGTCAAGCGGGTTTCCCTGTCTTCTGTCGAAATGTTCAATGTTTCCAGAATCCCCATAATATTTTCGGCCACAGTCAGCCGGGTAAAGATGGAAGGCTCCTGGGGCAGATAGTTGATCCCTTTCCGGGCCCGGATATACATGGGCAGTTCGCTGATATCTTCTTCGTTCAGGAGGATCCGGCCCTGATCCGGCCGGGTCAGGCCCACGATCATGTAAAAAGTGGTGGTTTTACCCGCCCCGTTGGGACCCAATAATCCGACGATCTCTCCTTCGTTCAATTCCAGGTTTACCCGGTTGACCACCGGTTTCTTGTGATAGATCTTTACCAGGTCTCGAACGGCTAACTGTTTCATTAACCCCCCAACCCGGACCAGCCGAAACTAACATGGGATATTCGAAAATTCACCATTTGCTCCGGCGTTAGCTCCTGTTTTAAAATAATGGCTCTCCAATCTGCGTAGAATGTATTTTTTAGATTACCAAGGCCGGACCCCCTTGGTCCGTCCCCCCATTTTCAAACAAGTATGGTTAGGTTTCAGGACGAGAACTATTTCTCCTCCTGATGGATCACCGCCTTGACCCTGTTTTTCCCCTTGCTGGTCACCAGACTCCTGTTTTCCTTTATCCAAACGGTGATTTCCTCCCCTTTGACCAGGTTCTTCCCCTGCCAGAATTCCGCCTTTCCGGTCAGAATGATCTTCTGGTCGGCATTGTAAAACACGGCGGTTTCCCCGGTGGCCACATCCTTGCCCTGGACCACCCGGACCCTCCCGCTGGCTACGATCTTTTCTACTTGACCCTGGTGCAGGGCGTCCTTTTTCTCTGAAGTCTTTGAGGATACCGGGGCAGCTTTCTTTTCCGGCTCTCCTGTGTAATGAATGACCATCTTATCACATTCGATGACGATGGGGTCCTTCCCGGGTTGTTCCTGCCTGGCTACCACTGTGCCGGTAAACGTAGCGATTCGATTCTTATTATCCAGCTCCAGCGTATCGGCGGTAGTGACGATCGGTCGGTTATTTCCCTCCCCTTTTTTTTCGGCACCAAAGCCTGTTCCAGTCGACAAAAAAACATAGGTCGCCAGGCCGATGATTCCAATGATACCCAGCGACCTCGTCCCTTTGCGCTTTGCGCTCATCCATACCCTCCTCTATGCCGGCCCCCCAAAAGCGGGCCGGATATCCTGTCCTCAAGGTCATTTTGAAACCGTCACGGGTAATTAGTACTCATTAGGAATTCAAAAATGAACGATAAAGCGTCATCCTGACTTTTTTCTTAACCCAAACCTTCTGGGAATCGAGATTCATACTCATCCCCAACCCATCCAGTTCCATAATAGGGCTTCTAAAGTTGAAGACACCTTCGGTGGAGATTTCTCTGAGGTCATCCCGGTAATAGAGGGAAGGGACCTTGACTTCGTAGCCTTCGGGATTGGAAACAACCACTTCCCCTTCGATCAGGATATTCTTCGATTGCGTATCCATATTCCCCAGGTTCCCAACCAGTTTGATCGGTTGTTCCCCTTTGGGGAAATAAACCAGCGTTACCTTCTTAAAGGAAACCGTATGGCTCGGTTCCTGGTATTCCACCGCCTCTGCCTTCAGTTCCCATAATTTGGCCCCGTCTCTGGATTGCACAAAATTGATTTCCTGCAATCCGACATTCCCCGGCGTTGAACCGGTCGTGGTCGGCTGGGGGGAGGGGGCCGGCGGTTTCTGTGTGCGAAAGGCATAGAGCCCCAGCCAGAAGGCCACCACGGCCAGGATGCCGATCACCAGAATGCTTTTGGCTTGTTTTATGTTGATCAAATTTGCACACAAAGCTTGTTTCGAAGTCATGCCCACCTAAACAACTATAATCAAATCCGCCCTCCGGGTCAATCGATTCCTGCTCCGGGTCGCCTTCAGTGACTTAAGAATAGAATTCTACGCAAATTGGATAGAATTTATAAGTTACTAAAACGGAGAAAGGGGTTGACGTTTATTTCAGGCCGTATTCTTTTAAGAGGGTACCCCATTTCCCTTGGGTCTTTAACAGCCATTCGGAGATTTCCCGCACGGCCTTCCCTCCGCCTGAAGCCCGGGTGACCACATCCACGATTTTTTGGACAGCGGGATGACCGTCAGCTACAGAGATAGAGAGCCCCACCTTTTTTAGCAGCCCGATGTCAACGAAATCATCGCCGACAAAGGCAACCTGATCGGGTTTAAGAGCGGCGGTTTGGAGCAGCCCTTCAAATACGGCGATCTTGTCTTTGACCCCCTGGAAGAGAAAGGAAATCCCCAGCTCTTTAGCCCGTCTCTCCACCGCCCCGGAAACCCTGGCCGAAACAAAGCCCACTTGGATCCCGCAACTTAAAAGCCACTGCAATCCCTGGCCGTCCTGGACATGAAAGCGCTTTATTTCCCGGCCCCGGTCGTCATAGCTGAGCCGGCCGTCGGTTAAAACTCCATCCACGTCCAATAGGAGGAGCTTTATTTTTCTGGCCTTGCGGACCAGATCCTCCTTTCTCGGCCTCATCCTCCCCTTCTCCTTTTCACCGCTTCCCCGTGTCTTTCCCTGACCCCCATCTCTTCTTCACCGTGTCTCGGCAGCGATTTTACAGACCAGCTTATGAATGGCCTTCAATTGACACAGCAAGGGCTCAAGTTCATGGAGCGGCCAGGAATTGGCCCCGTCACTGAGGGCTTTTTCCGGGGTCGGATGGACCTCTAAAAAGACCCCCTGTACCCCGGCGGCCACCGCTGCCCGGGCCAGATGCGGGACAAACCTCCGCTCTCCGGCGGAAACACCCTGTCCTCCCCCGGGCATTTGAACACTATGGGTAGCGTCAAAGATAACCGGATAACCGAAGCCGGCCATAACGGGCAACGACCTAATATCGACCACCAGGTTGTTGTACCCGAAGGTCGTCCCCCTTTCCGTTAATAAAATCTTTTCATTCCCGCTTCCAATGATCTTTTCCACCACAAAGCGCATATCCCAGGGAGAGAGAAACGGTCCCTTCTTGACATTGACCACCAGCCCGGTCCGGGCGGCGGCGGTCAGGAGGTCGGTTTGACGGCAGAGGAAAGCCGGGATCTGGAGAATATCCAGGACCTGGGCCGCTTTTTCTACTTCGCTTACCTGGTGGACGTCGGAAAGAACCGGCAGCTCAAAGCGGGAACGAATAAAATCCAACAGATCCAACCCGGTCTCCAAACCGGGGCCACGGTAACTGTTTAAAGAGGTCCGGTTGGCCTTGTCATAAGAAGCCTTAAAGACTAAAGGGAGATCGAGCCTACGACCGATATCCGCCAATTCCCGGGCGATGGCCACCGTGGTGGATTCGTCCTCAATGACGCAGGGACCGGCAATTACCAGGAGGGCGTCGGCCTCCCCGACCTTCCATTTGCCTATGGGTATGGGTTTCAATTGGATTCTTCCCGGTTATTTCTTCTGAGAATATTCTAAAGAAGCCCGGATAAATTCCCGGAAGAGAGGGTGGGGACTCATAGGTCGGGATTTGAATTCCGGGTGAAATTGACAGCCCAGGAACCAGGGGTGATCGCGCAACTCGACAATCTCGGCCAGGGAACCATCCGGGGAAAGGCCGCTCAGAATCAGACCTTTTTCCGTCAAGGGCTCCTTGAAAGCCATATTGAATTCATAGCGATGACGGTGCCGTTCAAAAACTTCCTCCTCCTGATAACCGCTGAAGGCCAGGGTGCCGGCGGTCAAACGGCAGGGATAGGCACCCAGACGCATGGTTCCTCCCATTTCCGTATCCTTGTCCCGGCGTTCGATTTTCTGGCTGCGATAATCGAACCATTCGCTCATCAGGTAAATGACCGGATAAGGGGTGTTCGGATCGACTTCGGTGGTGTTGGCCGCGGGCAGACCAGCCCGGGTCCGGGCTAATTCAATCACGGCCATGTGCATGCCATAGCAGATCCCGAAATAGGGGACCAGATTTTCTCTGGCATAGCGAACCGAGGCGATCTTGCCCTCCACCCCCCGGGCGCCGAATCCCCCCGGGACCAAGATACCGTCGGCTTTAGTCAAAAAATACTCCGGTCCTTTTTTCTCCACCTCTTCCGAGTCCACAAACTGCAGAACGACCTTGCAATGGTTGGCTATCCCCCCGTGAAATAAAGCCTCGTTCAAGCTTTTGTAAGATTCCCGCAGGTGGATATATTTCCCGACAACGGCGATGTGAACCGGGCGTGAGAGATTTTTAATGGTCCGGTTCAAAGTCTCCCAGTCCTCCAGACGTGGGGACCGGGTCCAAATATTCAGCTTTTCTACAACCTTATCGTCCAACCCCTCCTGATGGAAAAAAAGCGGCACTTCGTAGATGTTTTCCACGTCTTTGGCCGTAATGACCGCCTCTTTCTCCACATTACAAAACAGGGCGATTTTGGCCTTGATTTCGGGGGAAAGGGCCTGTTCAGTCCGGCAGAGCAGGATATCCGGCTGGATACCGATGCTGCGCAGTTCTTTGACACTGTGTTGCGTCGGCTTGGTTTTCACCTCCCCGGCGGTTTTGATATAGGGAACCAGAGTCAAATGGATATAAAG
>JBFMBU010000255.1:0-5387 GCA_040755035.1 Thermodesulfobacteriota bacterium
TTTTTTTAGACCATTGGTTGAACCAAGGTTTTGGGGTCTGGTTTCGGGTTTCGATTCTTTCGGGGCCTCTTTGGGGATTGGAGGGGGGATGGGTTTGGGGTCAGCCTTGACCTGGGGAGGGGCCGTGTTGCTTTCAATGGGAGCAGGCGGATTTGCCGGGGGAGGGGCTTTGCTTAAGAGGGGAGGTTGGGGACCGGGGACCCGTTCCTGAAGGGGAAAGGTGTTCTTAATTTCCGGTAATGACTCCGTTTTTAAGTCCGCTTTGGCTTCCGTTGTAGGCAAGGGTACCTTTTCCTGGACCAGCGGACGCTGTACGACCACGTCGGCGGCCGGGGGATTTTCCCGGGGCAGGAAATAGGATTGGGCCACCAGGAAGACTATCCCGATTCCAGCCAAGATCAACAGGGTGTATAAAATTTTTCGGAAAAGGAAATAATACATGGTTGTTAAGGCGTAGTTCTCATCCGGAAGCACGAATATCCGCTTGGGAAAAAGTATAAAACGGGCCTACCGGGAAAAGCAAGAGGATTCTGATGATTCTCCTTATCGCAAGAAGGATTTGTATTCTTCTTTAACCGGAGGCTGGTAGCGGGCTACGGCCCGGTTATGATCCTTTAAATTTTTTGAGAAATAATGGCTGCCGTCGTTTTTGGAAACGAAATAAATATATTCACTTTTAACCGGGGCCAAGACGGCCCTGAGCGCCTCACGGCCGGGATTGGCGATAGGCCCGGGGGGCAATCCCGGCTTGAGATAGGTGTTGTAAGGTGTGGGGGTACGGAGGTCCTTTTTGGTCAAATCCCCGTTAAAGCCTTTAATTCCATAGATGACCGTGGGGTCGCTTTGCAGGGGCATCCCCTTGCGGATTCGGTTATAAAAAACAGAGGCGATCAAAGGCCTTTCGCTTTTGTCCCCGCTTTCTTTTTCCACGATAGAGGCCAAAGTGACCATCTTTTTGACTTCCCCCGGGCCGGGCCACTCTCCCCCTTCCTGGAGAGTGGAAAAAATTTCTTTGAATCTCCGAACCATTCTTTCCTGTATAACACGGGAATTCATCCCCCGGTGAAAGACATAGGTGTCCGGAAAAAGATAGCCTTCCAGGGTTTTTCCGTCTATTCCCAGGGATTCGATGAACTGAGCATCGCCGGCTGATGCCAGAAAGGTATTTTCCTCAATCAGATTTTCATCCGAGAGCCGTTTGGCGATCTGCTGCAGGGTAAACCCTTCCGGGATGGTAATCCGTTTTAAAATCGTTTTTCCAGAGGACAAAACCGTCAGCAGTTCGGTTGGAGCTAGGCCGGGGGATAATTCAAAATCACCCCATTGAATTTTATTGTTCCGTCCCTTCAACCAGGTCAGGGCCATGAATTTATAGGGGGCCGAGACAATCCCTTCCCGATGCAAGTGGAAAGCAATTTCTTTCAACCCCATACCCGGGAGGATGCGGACGACCCGGGGAGTTGGATTTTTTACCGGTGGAGGGGCAAGAAAACGAGAAAAATCATCCCAGAGGACCGTTCCGCCGATGACGACGGTCAGAACGATAAGAAAGTTGAAGCGCTTCAATAGAGCTCTCCGTTTTTTCGGGGACGGCTGTCGAGATAACCTTGAAGGATAATGGCCGCTGAAAGGCGGTCAATGACCTTACGCCTTTTTTTCCGGCTCAGGTCTCCTTCCAACAGGATTCGTTCTGCGGCCACGGTGGAGAGCCTTTCGTCCCAGGGAGTAATTTTTATGGAAAAAATTTGACGGAGCTCCTCCATAAAGGCCTCGGCCTTTTGGGCCGAATCCCCCTTGGACCCGTCCATATTGATGGGCAGACCGACCACGATCTCTTCCACCTGATGTTCGTTCGCCAGGCCCACAATAACCGCCAGATCCTTTTTTTTGATCGTTCTTTGGATGGAGGTCAGGACTTGCGCGGTCAAGGCCAGGTCATCGCTGACCGCCACCCCGATGGTTTTGCTTCCCAAGTCCAAGCCCAGTATTTTCACTTGAGACCTTTAGCCGAAAAAATGACCGATCAGGATGCCGGCCAACATCAACGTCCCCAGAAACAGATGACTCTGGATGGTCAAGGCTTGAGCCGGAATGATCTGGTCATAGGTGGCATACCTGATGCGGAAAATGCGGATCCCTTTCCAGGCCAAGGGCAAGGCCAGCCAGGCCACCATGATCAGGAAAGAAATATCCTGAGTGCCCCACAAAAGGAATAAAAAGGGAAAGGGCAGCAACATCAAAACCGGATAGACATAACGGGAATGCTCCAGTCCCATTCGCACCACCAGGTTGTTTTTCCCGGCGGCCTGATCTGCCTTATAATCTGGGAATTGGTTGATCCAAATTACCGCCGTGATCAAGAACCCTAAAGGAAACCCTAAAAAGAAGGCCTGCCAGGTCAGTTGTCCACTCATGACATAATAGGTGCCCCAGGTGATCAGTGGCCCGAAGGCCAGGAAGATGGAAAGCTCCCCAAAGCCACGGGACATGAATTTAAAGGGTTCGACCGAATAAAGTAACCCTGCCAGCAGGCCAAGAAGGCCGATCAGGGCCACGTAGTAATGTCCGAATCCCAAAAGGACCAGACCGGATAGAGAGCCCAGGCCAAAGAAGAAAAGGGCCATGGACAAGACCTTGCGGGAGCTCAGCAGTGCTTCCGGGATGACCCGGCTTCCTCCGCTGAAAGGGGTGGGATGCAGGTTAAGGAGGTCGCTTCCCTTAGCATCGAAAAAATCATTTATCAGGTTGGCGGCCAAGTGAAGAGAGCCTACGCCAACCAAGACCAGCAGCAGCTCAACCCACAGGAAAAAACCGTGGTGAAAAGCCAGTCCCGCGGCTAAAAGGACTGGAATGAGCGACCCGGTCAAAAAAGGAAGCCTCATGGCCCGCACAGAAACATTCATGATGGAGTTGTCCTTCCAATGTTAATAATATCTGAAATATTAATAGATTATGTATACCAGAGGGCCTCGGTCCTGTCAAGATGAAAAAGCATTGCCAAGTCTTTGAGAAGCGTTGAATCCTTACCGGGTGAAACCCCGGGTAAAAACCGTGAAACCCTTATCAGCATCCAGGAGCATTATGAATGGCTGGTTGACAAAATTTCTGCATGCGTATATCTTTCCGGTTATCGATTGACCCATGAACAGAAGGGATGTATCTTTATGCCTTTCCCCGCGACTCCGGAACTTACTCCGGAAGATGTGTCAGCTTCCCGTGCGCTTTTTACAAGGGTTTTTCAAGATCTTTTTTCATTCCAATCTCTGAATTTCTATTTTCCGGAACGTCCTCAGGCCGCCCTTAGCTGGAAGGAAGGGGGGATACTGGAGGAGGTCTTAGAAAGCCCCTGGGTTAATGCCAGGGAAATGCACTTTGATCCGGAACGCAAAAGGCTTTACTGGCCTTTGATGTTTCATGACCAATTTTTAGGTTTTTTAGTCCTTTTCGGCTTTGTTCAGGTTCCCGACTCCAAGGAACAACAATGGTTGAAACATTTTGCCGAAATCTCCTTGGAGATGACGACGTTGAGAAAGCAGGTTCAACTGGACCCGGTAACCGGTTTTTTTCACGAAACAGCCTTCCGCAAGGTAGTGGCTCGGGTATTAAAAGAGGGCAGTAAAAATAAAGGGGAACGAAAACCGGAAAAATTAAGCCTGGCCGACGGCCGCGCGTTTCAAAAAATGATTCTGGGATTTCTTTCCCTCCATCCCAAAGGCTCCGATGCTTCGGGGATGTCCGCCTCGCCGAATATGATTCCTCTGACCTGGATCAGGACCATCAAGGATCAATTTCCTGCAGGAACGATCCTGGCCGCTGTTCGCCATCACCCTTTGATCGTCGGCTTTGTCATCCCGGAGGTGGCAGGAGAGGATCAAACCCTTTCCCCGCCCCTGTCCAATCTAACGGAATTACAGTCCAGGTTTGAATATCACCTGGGCTATGCCTCACATGATCTACGGAGTCAGGATACCCTTCAAGGCAACCCATCCAGGTTTGCCATGATGTCCCGGTGGTGGGAACAAGCCTGGACCGCCCTGGAATCGGCCCGAACCATGGGGTCAAACATGGTTTTGAATTATGATGAGATCCTTTTACGGGCCGGCAGGGTCTTGGATATCCTGCCCGGTCATCGTATCGTCATTAACCAGGGAGAAAAGGCCGGGGTCGAATTCTTTATGCGTTTTTCCATAGTCGAAGAGGGGGCGGAGAAGCCGGAAAAGGGATTAGCCGTTCCTTTGGATATTCAGGAGGATCTTTGTGTGGCCGAGGTGATCTTCCTCCAGGAATCCGGCCTGTCCATTCGGAAAAACGACCGGGTCCGACTGGTGACTTCCCGAACCCGGCCGATAGAAGGTTTTCAAGATACGGCTGTGTCCGTCAACGGACCTCTCCGATCTTTCCAGATGTTTCAGCAGAAATTACGTCAGGCTCTGAAAGAAAATGAAAGATTCTCCCTGCTCATCGGCCGTTTGGATGATTTTAACGAACGGTTAAAGACCTGGGGGGAAAAGGGACTGTTGGAAATCCGGAAAGAAATGAATAAGAACCTGGAAGAAAAAATGCCCCAGGGGGGGTTATTCGGGCCCTATGGGCGGGATGGTTTTATCCTCTATCTTCCGGATATGAGGCGGGAGGAAGCCGGGAGGTGGGCCGAGGACTTGATCGGAGAATTAGAAAAAAATTTAAACAGTTCCATTTCCTTGGTTCTGGCCGATTTCCCCCTTTCTCCCTTTCATAAAGGGGATATCCTGGATAATGCCGTCAAGGCCTTGGATCATCTGGCCTTTCTAGGACCGAGGTCTTTGGTGGTTTTCGACTCGGTAACCCTCAATATCAGCGGGGATAAATATTACGGCCGCGGGGAGTTGGCCGAAGCGGTCCGGGAATACGAAAGGGCTTTGATCCTTGACCCCAATAATATTAACGCCCTTAACAGCTTGGGGGTCACCTATGCCAATCAAGGGAGGCTGCAACAGGCGGTCGAGGCTTTTCAGCGGGTTTTGAAGCTTTCCAAAGATGATTTTATGGCCTCCTTTAATCTGGGGTTTGCCCTGGCCAGGTTGGGTCGGGAAGGGGAGGCCATACAAATCTGGGAAAGCTTGGCCCGGAGGAGCGAAACGGATTTTGACCTGACTTTTCATTTGGGGAGACTCTACCGGGAAAGGAACGAATATGACCGGGCTTATGAATGGTTCAGGAAAGCGGAAGAGGCCCCCAATAAAAAAGGGGCTGTCCACCGTGCCCTGGGAGAAATTGAGGAATTGCGGGGGAGGGGCAGAGAAGCCATGGTCTGGTATAAAAAGGCCTTGAAAAACAACCCCCAGAACGCTTTCTGCCTGAGCCGCTTAGGATCACTGTACCTGCAGCAAGGGGAAAGTATCCGGGTG
>JBFMBU010000256.1:0-1176 GCA_040755035.1 Thermodesulfobacteriota bacterium
GCCGCTTCCCAGGAAAAGCTATCTGAGAACATGGCCTTTTTCGGCCTGGCCTTTGTCCCCCTGGCTTTGGCCGGTCATATTTCTCACCTGTCCCACGAATTTTTAAGCGAAGGGATTTATGCCTTGCTGGGCTATCTGGCCAAGGTCTATCAGTGGCTGGTCTTCGCCGTCCCCATCGGGAGCCGGGAAATCATCCTTCCGCCCTTCATTCACGGGGCGGTGGTCACCTTTATCAAAGTCTTGACCATTCTGGGTGGATTCTTTGGCTCGATTGTTGCCGTTACCATGATCGCCCGAAAATTGTCCGCCAAAAATGTTTTTGCCCGGATCATGCCGCACCTGTTGGCTCTGGTTTTTTTTCTGGTCTGTTATATGCTCATTTTTACCGCATCAACGGCAGAACCGGTTCCAGCAACAGGTGGCCCGGGAAAAACCTCGGGTGTTTCAGGAACCCAAGTGCCGGGGACGGCTACTCTGCCGGTTCGATAGGGAGATAGATAATTAAAATCCATTGCAAAAGTTGAAGGAGAGCCGTAGTGATGTTGAACCCCGGTAATTTGGCAGGAAAGAACATCGATCAGTTCCGGTTGGATGAGTTCATTGGTCAGGGTTCCATGGGTATTGTTTATAAGGCCTTTGACAATATCCTGAAACGGACCGTGGCTTTGAAATTGATCCCCAAGGGCGGGGACACCGAAACTCCAACCATGGCCGAGGCCCGCAAACGTTTGATCCAGGAGGCGCAGGCCGCCGGCCGTTTGTCTCATCCCAATATCGTCACCATTCATTCCTACGGGGAGACGGATGAATTTCAGTATATCTGCATGGAGTATATCACCGGGAAAACCCTGGCCGATATGATCGAAGAAGAAAAGATAATTCCCGTGGAAGAGGCCATGGATATTATCGAACAGGTCTTGCTGGCCTTGGACAAGGCCCATCAGGAGCAAATCGTCCACCGGGATATCAAGCCCAGCAACATCATGGTTCTTCCCGATAAACGGGCCAAAGTCATGGATTTCGGCATTGCCAAGATTCCTTCCCTTTCCATGACCACCACCGGCACGGTCCTGGGAACACCCTATTACATGTCTCCGGAACAGATTTCCGGTCAGAGAGTGGATATACTCTCTGACATCTTTTCCGTAGGGGCCGTTTTTTTTAAAATTATAAACC
>JBFMBU010000256.1:1186-16810 GCA_040755035.1 Thermodesulfobacteriota bacterium
CAAATGATAACCGGAGAAAGGCCTTTCGAAGGGGAAACGACGGTTACTCTGGCTTATAAGATCGTACAGGTGGAACCTATCCCCCCCAGGATTCTAAAAATTCATATCCCTCAGGCCATAGAAGATATCTGCAAAAAGGCCCTGGCCAAGGACCCCACGCTTCGTTTTCGGTCCCCCTTGGAGATGCTGGAAGAAATTCGCGCCTTTCGAAACAGGGAAAAAACGGGAAAAAAACCTTTGGTGGACACCACCATCAAAACCAAGGTCCCTGTGCCGGGCCAGGTTATTCCGGAAGAATTGAGCGTGGAAAAAACCCAGGTGGCCGGGGTCCGGATCGCTGTCCAATCGGAAATCTCGGAAAGGAAAGAACCTCCCAAGACCTCTCCGCCCCCCCCGGTGGAGGCCGCCCCCCCGGTGGTCGAAAGCCCGACGGTCCCGAAAGCCGCAGCCGAACCTCAAAAGTCGCAAGAGACGCCTTTAAAGACCATCACTATTGCCATCTGCCTGGTCATTATCATGGTGATCGGGATCGTCATGTTGGTACGGTTTGCCAAAAACCGAGGACAGGTCCCCGGAACCGTTCCGGGAGACGTCCAGATTACCAAGCAGGAACCGACCCAAACCCTACCTTCCGACGAAAAATCCACCTCGGGGTTGGAGGCTATGATCGTCAATGCCAAGAATCAGTTGCAAAGCAATCCGGCCGTGGCCAAGAAATTATTGACCCAAGCCTTGGAACTGGATCCTGAAAACTTTGAGGCGAATTATCAACTGGGCCGCCTTTTAACCTTCCAAGGGGATTATCGGCAGGCCGTTCCCTATTATCAAAAGGCCCAGAAACTAAACCCTCGAGTCCCGGAAGTCTCTTTTAATCTGGGATTTATTTTTATGAATCAGGGGGATTATGATCAGGCCATTCAAGCCTATGAAGCGAGTCGGGCCTTGTATCCCACCTTTTTGGATGAAGTGTTGACCAATTTGGGGTTTTGTTATCAAAAAAAGAACGACCTACCCAAAGCGCAGTTTTATTTCCGGGAAGCGTTGAAGATCAATCCGGATAATATGATTGCCCAAAAGTATTTGAAAGCCTCCGGATTGTAGGAAGTAACTTGGTCCGGTAGGCAAGTCCCCTTGGGAAAAAAAGGAGGTTGGGCGCTTGCGAATAGAATTCTACGCAAATTGAATAGATTTTGTTCTATAAGGGGAATTTAACCCGGACCAAATGAGGAATTTTGGGATTTCCAATTTGTTCCGGCTGGTCCGGGTTGGGGAAGAGAGATCCGGGACGTTCCTCCAGATCCCGGGATGGTTAAAAGGCTTGTTTTATCCTTCCTTTTTCCGTTTCAGGACCCCCAGGGTTTTAACCCGCGGAAGCTCCTGGAACCAGCCGGAATTCAGGGCCATTTGGTATACTTGAAAAGGGGCCTGCCCGCCTTCCTGGGGATCCTCAAAGATATCATGAATCAGCAGAAAACCGCCGGGGAGGAGGTGTCTGGCCCAACAGCGGTAGTCGGTGTAGGCTGTGTCAAAGGAATGCCCCCCGTCGATAAAAACCAGACTTAGGGGGGTGGCCCAACCTTTGGCGGCCAAAGGGGACGAACAGACCAGAGGGACTACGGTGTCCTCCAGGCCGGCCTTTTCCATGGTCCGGCGGAAAAAGGGGAAGGTGTCGATCCGTCCGCCGGCAGGGTCGAACAAGTCCGGGTCGAAATATTCTTCCCCGGGCTGCTGTTCTTCGGAACCCCGGTGATGGTCGATGGAAAAAAGGACACCCTGCCGGGCTTTGCAGCCCAGTCCCAGGTAGATGGCCGATTTGCCGCAATAGCTGCCGATTTCCAGGCAGGGACCCCGGAGCGAAGCCTCCATGGCCGCCTGGTAGAGAAAGAGTCCCTCTTCCTCATCCAGAAATCCCTTGACTTCCCGGATCAATTGTTGGGGAATGGTTTTCGGATCCATTAAAGGCTCGTAGAAATTATCAGATTACGAGTATAGGCGTTGAAGTGTTTGCCGTTGGGGGTGAGACCGAAAGAAACCAATCCCCTTGACCGTCTTTGGTTTAAGATCCTTCAATCCCCAAACCTTTCAGAATAAAACTGACGACCGTATCAATCACTTCCTCCTGTTTGATGTTGGACAGACTCCATTCCCTTAAAGCCGGGAGGGCAACCAAAAGCAGGATCAGATCGGCCGTGGCCGTGGGATTTTTTACGGTCAACCATCCTTTTTGCTGTCCCATGACCAGGAGCCGGGTGAAATTTTCAATATATTTCCGATCGATCTCGCGCATTTGTAAATGAACGTTTTTCCGTTTCGACCAGGATTCCCGGTAGAGCAATTGAACCGCCTTGGACAGCTTATACGTCTGACGCATGCTTCGCCGCAGAACCTCTTCCAGGTCTTGCGGACCGGCCTTCCAGGATTCCTCCGGATGCTCTCCGATACTTAGACGGAATCGTTCCACCACATCCTTATAGACCAAAACCAGGATGTCGTCTTTGCTGCGTACATAGTCATAAAGACTGCCCATGGTCAGGCCGGAGGCGCGGGAAATTTCCCGCATCGTGGTCCGGTCAAAGCCTTTTTCAAAAAAAAGCTTGGAAGAGGCTTCGATGATCTGACGGCGGCGTTTGGAGACCAGTTCCTGATTTTTGATGTTGCTCAGGACTTCCATGTCCTATTCCTTCCGAGCGCTCGTTCACTTTTTTCTGATTTTATTTCCCTGCGAAGAGGAAGTCAAGATAAAAGTTGGAGAAACCCGGAAGAGGGGAAAGGGGCCGGGTGCGGGGTCGTTAAGTGGTAGATGATCGGCAAAGTCTCCCGGCCAAGATCGTATGGAAACAGGTGATAAAAGAAAGGCCGGGGGCTAGGGAAAAATGAGGATTCCGGTTATTTCCGGTTGATTCGGTAACGGGCGGCTGTAATGATGGTTTCCAGGGCCTTTACGGCCTCATCCAGATCACGGTTGACCACGGCATATTCAAAATAGCGGATCTCCTTCAGCTCTTTTTCGGCGTTTTTCAGGCGCAGGCGGAGCTTGGTCAGGGACTCGGTTCGGCGTTGTCGAAGCCTCTGGGCCAGGGCCTTTGGCGAAGGGGGCAGAATGAAAACGGTCAAGGCCTGGGGCACCTGTTTTTTCACCTGCCGGGCTCCCTGGGTATCGATATCCAGCAGGACATCCGCTCCTTTTCCCAGCCAGTGCTTAATCGGCAGCCAAGGGGTCCCATAAGATGCGTCGTGAACCCGGGCCCATTCCAAAAAACCGCCGGAGTGAATTTGTTCTTCAAATTGTTCCCGGGAGACGTATTGATAATCGCGCCCTGAGGTTTCACCGGCCCTTTTCAGGCGGGTGGTCCAGGACACGGAAAAGCGCAAGCCCGGCATCCTTGCTTGAAGGGCCTTACGCAGGGTGGTTTTTCCCACGCCTGAAGGACCGGAAAGGATGATCAGATTCCCCTTTTTCTTATTTCCCGTTCTTGGAGTCATCTTCTTTCCCCGGACCGTCGGAACCGAAACGCAGGGCCACGGTCTCGGCCAGAATGGACGATAAGATCACGTGGTTGCTGTCGGTCAGGATGATAGAGCGGGTTTTCCTCCCCTGGGTGGCGTCGATCAGCCGTTTTCCATCACGGGCCTCTTCCCGCAAGCGCTTCATGGGGGAAGAGGTGGGGGTTAAAATGGCGATAACCCGGTCGGAGACAACCGAATTTCCAAAACCGATATTCAGCAACTTGGGGTCCATAGTTTCTCCTTATTCTATATTCTGTACTTGCTCCCGCATTTTTTCCAGCTCGGCTTTTACGGCCACCACCTGATGGGAAATCTCACTATCCAGACTTTTTGATCCGATGGTGTTGACTTCCCGGTTCATCTCCTGCAGCAGAAACTCCATTTTTTTGCCGACCGGTTGAGAATCTTTGAGCAGGGATTTGAATTGTTTGATATGGCTTCCCAGGCGTACCAGCTCTTCCGAAATATCCGAACGGTCGACCATGAAAGCCACTTCCTGGGCCAGACGCTGGTCATCCACTTCCAGGCCTTGGGTCCACTTCCTGACCCGTTCCTGTAAACGGTGGCGATAGGCCTCTATTACCCGGGGGATCCTTCCGGAGATGGTTTCAGCCCGCTCCTGGATGGCCTGCAACCTTTCCGAAAGATCCCGGGCCAAATGGCGGCCTTCGGCGCTGCGCATTTTTTGCAGGGCGTCAAAAACCTTTTTCAATAAAGGGGCTAATTTTCCCCAGAGGAGGTCTTCAGACAGAGAAGACTCCTGAAGGAAAATGACCTCTTTTAAGGAAAGCAGATCTCCCAGGGAGACGGAGCCGCCCAACTTCAATTTGGCCTTCAACTCCGACAACAGGAGATGATAGGATTCGGCTAAGGGCCAGTTGACGGCCAGGTTTTGGTTTCGGGTCTTCTCCGGTGCGGTCATTTGTACGGCCAGATCCACACGGCCCCTGGAAACCCGGGAGGCAATATAGGATTTGACGCGGTCTTCCAGGGGATAGAGGAGAGTATTCAAGCGCAGATTGGTATCCAAGAAGCGGTTGTTATAGGTACGGACGGAAACGGTAAGTTGCACCTGATCGTCGGATGACACCGTCTGGGCAAATCCGGTCATGCTTTTAATCATATTTTTTAATTATTCTCCAAATTTTCGGTGATGAGGTTATTTATTTACTCCACACTCTGGAATTGGCCCTCCGAAATTTCTCTCAGATATTTTTCTCTGATACGGTTGAACAACCCGATGGCCTCTTCATCCTTATAATCCGGATAGGTCCAGGGCAGGGGTTGGAAACTGCCCTGGTGGAAGATCAGGGTCAAATCCCCAAAGATCCCTTGACCCAAGTAAATCCGGTGACTGTAATTTTTCCCGGTGGACAAGACGAGGCGCTCGGCGGTGATCAGTCCCGGATCGATGTTTAAGCAACGTTTTCCCTGGTGCTGCCATGGTTCCTCAAGTTCCAGGGCCTCTTTTTTAATGTCGGCCAAACGGTCTTGAGGCACCAGATCCTCGAAGAAGGCCCAGCGGCGGAAGAGGGGTTGGCCCATCTCTTGTTCATAATACCGGGTATAGGTAAAAGGCCTTACTTTGGAAAGTATCTCTATCGCCCCCCATTTCTTTTCCATGGCCTTCCAGCCGGAACAGGCCTCATCCTTCTCTTTATAGATCAGTCCGACCATCAACTTGGCCGGAAAAGGTTCCTTAGGTCTACTCAAGGGAAGGTCTGCCTACACAGGTGTATTTGATTCCCAGTTGTTTCATGCGCTCCGGCTCATACATATTCTTTAAATCGATGACCAGCGGTTGTTTCAAGAGGGACTTCATCTTGTTCCAGTCAATGGTGCGAAAGGGGTTCCATTCCGTAGCCAGGATCAGGGCACTGGCCCCTTTGCCGACATCATAGAGGTTTTCCTGGAAGAGGACCTTCTTCAGGATTTTGCGTCCTTCCTCCATGCCGGCCGGATCATAGGCCCTGATTTTGGCCCCCAGGGACTCCAGTTTTTTGATGATATAAAGGGCCGGGGCCTCCCGGATGTCATCGGTATTGGGTTTGAAGGTGATGCCCAGGACTCCCAGAGTCTTTCCCTTTACCGGCCCCACCGCCTTAAGGATTTTATCCACCATCCTTTTCTTTTGCCGGTCATTAACCCGAATAACCGATTTGACGATTTCGAAATCGTAGCCCAAGGATTCGGCCAATTGGGCCAGGGCCAAGGTGTCTTTGGGAAAACAAGATCCGCCGTAGCCCGGGCCGGGATGTAAAAATTTCGAACCGATGCGCTGGTCCAGCCCCATGCCCTTGGCCACCTGGTGGACATCAGCCCCTACCTTTTCACAGAGATTGGCCATTTCGTTGATAAAGGAGATCTTGGTGGCCAGAAAAGCGTTGGAGGCATATTTGATCATTTCCGCCGTTTCCACCGTGGTGATGATGAAAGGGGTTTCAATGAGGTAGAGCGGGGAATAGAGGTCCTTCATAATGGCCATAGCTTGATCGCTTTCCGCCCCGATGACCACCCGGTTGGGTCTCAGAAAATCCTCAATGGCCGAACCTTCCCTTAAAAATTCGGGATTGGAGACGATATCAAAAGGCAGTTTCTCCTTTTGATTGCGACGGATGATCTCATGGATGATTTTACCGGTCCCCACCGGTACGGTGCTTTTGGTAACGATCAATTTGTATCCGTCCATGGTCCGGCCTACGGCTTGGGCCACCTCTTTGACATAGCGCAGGTCCGCTTTCCCCCGGTTGTCCGGGGGGGTTCCCACGGCGATGAAGATGACCAAAGAATGCTTGACCCCTTCTTCCAGATTGTCGGTGAAGGTCAGACGGTTTTCCTTGACGTTCTTGGCCACCATCTCTTCCAACCCGGGTTCATAGATGGGGATCTTGCCCTGTTTAAGGCGGTTGATTTTTCCCTGGTCATTGTCCACACAGGTAACCCGAATCCCGAACTCGGCAAAACAGGCCCCGGTGACCAGCCCCACATAACCGACACCGATGACACAAATATTCACGTTGACATTAACCTCCTTATCCCAAATTACCGGTCCTTTTCATGGCCTCGATCGTCCGTAGCAGGCCTTGAGAAAAGGGGATTTTAGCCTCATATCCCAATAGGGTCCGCGTTTTTTGAACATCGGCCGAGGAATAGCGGATATCTCCTGCTCTGGCCGGTTCAAAGACCGGGTTTTGATCGGACCGTAAAATTTTTTTTAGCTGACCCAGGAGCTGCAAAAGATTATAGGACCGTCCGGAAGCGATATTAAAGACCTCCCCTTCAATGCCCTGGCGCCGGCAAGCTAGGAGATTGGCCCGGACTACATCCCCGACAAAGACAAAATCCCTGGACTGGCGCCCGTCCCCATAAATTACCGGAGCTTGGTTCCGTAGAAGTCGTACTATGAATTTGGGAATAACAGCCGCATATTCCGATCCCGGGTCCTGTCTCGGTCCGAAGACATTGAAATAACGCAAGGCCACAGCCGATACCCCATAGGTCCTGGAAAAAAGGCGGCAGTAATATTCCCCCACCAGTTTGCTCAAGGCATAGGGGGAAAGGGGATTGGGGGCCAGGGTTTCCGTTTTGGGTTTTTTAGCCTCTTTTTCTATGAGGTTGTCCCCGTAAACAGCCGTGGAACTGGCCAGAACCAGCCGACGGATGCCAGCCTTTTTCCCGGCCAGCAACAGGTTCAAGGTCCCTTTGATGTTCACTTCCTGGGTGGTTTCCGGATCGTTCATTGAGGCCGGGACCGATATCTGGGCCGCCTGGTGGAAAATAAAATCCATTCCGGAAACGGCCCGGGCACAGGTCCGCTGGTCGCGAATATCTCCGGGGACAACTTTCAACATTCCGGGGGCGATTTTCCGTAGAAGAAGAATATTCTCCTTCCGGCCGCTGGAAAAATTATCCAGGATGCGCACCCGGTGTCCGGCCTTGAGCAGGGTTTCAGCGATATGGGAACCGATGAATCCGGCTCCGCCGGTTACGAGGAAATTGGCCATTGGTTGCCCTTGAACAATAGGACCTATTTGACTTATAAGACCTATTTTTTACTTTCGGCGATTTTTCCTGCTTCCTTGAGAACTTTAATCAGTTCCTCGGCCTGAACCGAGGCGGTGCCTACTTCTCCGACAACGATGCCAGCGGCGTAATTAGCGGTCTGGCAGGCCCGGATCATGGGCATGCCCGCGGTCAGGGCCAGCATCAGGGTGGCGATGACCGTATCCCCGGCCCCTGTAACATCAAAGACTTTTTTGGCCACAGTGGGGATATGCTCCACTTTGTTTTTTAAGAACAGGGTCATGCCTTCCTTGCCCCGGGTGATCAAAACCGATTGGCAACGGGTCTTTTTCCTGAGCTGTCTTCCGGCCCAGAGGAGGTCTTCCTCCGATTCAATTTTTTTGCCCACCGCGGCTTCCGCTTCCAAATGGTTGGGGGTGATGAGGGTGACCCGGTCATAGCAATGGAGGTTGTGAGGTTTGGGGTCCACCACAATGGGGATCCGTTTACCCCCGATGATTTGTTTTAAACCCAGAATCAGTTCCTGAGACACTACCCCTTTGCCGTAATCGGAGACAATGATTCCCTGGATATGGGGGACCTGTTTTTTGATGATCTGGAGCAACTTTTTTAAGGTTTTGGACAGAATCGGGGCGGACTTTTCCCGATCTACCCTGACCACCTGCTGGTTGTGGGCGATGACCCGGGTTTTGATGGCGGTCGGACGGTCTTCCTCGATGACGATCCCGGAGGTGGCCGTCCCCAATCCCTGGAGTTGGCGGACGAACCTACGACCCATCCCATCGGGGCCGATGACTCCGGCCAATAGGGCCTGGCCTTTGAGTCCCAGGAGGTTGTTGACCACATTAGCCGCCCCACCTAAGAGAAAAGTCTCTTTTTCCACTTTAACGATGGGGACCGGGGCCTCGGGAGAGATACGGGAAACCTCGCCCCATAAAAACTCATCCATCATGATATCGCCGACCACCAGGATCTTGAAGTTGGGAAAGGTCCGAACGGCCTTGACCATTTCCTGAACATCCATCGCAGTTATGCCCATACTGGAAAGCCCTTCTCCTTTTTTCGCTCAATCCTAAACGGCGATCATTCTTTTCCCTCACCGGCGGGTTTAGGAAGGGGAACGGTTTTGAACCAAGCGGTGTTTACTGCCCAGGTCCTTTTATAGCCCGGCCCTTTTTTAAGGTCTGCCGGAATGGGGGTTTCAAAATCCCCTTTTCCGTGATAATCCCGGAAATATAGGTGTGGGGAGTGACGTCGAAGGCCGGATTGAAAACCCTGACTCCTTTTGCTGCCATCCACTTACCGCCCACATGGGTGACTTCCTCGGCCGCCCGTTCTTCGATGGGGATGTCCTGGCCGGTAGCCGACCGGTGATCGATAGTGGAACAGGGGGCGGCCACATAAAAAGGCAGGCGGTGTTCTTTAGCCAAAACCGCCAGTGAGTAGGTCCCGATCTTGTTGGCCGTATCCCCGTTGGCGGCGATCCGGTCGGCCCCGACCAGAACCATATCGATCAGCCCCTCTTTCATAAAATGGCCGGCCATGCTGTCGGTGATCAGGGTTACCGGGATATGATCTTTCTGCAGTTCCCAGGCAGTCAGTCTGGCCCCCTGGAGAAAGGGACGAGTTTCATCGGCCACGACTCTGATTTGTTTGCCGGCCTCTTTCGCCGCCCGGATCACCCCCAAGGCCGTGCCGTATCCGCCGGTGGCCAGGGCCCCGGCATTGCAGTGAGTGAGGATGGTGGCCCCGTTTTTTATTACTTTTTGTCCCTGATGTCCTAGCCGCCTATTGACGGTCACATCTTCCTCGAGCATCCGTCGGGCCTCTTGTATCAGGTCTTTTTTCAGGGGACCGACGGTAAGATGGGAACCCTGGTCCAGCCGCTGCCGCATCCGTTCCAAGGCCCAGGAAAGATTGACAGCGGTGGGTCTGGCCTGCTGGATCTCCTGACAGATTTTATTAAACTGCCGGCGGAACACCTCCACCTTGCCGGTTCGCAGGGATATGGCTCCCAATGCAGCCCCCATGGCCCCGGCAATGCCGATGGCCGGGGCTCCGCGGATGACCATGGAGCGGATGGCCTTAATCACCTGGTGGTAACCCGGGCAGACCACATAGGTCTCCACCGACGGTAATTTCCGTTGATCGATCATGATCACCTGGTTCTTTTTCCATTCAATGGTTTTGACCATAACTATCCTTCAAGGATTCAAGAGGCCGAGGGTTCAAGCAAAAGGTTTGGTGACTACGAACCATGAATAAGCCTTTCACCTAACGCCGAACGATAAGTTCGCCTTACTCGGATCTGTCCAATTTTTGCTTTAATATCTCATTAACCCTCTTCGGATTGGCCTTGCCCTGGGTCCTCTTCATCACTTCACCCACAAAAAAGCCGAAAAGCTTGCTTTTCCCTTCCCGGTAAGCAATGATCTTGTCCTGGTTTCCTTCCAAGACCTCGTCCACCACTGCGGAAATTTGAGCGCTGTCGGTCATCTGGACCAGACCTTTTTGCTCAACGATGGTTTTTGGCGCCTTTCCGGTCTCAAACATTTCTTCGAAGACGGTCTTGCCGATCTTTCCGCTGATCAGGCCTTCTTCTATCAATTTTAATAAGGCCGCTAAATTTTCCGAGGAAACCGGACATTGCTCGATTTCCTTTTCCGCTCTCCGCAATTCCCTGACCATTTCCACCATAATCCAGTTGCTGACGGTTTTGGGTTGGTTAAAAAGGAGGACGCAGGCCTCAAAATAATTGGCCAGGGCTTTGGAGGCGGTCAGGACCTGGGCATCGTGTTCGGGCAGTCCGTATTGGCTGATAAAGCGTTGCCTTTTAGCCTCGGGCAGTTCCGGCAGGGATTCGCCCACCGCTGTGATCCATTCCGGGGAGATCTCTATCGGCACCAGATCGGGGTCAGGGAAGTAGCGATAATCATGAGCCTCCTCTTTGCCGCGCATGGACAGGGTCAAGCCCCGGGCCGCATCCCAGAGACGGGTCTCCTGCTCCACCGTTCCCCTGTCGTCCAGGATGGCCCGCTGCCTGCGGATTTCGAATTCCAAGGCTTTTTCCACATGCTTGAAGGAATTCATGTTCTTCAATTCTGCTTTGGTGCCGAATCCGGCGCTGCCCTTAGGCCGGAGGGAGATATTGGCATCACAACGGAAACTGCCTTCCTCCATATTGCCGTCGCATATTTCCAGATAGCGCATGATTTCGCGCAGCCGCCGCAGGTAATCACCGGCTTCCTCAGGGGTGCGAAGATCCGGTTCACTGACGATTTCCATTAAAGGCACCCCGGTGCGGTTGAAATCCACATAGCTGACCGGCCTGGCTTCGTCATGGACCAGTTTGCCGGCATCCTCCTCAATATGTATCCGCGTGATGCCTATTCGTTTTACCTGCCCCTCTACTTCGATATCAATCCATCCTTTCTCGGCCAGGGGGAGTTCGAACTGGGAGATCTGATAACCTTTGGGCAGGTCAGGGTAGAAATAATTTTTACGGGCCGAAACGCTTACAGGGGCAATGGTACAATGGGTGGCCAGGCCCATACGTATGGTGTATTCAACCACTTTCTTGTTCAGGACCGGAAGGGCGCCGGGTAATCCCAGACAGACCGGACAGGTGTGGGTATTCGGATCGGCTCCGAAGCGGGTGGAACAGCCGCAAAAAATTTTACTTTCCGTCAATAACTGGGCATGGATTTCCAAACCAATGACCGCTTCCCAATCCATCCTGTCTAATCCTCTGATTAATTCTGAAAAAAAACTAATTTATCCCAAGCCTTACCTTTTTGTCAAGTGACAGATCATTCAACTCCAGGGTAAATTTGTTCTTTAGGCAACCACCTGATTTCACGGTAGTGCTAAAAATGGAAATCCCACAATTTTCGGCCTGTTTCGAAAAGAACAAATTTACCGTGCATTCAACTCCCTGAAAAAAAAACATCCCCCAGCCTTCCTTTACTGAAAAGGAGTCCCTTATCAGGTTTGTCTTTTTGCCCAAGACTAAGAGAATAGTTTGAAGAGCTTGGAGCCGCTTTTTTTAGATTCGAGTTCCTCGAATTCCCGCAGCAATTCTTCCTGTTTTCGATTAAGATGGGTGGGAATTTTGACCGATATCTCAATGACCTGGTCCCCCTTCCCCGAACCACGGAGGTGAGGGAATCCTTCCCCTTTCAGGCGCAGGGTCTGACCGTTCTGGATCCCTTTGGGAATGGTTACTTTTTTAGGATCATTTAGCGTAGGCACTTCAATTTCCGCACCCAGGGCCGCCTGGATCATGGAGATGGGGATGGAACAGAAGACATGGTCCCCTTCACGGCGGAAGAAATCATGTTCTTCGACATAGACGATAACATACAAATCCCCCGCAGGACCTCCGTTGACGCCTCCCTCACCCTGCCCTCTGAAACGCAGTCGGGATCCGTTGGAGATGCCGGCGGGGATTTTTATGGAAAGGGTTTTGGTCTCTTCCACCCGTCCTTGGCCATGGCAGGAAGCACAGGGATGGGTGATGATGCGGCCCTGTCCATGGCATCTGGGGCAGGGGGTGCTGATGCGAAAAAACCCTTGGGCCTGGACCACCTGCCCCCGGCCGCCGCAGGTGGGACAGTATTCGGGTTGGGTCCCGGGCTTAAGACCGTTCCCCCCGCATTCGGAGCAGGTCTCCAAGCGGGGGATTTTCAATTCCATTTCCTTGCCCTTGGCCGCATCCATGAAGGAAATGGAAAGGTCATAACGGAGGTCAGCCCCTTCCCTGGCCTGGGAGCCTCCTCCCCGGCTTCTCCGCCCGAACCCGAAAAAATCTTCGAAGATGTCTCCAAAACTGGAGAAGATATCTTCAAAACCGCCGAAGCCCCTGAAACCGCTGCTCTGCAACCCCTCATGGCCATAGCGGTCATAGAGGTCCCGTTTTTGGGGATCGTGCAGAACTTCATAAGCCTCTGCCGCTTCCTTGAAGCGTTCTTCGGCTTCCTTGTCCCCCGGGTTGCGGTCCGGGTGGTACTGGAGAGCCATTTTTCGGTAGGCTTTCTTTATTTCCTCTTCATCGGCCTGGCGGGATACCCCCAGGACCTCATAATAATCTTTTTTTTTATTGTTGTTAGGCATTGAAATTAAGCCCCGAGCTGGGCTTGGATCTCCTCAATTTTTTGTTCATCCCCCAGGGCCTGGAAAGCGGTCAGGGCTTGTCGAAAACGTCCTTCTCCCAGGGCCTTTTCTCCGGCTGTTCTCCAGGCCTTTTCCGAAAGGGGCTCTTGCAGAAGTTTGGCGGTCTGCTGCAGCAGAAAGGTATCCCCCTGTTCCAGGCTTACATCCCGGATACGGGTTATGCCTTCCCTGTCCCCCGCTTTTTCAAAAAAATCCAAGGCATCCACCGCGCGCCCATCTTCCAGATATTCTTTCCCAAGGCGTTTGAGTTCTTCGGCTGAGGCATTGGGATTATGAAGCAGATCTCTCTTTTTCAGACAGGTCATGGGGGCTGCCATTAGGAACCTTTCTTTTCCGGAGGGGCGGGCTGGGCCGTTTTCCAATCCTCCAGGCTTTGCGGGATTTTTTTTAAAATATCCGATGGTAAAAAAACGATTTCATTCTGCAAGGTACTTTTTGCGCTGAGACCTTTTTCTTTCGCTTCTTTCCCCAGGGAGAGGACCTCCTCCCGTGTGGTTTTATCTCCGGTAAGCAATCGGATTTTATAGGAGGGGTCTATTAACCCCCACTCGGGTTTCTCGATCCCGGTACCGGCAAATCCTTTGGCCTGGAGGGAGAGCCATTCATTCAGAAAGGATTCTACTTTGCCCGGATCCAGTTTGGTCCTTCCTCCATCCTTTTGTCTCCAGCCCTCAGGGGTTTTTTCCAATAGGAAGAGGTTCCCCGGGGCCAGGATTTCCAGCCCTTTGACCTGTTGCAACGTCAGAGAAAATACCCTTTTATCCCGGAGGTCGAAAAGACTCCGATCCAGATCCTGTACGGAAGGGGCTGAAATCAACGCCAGTTCCGGGCTGTTTGAAACCCTTACATAATAGTCGTTCCCTACTACGGTCTTGTTTCCCGCTTGGAGCTCGGACCATTTCCCCCGGGCTAAAAAGGAGACCCTCAGTCTGGGGGGAACGAGGCCGAATTCCGGTCCCTCAAGCTGTTTTTCGGAATATCGGCGTTCGGCCTTTAATTGGGTCAAGGTCCGTATCAGACTGTCCACCACCGAGCCCTCCGCTTTGGTCCGTAGGGGCTGGAGGATTTGCCATTCCCGGTCCTTTTTCAAACGTATGGTCTCCCCGGCTCTTTGCAGTTGAATTTCCTCAATCTTGTCTTGGGTCAGGTCCCGGAAAAGAAGTTGTTTTTTTTCTTCTTCCTGCGACCGGGGGGCGAAGAATTGAAGGAGACCCCAGGTCCCGGCAATCAGGATGAGGACGGTTGAATAAATAAGAAACTTTCTGGAGTTCACCGGGCCTTTCTCCTTGACCGCCAGACCGCCACACCAGCCCCAATCACCACCAATGGCAGCAGGACCAGGGGGATTAAAAATAAGGCCTGGGCCTGGCCGGCGCTCAAGGACAGGGGTTTGACCGGTGATTTGGCCGGCCGTATGGAAATGAGCTGTTGTTCTTCGGTGAGGTGGTTGATGGTATTTAAGAAAAGGTCCCCGTTTCCCGAAAGGTTGAAATAGCCGTTGGAAGCGAAGTCCGAATCTCCGAAGACGACCAGGCGGCCTTTGGTCAGGGTTGGTGTATTTTTTTCACTCGGCGGTTCTGGGGACGTTTTTCCCGACCCGGCCAAGGTGATCAATACCGATAAATTAAGGGGGCCTCGGCGGTCTTTGGTCGGCTCAAAGGAGGCCTCCCCTTTATCCAGTCTGCTTTTGTCGAACTCGGCCCAACTCTCCGAAGAAGACCGGATCAGGACTTCGGGTGTAAACCCCGGGGTAGGGGAAGAGGCCAGTTGCAGAGACCGGGCCGTAGGGAAAAAGGTGGGCACGTTGAATTTTTCGGTTATGGGATGGCGGCCGTATGATCCGGCCATGGGGATCAAAAAATCGCCGCCGAAGATACGGCTGACCTTGTCGATCAGAATATCCTGATGTAAGGTCACACCCATCGTAGACAGCCAATCCTTAAGCCCGTTGTCCTGAAAGGGTTCCAGCAACAGGATCACCCGGCCCCCGGCGGCAATGAATTTTTTCAGGTCTTCAATCTCCTGCGGGAAAAGGGGTTTCTTGGGACCGGCGATAATGAGGCAGTCGCTCCCTTCCGGGACTCCCTGCCCGGCCATCAAACTGATTTCCTCCACCCGGTAATTTTCCTTCTCCAAAAGGCTTCGAGCCAGTGAATACCCGCTCTTTTCCGTGTCCTGGAGGCCTTTTTCACCGTGGCCGGTCAGAAAAAGGATTCTTTTGGCTTTGCTCTGCATCAAGCGCAGTAGTCCGCCGCTGATCTCCTCCTCCTCGGCTGAAGGAACATTTCTGGTCCGCCCTCCGGATTCCAGGATCAAGGCCCCGTAATTACGAACGCCGTACTGACGGGCCAGGGCCGGCTGACGGTCCGGGTCGATGAACTGAAAACGGATACGGGGATTGGCATAGGCGTAGGTATTTAGAAGGGCCTGGGCGTTTTTTTTATCAGGATTGCCTTCCTGAAAAAAGGCCCGGATCCGGACATCCTCCTTAATATTTTTCACGATCTGTAGGGATTGAGCGGAAAGGGAATGACGGTTTCCTTCGGTCAGGTCCCAGCGCAGCGGAAAGCGATGGACGATCAGGGCTACTCCGGTAAGTATGGCGATAAAAATCAGGACCAGGAGGGTTAATAGCGACCCTTCCTTCCATTTGTTTTTATTCACTGAGAACATAATTTTTTTCGTATCTCGTATCTCGTCGTTCGTTGTTCGGCGTCAGCCCCTACTAACCTTTTTAGCTTTGATTTTCCACATTCCCCATTCGTCAATCCGCAATCCGCAATCCGAAATAGAATCATCCTCTGATCTTCCTGGAATCCAGGTATCGGAGTGTTAAAAAAACAAAGAAAGCGGAAAAATTGACGTAATACATCAGGTCCCGGGAATCAAAAACCCCTTTGGTAAAGGGTTCTAAGTGTTCCA
>JBFMBU010000257.1:0-28198 GCA_040755035.1 Thermodesulfobacteriota bacterium
TTCATAGAAAGCCTCCTTCTTTGTAAACTTGAGCGGTTCACAAGTTGGAGGCTTTCTCATTTTCCCGGAATTGTCAAACTCTGGGAGTCCCCCGGCAGAGCCGGGGGTTTACCTAAAGGAAATTATTGAAGATACTCCGGTACCCCCAGCAACTTTCCCTGGTGTTTTTCCATTTCCCTGAAAAGGGGACGTCCCAGAAAAAAAGTATAGATTTCATCCGCTTTTTTGTCCAGCCTAATGTCCCGGAAGCGATCGGGATACAAGGTCTTTCCCACGGCAAAGGCATCGATAATAACCGTTTCGATGTTGGTTACATACCAGTTAAAGGCATAAAGGAGAAAAACTTTTTTGTTTTTAAAGGCTGTTAAGCCCTGATAAAAAGAGGGTTTTTTCAGGAAATCCTGTCGGATATTTTCAATCCCCCCGCTGTCTAAAAAGATGATCTCGGGGTTCCAGGCCAGCAGTTTCTCACGATCTACGAACTGATGGCCTTTCAATCCGGCCTTTTTAGCGGCCTGGACGGCTTTGACCCACTCAACAGGGGCATAAGCGGTTTCGGTGCTTTCCAGGCCCTGGGTGCCGCGAAATCCAATGCCTCCCACATAGACCAGGGGTTTTTGATTCTCAGGAAATCCCTCCACTCTTTTCAGCAGTTCTTTTCGCTCCTGTTCAATGAAACGAATGACCGCCTCGGCCCGTTCGGTTTTATTAAGTATCCTACCGCAAAGACGAAGGGAATCATACACCCTTTCATCGAAGTTGGCGAACTGTCCATAGGTTAAGACGCAGACCGGTATGCCGATCTTTTTCTGCAAGGCTTCGGCCTTTTCCCGCTCCATGTAGGAAATAAAAATCAGGTCCGGTTTCAAGGCCAGAATTTTTTCCAGATCCGGTTCTTTACCGATGGAGGCTGGCCCTCCCGGCCCTATGGAAGGAAGCCGTCCCAGATCACTGTGGGCGATCCAGTAAGGTCGAGTGGCAGGGAACTGTTTTTCAATATCCTCCACCCCGACCACCTTGTTTTTGCCTTCCAGGTAAATAATTAAACGAAGGGTTCCCGGGCCCAACCCGATGATCCGGACCGGATTTTGGGGCACCGACACCGACCGGCCTACTAAATCCGTAATCCTGATCCATTCGGCGGCCCGGCAGACCTGAACGGTTGCCGACAGGGCAAAAAGCAAGAGGAAAACCTGAGCTGCCAAATATTTAAAGAGTTTCACCACCTTCTCCTTTTCCGTCTATTCTCCCAGAGGGATCACTATGCGATAAGGTCCCACCTCGTTCAGGACCACTTTCAGACCGTAAACCGCCTCGATTTCCGAGGCGGAGATTTCTTTTTTTGAACCGAACCAGTGTACCCGCCCTTCTTTGAGCATCAGCAAACAATCCACGAAACGAAAGGCCAGATTGATGTCGTGCATGGAGATAATGGCGGCCATATCATGTTCTCGGACGGCCACAGTTACCAACTGCATAACCTGGATTTGGTTTTTCATATCCAAATTGCTGGTCGGTTCGTCCAGAAGGAGCACTTCAGGTTCCTGGGCCAGGGCCCGGCCTATAATGACCTTTTGCATTTCCCCACCGCTTAACTGATTGGTAGGCCGAAGGGCCAGATGCTCGATATGCAAACGGTAGAGGATGGCCTCAACGATATGCAGATCATCGTGGGTGGCCTCCCATTTAATATAGGGTTTGCGGCCCAGCAGGATGGTATCAAAGACCGTTAAAGGTTCTTCCCCGTATTTCTGAGGCACATAGGCGAAGTGGGTGGCGATCTCCCTCCGGTTCATGCGCCTTACATTCTTTTGGTCCAGCAGCACCGTCCCGCTCTGCGGTTTCAGAATCCGGTTCAGACATTTGAGCAAGGTGGTTTTCCCCGCCCCGTTGACCCCCAGGACCCCTAATATCTCCCCCCGCTTGAGTTCGAATTCGACGCCCTTCAGAACCGGGCGGCCGTTATAGGAAAAGGCTAATCCCCCGACTTTCAAATTCATCGATTTAACCCTTTGATTAAAAGGTACAGAAACAAGGGCGCTCCCATGAAGGAAGTCAGGACCCCGACCGGCAGGGTTCCGGACCCGACCAGCAGTCGTCCGGCCGTGTCCGCCAGAAGCAGTACAAGGGAACCGATAAGGCAGGAATAGGGAACCAGAAAACGATGATCGGCTCCGACCAAACGACGCCCGATATGTGGAGCCAATAAACCAAGGAAAGCAATCACGCCGTGGAAGGCTGTGGCCAGGGCCGCCACCAACGAAGCCAAAAGCATACCCCAAAGGCGGAAGCGATCGACCTCGACCCCCAGGGACCGGGCCGCATCTTCCCCGGCGGACAGGGCATTGAGGTTCCAGCGATGAAACACAAAATAGAAGATGACCGGGATCGTACAGAGGGCCAGGATTCCAATTTCCTTCCAGTTGGAACGGGCGACATCGCCGAAGGTCCAGAAAACAACCGAAGCGATCTCCACTTCCGAAGCGAAATATTGGACCAGGATGGTTCCGGAGGTAAACAGGGAAGACAGGGCCACCCCAGCCAAAATTACCGCCTCGGGAGAAAATTTTTTCAATCTGGCCAGGAGTAAAATAACCACCGTGGAGGTCATAGCCCCCAGAAAGGCAAAAAAGGTTACCCAATAGATCTTATCCAACATGAAGTTGGCTGATGCCGTTGTCCTTAAAGCGCTGCTGGACAGCCTTCCGGCACCTAAAAAAACAATAGCGAAGGCCGCACCGAAAGCCGCCCCTTGACTGACGCCCAGGGTAAAAGGCGAGGCTAAAGGGTTCTTCAGCAGACTCTGCATGGCCACCCCGGCCAAAGCCAGCCCACAGCCATTAATAATGGCCGAGGTAATGCGCGGCATGCGGATATTCCAGACCACGATCTGTCCTGCCCCTGCTTCCATTCCCAGCAGGGCCTTCAGGATCTTTGGAATCGACAAATCATAAGATCCCACCACAATGGCATAAATGACCAGAGCCAGAAGAAGCAGAAAAAGCAGGCCGAAAAAAGAAAACTTCCTTTTGTTCGAGGCTTGATAGAGGTCCAGGAGAGGCGTTCCCTTTCCCCTTTGGGAAATAACCACATCAGGATGGTCCGGTTTTTCGAGATGACTCATTTTATTTGCGGATGGTGTATTGCGGATTTCGTAATAAATGACAATAAAAAAGCCATGCAGGGCTCCCCGTTGTTAAGGGTTAAGCCTTCATGGCTTATGGGCAAAATACTCTTTCAATTAACCCTGCGGCTTCATGCCGCAATTTTCAAAATAATTTATTCACTTAAATCCTGCCTGTCAAGCTTTTTCCTCCCAGTTATCGAAAATCATTCCGATCGTTTCCTTTGACTTAGATAAATCACCTCAGTAGAATCATCCGGAATTCCAAATGGAAATCCTATTCCCTTTCAATCCCCTAAAAGCAGCATCAGGAAAGGAAGGGTTTTACATTTCGTCTCCAGTTCAATCGTACCCTGCACCTGGGATATGTTTCCGGCGAAGTCCATAAATTCCACCAGGGCGGTTTTATGGCCGAGGGTGGAGCTGAAAGGGATAGTCATGGTGGTAGGCTGGTAATCCTGCCATTGGGTCCATAGAATAAAAGCATCCTCTTTATTGAAGGCCACCCATCGCATTTTAGACACTCCGTCACCATAATCGTCACTGGCCGACCAGGTTGCCGTCACCCGGGGATTGCAGGTGGTGGGGTTTCCGCCGTTGAGGGACACCGACCCGCTGGGGGGGCAGTAGTCCAAAATAATGGTGTCTTCATATTCCGGGGACAGGTTGTTGGCGGCATCCCGGTATTGGACCGTGACGGAAAAGGTGCCACCACATCTTAATTCGAAAAAGCTGATGAGATACCAAATACGGCTGGAGGAAAAGGATTCCCAGGCCAGCCATTCATCACCGTTCATGAAAGGATTATCCATGGGGTTGCGGAAGCGCATCTGGGTCGTCCCGGCAGAGGCCTGGAGGGAAAGGACAGCATATCTGGAATTGGTATAAGCGTCCCCCCCGTTGATTTGGATGTTTCCGCTGGGGGGACAGTTTCTGACCTCCAAAAAGCCGGTGTGCCAATACATCATTTGCGTTGTGGTTATCGAAAGCAAGGGATAATAATTCCCCGAAGTTGTATATTGATGGACCGGGCTGTTGCCCGTGCTGGTACCCCCATCACCAAAGTTCCAGGTAGTCCCGGTCCGGTTGTTCATGGCCAGAGACAAGTCCCAGAGGCAAACCCAGGACGGCACACAGGTGGGGTTGGGTTGGGCAGTAAAATAGGCCCAGGGTTCCGTTGCCGTTGAATCAAACTTCCATTTGTGGTTAGCCTGGTCATAGCCGCTATAGTGATCCGTGGACCAATACCAGTTGCCATAATGAAAGTGGACGGTGGCGTTTTCAATATACACCCAGTCGAATTCATAAGAATCCCAATAGACATCCCATTCATCCCCCACCCAGCGATGAACCTCAAAATCATACAGGGTCCAAAATACCCAAACTTTCTCATCTACGGGGTTCATGGGCCAGGCTACCACCCCGTCCTGGACCCGGAGATTCTCGGGGCTATGGGGGGAATTATAAGAAATTTGCCAATTATTATACCCAAAAACCCAGGACCCGTAGGCCGGATCATAAGCGGCATAACAGACATAGTATTTCATATCGCTGGTGGAGGCCGGGCTTATCCGGCGATGGGCCTTCCAGGCCACCACCCCGTCTTTTACCTTAAGTTGGGAAACCTCAGAGTTGTAACCGGCGAACACCCCCCAGTTACCGGCTTTCCACATACCCCGGCCGGGGTCATAAATGCGATAATGGACATCGTAGGTATAGAAGGCGTCGGCGGTATTTTTATAACGGGCTATCCAGGTCAGGAGTCCCTGGTCGGCCTGCACCGATTCAATAAAACGCTCGTCGCCCTGAGATAGGACCCAGGTTTCCGTCTTGGTTTGACCGCTTACCGGGTCGACAACCGAATATTGGACGGTGGTCGGGTTAGTAAGCTGGTAAGTAATGTTTGGGCAAGGGGGATAAAGGCGCCCGAAGGCCGATGGAACCCAAGACAAGGAAAGAAAAACGAGACCAAACAGAAATCCCCTCAAGATGGAACAATGATTCATGATCCTCTCCCTCCAAATGCTTTGTCCGTAGTAATATCGTTGGCTATGCTTTAAGGTTTACTGCAGAGGATTCCGGTGAGTGGTTCGGCCCTGGCGGGTTGGAGAAAAGTTATTTAACCTGATAGTGACGGCCAACCAGGGTAATCGCTTTGACTTGGAGCAAAATTATAAAGAGGTGGGTATTGGAAGTCAAGCCCTATAATAGTTCAAGGATTTCGAACAGCAGAAAAATTCCGGGGGGTTCTCTGCTGTTGGATATTTGCCCATCAAACCCTCCATTAACCATGGGGGGCGCAGATCAGGATTTTTTCCCTTCCGCCGCTTCAAAACAGGGGATGCATAGAATCTGATCTTTTAACCAGCGGACCCTGGATTCCATGACCGCCTCGCCGCAATCGGCGCAGATCAGACCGGAGAGAATCCGGGCCTTTTGCTGAACGGGATCCTGCGGTTTATCTAAACTCTTTTTTCAAATAACTGAAGTGCTACAATCTTTTAATAATCACTTTCCGGGACGACGGTGCCTAACTGAACCCGTCCTCCGAATTCCTTTAATTTTTCCATGATCGCCGGACCGAGTCTGAATCCGCAGCGATCTCTTCCGTCATTGGTTATGGCCGTCAGGGTCGTCTGGGGATTCTTTTTCAGGATCTCGGCCGCCTTGGATAATTCGCCGTCAAACCATTTATAGATAGCTTCTCTTTGGGTATTTAAAACGGAAAGGGAACCGGCCCCATCATCCGGCATTTCGGCCTCCGGCCCGTAATGATAGACATGGGCCAGGGCGTAATACAAGGCATTGTCCGATCCCTGGAACCCGGCCTTGCGCATTTGGTCCGGCAGGGTATCCAGATTCAATTCCAGCTTTTCATTGGCTCCGGAACCGTTGCGCGTGAAAACGGTATCCACATCGGATCCTGTGTTGGAATCCAGAGAAGGAAGGCCGCCTAAAAGCAGCTCAAAAATAGCCAGTTCTTCCCGGGACAATTCCTTGTCGCCATCAATATCGAGAAGAGAAACCACCCCTTCAAGGATTCGACCCGCTTCGGAACCGATTTCTTCTTTTTCCAACAACGCATCCGCATCGGTGTCCAAACGGGAAAACGCACCGGGGGCAATCCCGGCCTCATCGACATTTAAAGCCTGGTCCCCATCCGTATCCCGACCCTGAATAAACAGATCGATAAATTGCTCCAGGCCGGACTTGTATTCCGTTTGTTGGATCGAACCGTCTCCGTCACTGTCCAACTGATTAAGGATGGAAAGGAAAGAACCTTCTCCCGAAGTTTTCGGGGTTTCCCCCCCCATTTCTTTCTGAATCCAATTAAACACCTTACCGGCTTTTTCCCCCATCAGGTTTGAAGCGATGGCGCTGACAACATTCATTTCCATTTCCTCCTGATCAAAAAGTTGGCCAGATTTCCCAAATCATTGAATCAAGAAATGTGCCAGGACGTCTCAATCAATATTTTTTCGCTTCCGATCGGTTGACGTGGGGGGAATATTGATTATCGGTTAATTATTTTAATAAGTTATTGCCAAAGGGCTTATTGCCGAACCGATCATCTGAACGACCGGACCCGGACTAAAAGGGAAAAAACTTCCCGCCCCACAGGAAATTTTTTCTTTTCCCCGGGCCGGATAAGCCGTTTGGCTTTGCTGTATTTTTATCCCTTGACCTCAATTCTTTTCCATCTTATACTCCACTGCCATATATCAAGGTCCATCCAACAGGAGGTTATCATGAAAGGAAAATCTGCCATTGTTTTATTGGTCCTGATCAGTTTAATGGGTTTTTGGGGTTTATCTTCAGCCGAGGTCTTTCCCTCGAAACCGATCAACCTTTGGGTGGGTTGGGGCGCCGGATCGGGAACGGATATCAGCCAGAGAGCTATCGCTGATATAGTCTCTAAGTCCTTAAAACAGCCGGTAGTCGTTTCCAACATCACCGGCGGCGGCGGCACTCTGGTCCTTGGCCGCCTCAAAGCAGAAAAACCCGACGGTTACACCCTGGCCAACACCAGCTCCGCCACCTTGGGCCGGATCCCTCATCTTCAGCCGGTGCCTTATAATGCCCAGGACCCCCTGAAGGATTTTATACCGGTCATGAGCTATTCCTACTATCTGTACGGTCTGGCGGTAAAAAGCGATTCTCCCTGGAAGACCTTTGAGGAATTCATTGCCTATGCCAAAGCCAATCCGGGAAAGATTCGCTATAGCACTTCCGGTGTCGGGACCGGCCAACATCTGGCTATGGAATATCTGGCTATGAAAGAAAATATTAAATGGACCCATGTGCCCTTCGCCACCAGCCCCCAGGCAGTCGCCGCCGTCATGGGCGGTCACGTCGAAGCCACCTCCCAAACCCCGGAATGGAAAGAGCAGGTGGATTCCGGCCAAATGAGACTCTTAGTCTGTTGGAACGATAAGCGCATGCCTTTTTATCCCAAGGTTCCGACATTGAAAGAGAAGGGGTATGATTTTTCGGTCCAGGCCATTATTGTACTTTATGCCCCGGCCAACACTCCCAAAGAAGTCGTCACGGCCCTGAGCAAGGCCTTCCGTCAGGCAGCGGCAACGGAAGAAGTTAAGAAGCTCCTCAACAGCCTCAGTTATCCTGTTGACATCAAAGACGGTCCTGAACTGATGCAGATCATTAAAAAGGATTATGAAGTCAACCAGAAACTTTTCAAGGACCTCGGGATCGGCATCTATAAGAAATAATAAGACTGGGCGATGGATTTTCTTCCGCTTAATTCATGTTAAAAACCGACCAGACCTATAACCCGGGGCCTTTCCTCGGTCCCCGGGTTAGGGGTTATACGTTGCAGTCAAAGTGTCACCCAAGGACCAGATGCTGAAGCCTTGGACGCATAAGAATTCCCGAATACCTTCAAGAGGTCCGACAGCCCATGCTTAATTCCGATCGCATTTCAAGCCTTTTTTGGTTGGCCGCCGGGATCGGCATCACTCTGCTTTCCATCAAATATGATTTCGGCAATTTTCTTTCCCCCGGGGCCGGATTCATCACCTTTTTTGCCGGGGCGCTGCTTTCCCTGCTCTCCCTTATTCTTTTTATTTCTTCCGGGAAAAAGCGGGGCCCACAAAGCGACCTGAAGGCCTTATGGAAAGGTCTGGATTGGAAAAAGGTCGTTTATATTCTTATTTTATTATTCATTTATACCCTGGTACTAAAACCTTTGGGGTTTTTAATCGGCACTTTTTTACTTTTAATCTTCCTCTTTAAAGTTAAGGGTTCGTATTCCTGGTGGAAAGTCCTCCTTCTGGCTTTTTTAATAACCAGCGGGGCTTTTCTGCTTTTCCAGGTTTGGCTGAAAGTCCAACTTCCCAAAGGGGTACTGGAAGGGATGATTTAATTCGCCCATGGATATCCTTAATCCAATTTTTTTCGGATTCAGCGTAGCGCTTCAACCGTTCAACCTTTTATTCTGCTTCCTCGGTGTCCTTATCGGAACTCTGGTGGGGGTCCTCCCCGGGCTCGGCCCGGTGGCCGCCATTTCCCTGCTCCTTCCGGCCACCTTTCACGTGCCTCCCGTTTCTTCCATTATCATGCTTTCCGGGATTTATTATGGAGCCATGTACGGCGGCTCCATCACCTCAATATTGGTGAATATTCCCGGAGAGGCGGCCTCGGTGGTCACTTGCCTGGATGGTTATAAAATGGCCCAAAAAGGACGGGCCGGCCCGGCCCTCGGCATTGCCGCTTTCGGCTCCTTCATTGCCGGCACCCTGGGGGTCATCGGTCTGGCTTTTTTTGCCCCTCCCCTGGCTAAGGTGGCTTTAAAATTCGGCCCTCCAGAGTACTTTGCCCTGATGGTCCTCGGCCTGACCGTTCTCACTTTTTTAGCCGGCGGTTCCATGTTGAAATCCCTGATGATGGCTTGTATTGGAGTGGTCATCGGAAACATCGGGCTGGATTTGATAACCGCCCAGCCAAGGTTCACTTTCGGTCTGGATGTTTTATTGGACGGGGTGGGACTGGTCCCGTTGGTTATGGGGCTTTTCGGTATTTCGGAAGTTTTTATAAATGTAGAAGAAAAAATCGGTCAACGGGAAATATTTAAAACCCCTTTGAAGGGGCTCCTTCCGTCACTGAAGGATTGGAAACAATCTTTCTGGCCCATGATCAGAGGATCTGTCCTGGGTTTTTTTCTGGGGATCCTGCCCGGCGGCGGAGCCGTTATCTCCTCCTTTGTCAGCTACGGGGTGGAGAAAAAAATCTCCAAGAATCCGGAGGAATTCGGCCAAGGTGCAATTGCCGGAGTGGCCGGACCCGAAGCGGCCAACAACTCCGCCACCGCCGGGGCCTACATCCCTCTCTTCACCCTTGGATTGCCTTCCAATGCCGTCATGGCCATCTTATTGGGGGCTTTAATGATTTATAATATGCCTCCCGGACCGAGATTAATCACCTCCCACCCTCAGCTTTTCTGGGGGACCATTTCCAGCATGTATATCGGAAATTTCATGCTCCTGATCCTGAATCTCCCCCTGATCGGGTTATGGATCAGGATCCTCAGGATTCCCTACCCGATACTCTTCCCCCTTATCATTCTTTTTTGCCTGATCGGGGCCTTCAGTCTGAACAATAATACGACAGAAATCATGCTCATGCTTTTTTTCGGGGTCCTGGGTTACCTGATGAAAAAATTTAAATATGACGGGGCTTCCCTGATTCTGGCCATGGTCCTGGGCCCATTGATGGACCAATCACTTCGACAATCGCTGCTGATGTCCGGGGGAAGCGGTTTGATTTTTTTCACCCGCCCCATCTGTTTGGCCGTATTCGTTATGGTAGTCATAATTTTCCTTATGCCGCTTCTCCCCCTTATCGGTCGAATGAGAAAAAGTGTCGGGACCGCAGAAATGGATTGATACCGATAGCCGGGACCATCTGGCAGCCGCTTATCCCCATTATCCCTAAGGAATCATTATCGATCTCTCCCGCAGGGCGGCGGAAAAATTGGGAATGACCAAAAAGGGAAAAGGATAGGTTAAAGTGAAAGCCCTGGAATGGGAAAACAGAAAACAGATCGGAAGAGAAAAGGCGTATGATGCAACCGGCACCGAATCGTGAACAAACCCTGGCCCTGCTCCGGCAATACAATCAAAACCAATCTTTGATCCACCACGCCTTAGCCGTGGAAGCGGTTATGCGCTACCTGGCTAGAAAAAAAGGGGCTGATGAAGAGACTTGGGGTCTCATTGGTCTGATTCACGACCTCGATTATGAACGATTTCCGGAAGAACACTGTCATAAGACCAAAACCATTTTAGAAGAAGCCGGCTGGCCGGAAGCATGGATCCGGGCTGTCATTTCCCACGGCTGGGGTTTGTGCAATGACGTGGAACCGTTGACCGATCTGGAAAAGACCCTTTACACCGTTGATGAACTGACTGGATTGGTTACGGCCGCGGCCCTGGTCCGTCGTTCGAAAAGCGTCCTGGATCTGGAAGCCAAATCGGTCTTAAAAAAATGGAAACAGAAAAATTTCGCCGCCGGGGTCAATCGCGAGGTCATTGAAAAGGGGCTTCAGATGCTGGGAATGGACTTGGAGGACCTGGTGCAGGAGGTCATCATGGGCCTGCGGGAAGCGGCCGAAGCAATCGGATTATGAAAAATAAATTCAAGGAACCAAGGATTCGAGGGGTCAAGAGATGGCCTTTGATGCCCTATTTCCGGGTGATGTCGATTATTAAAGGGGGAAAAAATGAGCTGGACGACCATTGACCAAGATAAATGTACGGGGTGCGGTATCTGCGTCACCCGCTGTCCCAGGTGTTTCAGCTTGGAAGAAGGAGAAATTATCGCCGATTCCCATACCGATAATTGCATCCTTTGCGGTCATTGCCTCGCCTTGTGTCCCACCGGGGCGATCACCCACTCGCAACTGCCGGCAACTGATTTTATCGAAATCCATAAAGCCGCCCATATTGACACAAACACCTTTGTTGAATTCCTTAAAGAACGGCGCAGTCACCGCCACTTCACAGACAAACCAATCCCCCGAAAAGAACTGGAACTCCTGATCGAGGCCGGTCGCTGGTCCCCCACCGGGAGCAATGTCCAGAATGTGGAAATCATCGTTTACAGCGACCCTGAAAAAATTAAAAAATTATCCGATCTGACCGTGGATTATTTCCTCTGGATCGGAGAAAAGGTTCGAAGGAAAATAGCCCGGCTGGAGGCCGAAGGCCAACAGAATACCCCGGATTATCAGATGACCCTGCGTTCGCTGGGTATCGGTGAACGGATGACCCGGGAAAAACAATCGGGCCGGGACCCCATTTTTCACCAGGCCCCGGTGGTCATGGTTTTTCATTCGATTTCCCCCACCAGCGCTCCCAAGGACAACGCCGTCCTGGCCGCCCAGACCATGGCCTTGACCGCCCGCACCCTGGGGCTGGAATCCTGCTATATTGGAATATTTGAAGTGGCGGCCGAATATTATCCGCCGCTCAGGGACCTCCTGGCCCTTCCAGCGCAACATAAGGTTTTTGATACGATGATCATGGGGTATCCCAAGTTCAAATTCTTGAAAACCGTATCCCGGAATTCGCTCAAGGTCCGCTGGGAATAAAAACAATCCTTTCCACAAAAAATCAAAATCACCGGAGGCAAGCTCATGCAACTCATCTTCATCCACGGTTCCGGCGGCAGCAAGGAATCCTGGTTTTATCAAAGCCGTCACTTTTCAAACAGCATCGCCCTGGACCTTCCCGGTCACCCCCAAGGGAAACTGATCCCGACCATAGACGGATACGTCGAATGGCTCAGACAATTCATACAGGAAAAAGGTCATCGTCAAGTGGTCCTGGTGGGCCACTCCCTGGGCGGGGGGATCGCCCTGCTGTACGGTCTGAAATATCCCCAGGACCTGGCCGGGATCGTTACTGTGGGCAGCGGGGCCCGTCTCCGGGTCCATCCCCTGTTTTTGGAAGGATTGGAGAAAGTCGTCAAAGACCCCTCCTTGGAATCCCCCCTTGGTAATGCCTATGAACGTATCGATCCTGAGTTGGCCTCGATACTGAAACGGCGAATGGAAGAAAACGGTCCGATGGCGGCCTTGAACGATTTGAGGGCCTGCGATCAATTCGACCTCATGGCCCAACTGAATCAGATCCAGCTCCCTGTTTTGGCCCTATGCGGAGATGAGGATGTAATGACCCCGCCCAAGTATTCCCAATACCTGGTGGCCCGAATGCCCAAAGCCAAGGCCGTGGTCATCCCCGGCGGCACCCACATGGTCTTTGCTGAAAAGCCGGAGGAAGTCAACCGGGCCATTGAGGATTTTTTAAAAACCCTTGAATCATAGAAAATAGAACCGCCGGCAGGCATTGTTTCTGAAACCCTTTGGAGAAAGGAAGCAATGGAAATTCGATTGAAGGTAAATGGGAAGGTACATCTGCTTTACCTCGATCCGGAGACGCCTCTCCTCTATGTCTTGCGTAATGACCTGGGTCTAAAAGCGGCCAAATTCGCCTGCGGTCTGGAGCAATGCGGGGCCTGCACCATCCTCATAGACGGACGGGCCGTGCCTTCCTGCCGAATGACCGTCCGCTCGGCCCAGGGTCATGAAATAACCACGCTGGAAGGTCTGGGGACCCCGGAACATCTCCATCCCCTGCAACAAGCCTTTATGGAGGAACATGCCGTTCAATGCGGTTTCTGCACCTCGGGCATGATCCTGGCTGCCAAGTCCCTTCTGGACCGCAATCCCGATCCCACCGATGCTGAAATAAAGAACGCCGTCGCCTCCAATCTCTGCCGCTGCGGCGTTTATGATCGAATACTTGGGGCTATTAGACGGGCATCCGGACATCCCCGGCCTTCGCCTGCCTTCAGGGGGGGAGTAAACCAAACCCAGGGGGGTTCAGTAGAAAAGGAGGAAAGGGTGGCCGCCGACGGCTTGGCCGGGTCTCTCATGCACACCCCGGACCTGGACGCATGGATTCGTATCAACCCCGACAAAACGGTCACCCTCTTCACCGGCAAGGCCGAACTGGGTCAGGATATCAAGACCGCTATCGCCATGATCGGGGCCGAAGAATTGGATCTTTCTTTGGATCGCATAGGGGTGATCACCGCCGATACCGAGCAATCCCCCAATGAAGGGGTTACCGCCAGCAGTTTATCCATGGAAACCTCCGGCAACGCCGTCCGCAATGCCGCGTCCGAAGCCCGGCAGCTTCTGCTGGAAGCGGCCGGTGAAAAACTAAATACCTCCCCTGACCGTCTTACCGTTAACGACGGAACCATCATCGATCCGATCACCGGAAACCGAACCTCCTACTGGGAGCTGTCCGGAGGGAAGCCATTTCAGGCCAAAGTGATGGGGCTCGGGCAACTTAAATCACCAGAGGAGCATCGAATATGGGGACATTCGCTTCCCCGGCTTGACCTTCTGTCTAAAGTGACCGGGCAAGCCCGTTTTGTCCATGATCTGGAGCTGCCTAAAATGGTCTATGGCCGGGTGGTCCGGCCCCCTGATTACCAGGCCAAACTAATTTCAGTGAATGAAGAAGCGGTTTGGGCTTTGCCCGGAGTCCATAAAATTGTCCGGGACGGAAATTTTCTGGCGGTGATCGCCGAAAGAGAAGAACAGGCGGATAAGGCGGCAACCGTCCTGGCTCGCACCGCCGTCTGGGAAACCGGCCCCTTTCTGCCCGATCAAGAGACCCTCTTCCAGCACATGCAAACCCAACCCGATCAACCTTTCCTGGTTAAAGAGGGCACCCCGGTGGATGACCCCATTCCGCCCATAGAAACCCCGCCTGAAGCGGTTCAGACACTTAAGGCTGTTTTCTTCCGACCTTATCACATGCATGCCGCCCTTGGCCCTTCGGCAGCGGTGGCCCAATATATCGAGGGCAAGCTGACCGTCTGGTCTCATACCCAGGGGGTCTATCCTTTGCGTTCGGCCCTGGCCCAGGTCCTGTCAATGGATAAAAAAGATATTCACGTCATCCATATGGACGGGGCCGGCTGTTACGGCCATAACGGTGCCGACGATGCTGCCCTGGACGCGGCCCTGCTGGCTAAAGCGTTTCCGGAACGGCCGGTTTCGATCAAATGGACGCGACAGGAGGAAAACGCCTGGGAGCCTTACGGGGCAGCCACCATGGTCAAAATGCAAGCCAGTCTGGACAAAGATAATCGGGTCATCGACTGGAACCATGATGTATACGGATACACCCATATGGGTCGATCCAGACCTTCATCGGAAAGTTCCGGATTATTGGCCGCCTGGCACCTGGCCCGCCCTTTCCGGCAGCCCCAACCCTTTCCGGTCAAGGCCTACCATGTGGGGATACACCGCAATGCCGATCCCCTCTATACCTTCCCCCGCCGGCGGATCGTCAAACACTTCCTGCCCGACAGTCCCTTGCGGGTCTCTTCCCTGAGAGGATTGGGCTCCTATGCCAATATCTTTGCCATTGAATCCTTTATGGATGAACTGGCCCTGGCAGGAGGCATTGATCCGCTGGAATTCCGTTTGGCCTATCTGGAAGATGAACGGGCCAAAGCCGTACTTTTGGCCGTGGCCGAAAAAGCCGGGTGGCCGGAGTTGAAAAAAACCCGGGAAAAGGACCAGGGCTGCGGCCTGGCCTTTTCCCGTTATAAGAACAAACAATGTTATACCGCCGCTCTGGTGATCCTGAGGGTTATTCGTACCAGCGGTCAAATCGTCCTGGAACGGGCTATCCTGGCCGCCGATGTGGGACAAATTGTGAATCCGGAAGCTGTGAGCAGCCAGATCGAAGGGGCTTTTGTTCAATCCGCCAGTTGGACCTTGAGGGAAGAGGTCACTTTCGATCCCCAGGGCATTACCAGCCTTGACTGGCACAGCTATCCCATCCTGCGTTTCCCCGAAGCGCCGGCCATGGAGACCCTGTTGTTGAATCAACCCGGACAACCTTTTCTCGGTGTCGGCGAAGGGGCCATGGGACCGGCCCCGGCAGCTATCGCCAATGCCGTTTTTCAAGCCGCAGGGGTTCGGTTGCGGCAGGTTCCCTTTACGCCGGAAAGGGTTAGAGAAGCCTTAAAAAGGACTTGACTCTCCCGCAAACTGGGGATATGGGATTAGATTACCTCACAGTGGCATAATTATTTATCAATTTATTCATCACAACCTGATGCTATCAGCCTATCAAAACGGTTTAATCATATCGGAGGATCTCATCTTGAGTGAAGTCCAGAGGTCTAATAAATCCCCCCTTCCCCCCTTTGTCAAAGGGAGGATTTTGAACATAGTTTGGTTAATTGGTGTTTTTATTTTGCAACATTCAGAATTATTGTCCGTCCGGAAAGGGTAATTTTCGGATGATAACGAGTTTAAAAACTAATACGTTACACCCAAAGGTATTTTCCTATCCCATCGAAGGGAGAATTCCATGAAAGAACTAAAATTCAGCGATAATTATAATGACCTTTCCCAGCAGACCGGGGTGCGGGCCGGGTTCCAGTTTGAATTTTATTGTGAACGGTGTAACGACACCTGGCGGACGGAATTTGTCCCTTTTCGTAGCGGACAGGCTTCGGGCTGGCTGCAAAAGGCCACCAGTTTTTTCGGGGGCGTGGTCGGAGGAGCGGCCTCGGAGGCCCTGGAAGGGATCGCCAATTCGACCTGGGGCAATGCCCATGACCAGGCCTTTCAACAAGCCATCGAACAGGCCAAAAATCATTTTCACCGCTGCGCACGCTGTTTCCAATATGTTTGCGACGTTTGCTGGAACGGGGATAAGGGATTATGCCTCAATTGCGCCCCTGATGTCCAAACCGAGGTAGAGGCAGCCCGTACCCAGGGCGAAATATACGGGGCCACGGAAAATGCCGCCCTGGAGGGGATCCGGAAAGGGAAAAAACGGGATGTGAAAAGCGAACGGCAGTTGAAATGCCCCCAATGCGGGGCCGAAACCAAAGGGGCTAAATTCTGTCCTGAATGCGGTTATAAATTGGCGCGGGAGAATCAATGCCCGGCCTGCTCGGCCAGGATTTCACCTACGGCCAAGTTCTGTCCCGAGTGTGGGGAGAAAATTTAAAAAATGATTAAAATCGATCCTTCTCAGTTGGGTCAGGGTAACATGCCCGTTTTAGAATAAATTCTATCCAAATTTACGTAGAATTTTATTCACTATGCGCCTAAAACCTGAAACCAAACCCGGTCAGGATAAATAAAAGCCCGCTGGCAAAATAGATTTTCATGAAAGGGTATTTGCTTAAAACCAGCCTATTCATCATAATACGAAGAAATTGAACAAAATTTGTTTAAAAAGAAGATTTATTTGTCAAATTCCAACCCATTCTCCCTCTTATTTTAACCAATAATCCCTCCAGAGAAGTCATATTTTTTTGTAACATACTAAAATAATTGTTAATTTTAATTTTACCACTCAACTGGTCTGACTATTGCTTATTATTGTCCTGCAGAACTACCCTTACCAGGAATTTTCATGATCGAAGAGCCTCTTTATAACAGCAGAATTTTAAATACCTACCTGGAGCTGACCAAAAAAAACTACCCTCAGGTGAATATTTCCGAACTTCTGGAATATGCCGGTGTGGAACCCTATCAGATCAGCGATGAAGGACACTGGTTCACACAAAGCCAGCATGACCGTTTCCATCAAAAATTAGTGGAACTGACCGGAAATGCCGAGATCGCCCGCGAGGCCGGGCGGTATACGGCCACCTCCAAAGGAGTCGGATCCTTTAAGCAATATACCCTGGCCTTGATGGGCCCGGTCGCGGCCTTTAACATAGTGGGCCGACTTACTTCCAAATTTACCCGGGGTTCCCATTATGCATCGAAAAAAATCTCCGCCAATACATTGGAGATAACCGTATCCCCCCGGAAAGGTGTTCAGGAAAGACCCTACCAATGTGAAAACCGCTGGGGGATGTTTCAGGCGGTCTTTGATTTTTTTAATTACAAAGTATCCAGAAGCGACCATCCCGAATGTGTCTTTAAAGGAGGGAAAGTTTGTCGCTATATTTTTTCCTGGGAATCTCCCCCTTCCGCCTTGTGGAAGAAAATCAGAAATATTACCGCCGGGTTGTTGATAACTGCCGGCGTCCTGCTGGTCCCCTACTTCCCCGGGGACAGTCTGGTGGTCTTTTTCATTCTTTCCGTCTTTTTTATCTTATCTTACTTGATAGACTCCCTGGAAAAAAAGGAATTGACAGCCACGATCGACAACTTCCGAAAATCGGCCGAAGAACAAATCGATCAAATCGACGTCACCTATAAGAACGCCATGATGATCAATGAGATCGGCCAGACCATCAATAAAAAATTAAACATAAATGATATCCTTGAGAATATTATGCAAACCTTAAAGGCACGGTTGGATTACGATCGGGGGATGATCCTCCTGACCAATCCGGACAAAACCGTGCTGCTTTTTTCCGCCGGTTACGGCCTTGGGGAAGAAGAGCTCCCCCGGATTAGAAACACCGTCTTTCAAATGAACAAACCCGCTTCCAACGGCACTTTTTTTCGTTGTTTTCACGAACAAAACCCCCTGCTGGTCAGCGACACCGATGAAATAAAAGGGCAGATCACCGGGAAAAGTCAGGAATTCCTGTTAAGCACCGGCAGCAAATCTTTCATCGCCTGCCCGATAATTTATGAAAAGGAATCTCTCGGTGTTCTGGTGGTCGACACTATCAAAAAAAAGAGGGCCTTGACGCAAACGGATATCAGTCTGTTGACCGGTATCGCCAATCAGATCGGGATCAGCATTAATAACGCCCGCCTCATTGACCAGCAAAAAAAGCAGTTCAACTCCATCCTGCGCGTCCTGGCCGCTTCCATCGACGCCCGTGACCCGTTAACCGCCGGTCATTCGGAAAAGGTAACGGAATACGCCTTGGGTGTCGCCCGGGAATTGAATTTGGGTGAAACCTTTTGCGAAGTCATCAGCATCGCCGCCCTGCTGCACGATTATGGCAAAATCGCCATTCGGGACGATGTCTTGAAAAAACCGGGGCAACTTACTTCCAAGGAATACCAGGAAATCCAATCCCACGCCTTGAAAACCAGACTGATCCTGAACCAGATGAATTTCAGTGATGAATACACGGAAATCCCTTTGATAGCCGGTGCCCACCATGAACGGTATGACGGAAACGGTTATCCCAACGGATTAAAAGGGGAAGAAATCCCCTTAGGGGCCAGGATCATTGCCGTGGCCGATGTCTTTGAGGCTTTAACTTCCCAGAGGCACTACCGGGACCCCATGCCCGTCGATGAAGCCTTGAAAATAATAAAAGAAGGCAAAGGAACGGCTTTTGACGGAAAAATTGTCGAAGCCTTTTCCGAATATTATGAAAAGACCTTTCTCAGAAATAAAGCCCTGGTCAGCCTCTACCGGACCGTCAGTCCGAGACCTTTGCTTCAGGAGCAGGCCTCAACCTTGCATTGATCTTCATCTTCCCCACCTTCGACCCCCTCGTCCCCTGCCGAAGCCTTATAAAAAAAAACCGACCACTAAGTTTTTTATTTGACTTCCATAAAAAACTTAGTGTATGAAATACCAAACTCTTCAACACTTCTGGAAAACATAAGGTAAAGGACCTTGAAAAAAACTCCGTTTTCTTTACATAGTTGCCAGAATCAAAGAACATCCTTCAATACATTCGTTGCCATATATTTTTCAAACAAAGAATCCCTGTTCATGGAAACGGGGCCCTGTAGTCAGAGATAACTCTACCCGGATTAAACCCGGAGCTGTCTGTCAGTACTTACTGAAGACCGAAATTTTTCGAAAAGCTGTCCATCCCTCCGATGAAGAAAGGGATGGGCTTCAATCAAAACCCAAAAATTTCAACAGGGGAATATCCTTATATCTACTGCTGGTTGGCAGCAAAACCGTCACGAATCTATTCTAATCATGTTGAATTCCGGGCCGGAAACCCCGGATCATAAATCCTAAACTTAACTTTTTTCAAAGGGAGGATGCCATGAAAGCAAAGCAGGGATGGATGGGATTGTTGGTTATTGGTTTGCTTTTAATTCCGGTTTTCAGTAACGGTGCGGTTGTGGGGGTGACGGATACCGAAGTCTGGGTCGGCATCACCACACCCCTATCCGGTCCGGCGGCCCTCTGGGGGGCTACGGGACAGGGGGCCAAGGCCTGGGCTGATTATGTCAACGACAAGGGGGGAGTCCATGGCCGAAAAATCAAGGTCATCCTTAAAGACGACGGATACAATCCGGCCCGGGCCATGGCCAATCTGACGGAAATGAAGGGGAAGGTATTTTCCGTAGTAGCCCTTTTGGGAACAGCCGTAGTCAACGCCTGTAAGGATTTTTTCTATGACAATAAGATCCCCTTGGTGGACGCTTACGGGGATGTGCGCATCTGGGCCAAGTATCCGAAAGAAAAACTGAAATATGTCTTTGTCGCTTATCCGGATTACGAGGATGAAGCCGAATATCTGGCTGATTATGCCATTAAAAAAATGGGGGGCAAAAAGCTGGCCGTTTTTTATCAAAATGATGACTACGGGAAGATGGGCCTTCAAGGTGTAAAAACGACCGTTTCCAAAAGTCAGGGGAAGGCTCAGGTGGCGGCGGCTGTACCCTATGAGGTAACCGAAAGGGCACTGGGGACCCATGCCTTGAAGATGAAGGAATCCGGCGCCGACGTGGTTTTCCTCTATACCACCATGAGCCATGCCGCCCTGATTTTAAAAGAAATGGCCAAAGTGGATTATCGGCCCAAGACCATGGTCAGCTTTCCTATGGCTGATCCGATCATGTATACCACGGCCGGGGAGTTGTGGGAAGGAGTTTACCCGGCCGGGGCCGGTCAGGTCGGTGTCCTTGGTGAACCGGATATGGACCGGGTCTCCGAGATTCTCAAAAAATACGAACCCAGCCTTAAGGGCAAGGAATATCTGGCCGTTTTCGGAGCCGTTTCCATGATGACCTTTGTCGAAGGCTTGAAAAACGCCGGCAAAAACCTTACCCAGGAATCGTTGATTGTCGGTCTGGAAAAGATCAAGAACTGGAAACCGGAAGGAATCGGCGCCGGAATTACTTTTTCACCCACCAGGCATCATGGCTTAAATGCCTCCAGGCTTTTACATGCGGAAAAAGGCAAACATGTTCCCCTTTCCGATTATGTGATTCATAAAGCCTACTTTTAAAAACCATAGGTTTCAAGGGTTCGAGGAGCCAAGGGGCCAAGGTCAAGGTTTGATGATCTACCACTCCTTTCACCCTCGACCCCTTGAAACCTTGATCCCTTTCTTAAATATGATAGGAGCTGAGGGAACGGGGAAGAAATTTCTTTGGACTCATCCGTTTCTTCAACCAGAACCATGCCTCTCTTGGACATCAAAGATATCAGTATCAGTTTCGGCGGCATAATGGCCTTGAGCGGTATTTCTCTCCAGGTCCCGGAAGAAAAGATCATCGCCGTTATCGGACCCAATGGCTCAGGGAAAACCACCCTGTTTAACTGCCTCACGGGTATTTACCGTCCTGATCAGGGGAAAGTCATCCTCAAGGGTGAACATATCCAAAAACTTTCCCCTGACGCCATCGCCGAACGGGGTATCGCCCGCACCTTCCAGAACCTGAGGCTCTTCATGAACATGAACGTCTTGGATAACCTCCTGGTGGGCAGGCATCTTCACTTTCGGAAAAATCCCCTCCTTCCCGTATTTCGACTGCGGAAAGAAGAAATCCGCCACCGGAGGATTATCGAAGAGATCATCGACTTCCTGGACCTCCAGGCCTATCGCAAAGCCCGGGTGGCAGATTGCCCTTACGGGGTGCAGAAAAGGGTGGAATTGGGCCGGGCCCTGGCTATGGAGCCCAAATTGCTTCTCTTGGATGAACCGATCTCCGGGCTGACTTCGGAAGAAAAAGAAGAATCGGCTTACCGGATCAACGAGATCCGGGGCAGGTTTCGTATGACCATTCTCTTAGTGGAACATGACCTGCGGATAGCCTCACGCCTGGCGGATGAGATGGTGGCCTTTTATTATGGACAGAAGATCGCCCAGGGGACCCCGGAGGAAGTCCAACGTAATCCGGAGGTCATCCGCGCTTATCTGGGGGAGGATTGATGTCTTTCCTGAAAATCGCCAATATCGAAACCCTATATTTTGACCGTATCTATGCCTTGCACGGCCTTTCCCTGGATATCTCGGAAAAGGAAATTTTTGCTGTTCTGGGACCTAATGGGGCCGGAAAAACAACGCTGCTCAAAACCATCGCCGGGCTGCTCAAAGACCAACCCAAAAAAGGGATCATCGAATTCAACGGCCGCCGGATCCAGCGCCTGGCGCCGGAAAAAATTTCTTCTACGGGAATCGTCTACGTCCCGGAAGACCGGGGGCTTTTCCGGGAATTGACCGTCAAGGAAAATCTGGATTTGGGTTTCTGGGGTCGAAGGGACAAAAGGAAAGAGGAAGATCTGGAATTTATTTACGGTCTTTTTCCCATCCTCAAGGAAAGGACCAAACAACAAGCCGAGACCCTTTCCGGGGGGGAGCAGCAGATGCTGGCCATCGCCCGGGCCATGCTCCGCAGACCTAAGCTGTTGATGTTGGATGAGCCCTCTCTCGGTCTGGCCCCTTTGGTAGCCCGGAACGTCTTTCAGGCCCTGGGAAAAATAAGCGCCCTGGGCACCACCATTCTCCTGGTTGAGCAAAACGCCAAACTGGCCCTGAAGATCGCCAACTATGGTTATATCCTCGAGGCCGGTCGAATCGTCCTCAAAGGAACTTCAAAAGAATTGATGGAAAATGAAGACGTCCAGGAACTGTATCTGGGCTTAGGGAAAGATACGGCCTCCTCAAAAGGGTGGCGGCTCTACAAGAAGAGAAGGAGATGGTAATGCAGCAGGAGATCGTTCATTTCCCGGAATTATTTTTTCGCCAGGTGGAACGGTTAAAAAACCGGGTCGCCCTCCGGGATAAAGACTACGGCGTCTGGAAACGGATTTCCTGGCAGGAATACGGAGAAAAGGTCCGGCTGGTAGCGGCCGGTCTTTTGGCCTTGGGAGTGAAAGGGGGGGACCGCGTCTCGATTCTGGGGGAGAACCGGCCGGAATGGCTTTTCTGTCATCTGGGCACCATGTCGGCCGGGGGGGTAACCTGTGGAGTTTATCCTACCTCGGCCCCGGACCAGGTGGCCTATGTGGCAGGTCATTCCGAATCCAAGGTTCTGTTTATTGAAAATGAAGAACAGGTGGACAAGGTCCTCCAAATCCTTCCCGACCTTGAAGCCGTTATCCGGATCATCATTTGGGACCCCAAGGGATTATGGGGTTTTTCCCGGGAAAAGATCATTTTTTTCGATCAATTTCTCAAGGAAGCCCAAACCTTTCTGGATAATAATCCCCGATGTCTGGAAGACCGTTTGGCCCAGATAAAAGCCGATGACACGGCCATGATCATCTACACCTCCGGCACCACCGGTCGTCCCAAGGGGGCCATGATCAGTCACCGCAATATCCTGGGTCTGACCGAGTCCTTTGTCGACGTCAACAAAGGGTTTGAAAAAGATGAGGTCGTTTCTTATCTCCCTCTGGCCCATATCTATGAAAATCTCATTTCCCTCTTCCAGGCCATATGGAGCGGTGGCAAAGTCAATTTTGTGGAGAGCATCGACACCCTGCCCGAGAATTTACGAGAGGTCTCTCCCACGGTCTTTGCCAGTGTCCCCAGAATCTGGGAGAAGTTTGCCTCCATGGTTGAAATCCGCATGTCCGACTCTACCCTCCTTAAAAAGACCCTTTACCGTTTGGCCCTGGGGGTGGGCTTAAAATACGTTCGAAACCCCAAGGGTTCCAAAGAACGTCAGGCCTGGTCCTTGCTCTATTGGCCTTTGTATTGGCTGGTTCTTTATCATTTGCGGCGTCAGCTCGGATTTGAAAGGATCCGTCTGGCCATTTGCGGTGCCGCCCCGGCCTCACCCGAGCTTTTTGAATTTTTTAACGCCTTGGGAGTCCCTCTGCGGGAAGGGTATGGGCAGACGGAATCCACCGGCGTTATCGCCCTGCAGCGTCTGGAGCGGCCCCGCTGGGGTTTTGTGGGGGAACCGATTCCGGGAGTGGAGGTCAAGATCGCCGAGGACGGTGAGATCCTGGCCCGGGGCATCGGCGTTTTCAAGGGGTATTTGAAGGACCCCCAGCTTACGGCCGAAACCATTAAAGACGGCTGGCTGCATACCGGGGATGTAGGCGTTTTGGAGGACGGCTATCTGAAAATCATGGACCGGAAAAAAGACATCCTGATTACCGCCGGAGGGAAGAATATCACCCCGGCCTATATTGAAAACAAGCTCAAGTTCAGCCCTTATATCCAGGATGCCGTGGTCATCGGCGACGGGAAAAAATTCTTAGTGGCCCTGATCCTGATCGATGAGGACAACATCAACAAATATGCCCAGGACCACCGCATCCCCTTTACTACCTTCGAAAGTCTGACCCAGAGCCCGGAAATTACTAAGTTGATCGATCAGGAAGTGGCCAAGGTCAACACCACCCTGTCGCAGGTGGAATCGATAAAGAAATTCGCCTTGCTTCCCAGGCGTTTTTATGAAGAAGACGGTGATGTGACCCCCACCAAAAAGGTCAAACGCCGTTTCCTGGAGAAACGATACGGCGATCTGATTGAATCGTTGTATAAGGGGAGGGACTGATCCGGAATGAAAACCGATTTCGACTTAGTTTTCAGATTGCGGAATAAAAACCGTATCTCGTGATGTGGTATTGGCGAGATACGAGATACGAGATGCTTGAAAAGGTTTAAAGCAAATGGACTTGATCGAAAGCTATAAAGAGGAACTGCGGCTGATCAGAAAATTTGGTACGGGTTTCTGGATCGGGGTCCTGCTAATTGGCCTGCTTCTATTACCCTGGGTGGCCCGTGAATATTGGGTCTATGTGGCAACCCTGATCTTTATTTATTCCATCGGGATCCAAGGCCAGAATATTCTGATCGGCTATACCGGACAGATCTCCTTCGGCCAGGCCGGTTTCTTGGCCATCGGGGCCTTTACCTTCGGGCACCTCTCCCACCTCGGCAGCCCCATCCTGGCCAGTCTCTTCTTTTCCGGGCTCTTGGCCGGTATTTTCGGGATACTGGTTGGGTTCCCCTCTTTGCGTTTAAAAGGCCCTTATCTGGCTATCGTCACCATGGGCTTCGGGATCGCCGTCTATCAGATTTTCGTCAACTCCGAGCTGTTGTCCGGGGGAAGGATGGGATTGAACGTTCAGAAACTCCAACCCCTGTTGGGGATGAGTCAGGTGACCACCTATTATTATTTTAATTTTCTTTTAGCCCTGGCCTTCAGCCTGGTTTCCTATAATTTAATCTCGTCTTTTGTCGGCCGGGCCTTTATCGCCATTAGGGACAATGATATCGCCGCTGAGGCCATGGGGGTCAATCTGACCCGATACAAACTCCTTTCTTTTGCGGTCAGTTCTTTTTATACCGGGGTCCAGGGCGGACTTTACGCCTTGCTCATGGGTTATCTGGAACCGAATATGTTTACCTTTCTGGAAACCATCACCCTCTTTGTCGGGGTGATCATCGGCGGGCTGGCCTCGGTCGAGGGGTCCATCCTGGGGGCGGCTTTTGTCGTCTTGGTGCCGCAGGTTTTCAGTGATACCAAGGCCCTGATCCCGGTCATTTATGGGATGGCCATAATCCTTATTTTAATTTTCGAACCTCTGGGATTATCGGGGCGCTGGCTGAAAATCCGCTTATATTTGAGAATGTGGCCCTTCAGGTAGAAACAAGGGATACGGTCTAAGGTTCTAGGAGTATGGTAAGGGTATAAGGTTTGCGGCGCAAGGTCTTCCGGTAAGGAAAGGGGTGTGTTGCCTTTTATTTCCTTAAACCTTAGACCGTAAACCTTGCCCCATTCTTTTAAGAGGGGATTTATGAATCATTTTCTTCAATATTGTGTGTCCGGCCTGTCCATCGGCAGCTTGTATGCCCTGGTCGCCCTGGGGGTGGTATTGATATATCGTTCCACTCGAATCCTGAACTTTGCCCATGGTGATTTGGCTACAGCCGGGACCTTTTTTGCATTGATGCTCTATGGATGGCATGCCTCTTTCGGCTGGTCCTATTGCCTGGCCCTTCTCTTCGGCGGCCTCCTGTCGATGGGTTTTTATTTCGGCATCCTCATCCCGGCTCAACGGCGGGAGGCCACTTTATTGGGACAAACCATCCTGACCGTGGGATTGGGATTAATCTTTCAGGGTCTTACCGCCTACCTCTGGGGAACCGAACCCCAGGCCTTTCCTTCACCTCTTTCTGATGTTAAAGTATATAGGGCCGGGAAAATCATTGTCAGCCAATTGGCCTTGGGGGCCATTGTCTTCGGTCTTTTGGGCAGCCTGGTCCTTTATCTACTGGTGCAGAAAACCCGCCTTGGTTTGGCCATGCGGGCCACTTCGGAAAATCTCCAGGCTGCACAGACCCTGGGCATCCCCACCCGCCGGGTCCTCTCTTTTTCCTGGGGGCTGGCCTCATTATTCGGGGTCATGGCCGGGCTATTCCTGGCCCCGGCTTTACTTTTGGATCCTTTTTTCATGCTCGAACCCTTCCTGAAAGGCTTCGCCGCCGCTGTCTTAGGAGGGCTCAACAGCCTGCCGGGGGCTGTTGTAGGGGGTCTGATACTGGGTGTAGCCGAAAGTCTGGCCGGGGGTTATATCACCGTAGCTTTTAAAAATACCCTGGCCTTTTTAATCATCATCATAATCCTCTTATTCCGCCCGGAGGGATTGTTGGGAACGGAATTTAAAGAACGGGTCTAAGGGAAACCGGGCGAAGAAAAAGGGTATCTGAGTTTAACGATACTATCTTGAATAAAAAGGTTATTATTTTAAGCCTGCCTATTTTTTCATTACCACGCAAAACTTGACATATTTTATCTAAAAAAGCCATTTTTTGTCCCCTTCCGCCTTATATTCTAACCGGATTCAGAATAAAACATAAAATTAAAATTTATATTTTTAATATAACTAATTAAATTAATTAGAGTTTATTGACAAGAATCGCAAATGGCCCGAGATTTGCTAAGAGGCAGATCAGGACCGAAGGAAATCATTTCCGCGAAAAGGAAGAGCTCGGTAATTCAATTCATAATAGATTTGGAAGGAGAAGGCCTATGATAAGCGCTTATTCTGAAGTTCCGGTTAAAATCGATTCATCCCCCATACACAATAACCTTTCCCTGTTCCAACCTGACTTCGAAAACCCCTTTGACCCAACCCCAAAAATTACCGGGAACAATCCTATCCGGAATCTCACCGAAAAGACCGTTGGATCTTCAGCAAAGGTTCTGGTTGTTCATGATGATAAGCTCGATTTGGACTCCATTGAAGTTCTTTCTGATCGGCTGGCGGTTGATATTTTTAAGACCAACGATTTGGCTGCGGCCCTTTCCATATTAGAACTCTGCAAAGTGGATTTGGTCCTGCTGGATAACGATATGTCCGGAATGGACGGCCTGGAATTCTGCCGCCACCTCAAATCAAGGACAAGGACAGCCGAAACCCCCATTTTTCTTCTTGGAGAAAATCTGGGGCTGGAGAAGAAGCTAAAAGGGATTGAAGCGGGTGTGGCTGACTTTATAACCAAACCCCTGCTTCTTCAGGAATTGAAGGCCAAGGTTAAAATTCATTTGGAATTGAACCTGCTCAGAACCCGTATGGAAGTCCGGGTGGAAGAACGAATCACTCAATTAAGCAGGGCTGAGGAACTTGCCAGAAAAAAATCGGAGAAACTGCAACAAACCATGCACAGGGTCATCCAGACCATGGCCATGACCGTGGAAACCAGGGACTCTCATACGGCCGGTCATCAACGAAGAGTGGCCGAATTGTCAAAGGCCATCGCTATAGAGTTGGGCCTGGCCGAGGAAGCAATAAAGGGCCTCTACTCCGCAGCCAAGATCCACGATCTGGGCAAGATAACGATTCCGGCGGAAATCCTCACCAAACCGGGGAAATTATCCGAGAGCGAGTACGGTCTGATAAAACTCCACCCCGAAGCAGGAGCGAGCATAGTAGAGGATACAGACTCCCCCTGGCCCTTGGCCAGGATGATTCTTGAGCATCACGAACGGATTGACGGTTCGGGATACCCAAGGGGATTGAGCGGAGATCAACTCCTCCTTGAATCCCGGATCCTGGCCGTAGCCGATGTGGTTGAGGCCCTCACCTCCAGTCGGGCCTATCGTCAACCCTTTGGGTTTGAGATCGCCTTGTATGAGATTGAAACAAATAGGGGAGGCCTTTATGACGAAAAAGCGGTGGATGCCTGTCTGAAGCTTTTCAGGGAAAAGGGGTTCCGTTGGAAATAATGAACCCCGAACCATCCTGAAAAAAAAATCAAGAAGAAACGCCGCTCAGACATCGGGCGATCAGAGGGTAATCTTCTTTAAGAAGGGTCCTGACATCCAGTAGAAATTTTTCTTTTTCGATGCGGCCGATAATGGGCGGGGAGTTGGATCGGAAGCGCTTTTCTAATTCTGAGGCCGGTTCCCGCTCCGAAGAAAAGGCCAGGGCATAGGAATCCAAACCCGACAGGGGCAGGGCCCCACCGCCGACCTGGGAAGTGGTGGGAACAATTTCAATGGAGAGCTCAGGCATCGCTCTTTTTTTCAGCAGCCGGAAAAGAGCACGGGCCTGATTCCTTATTTCAACCAAGGGTCTATTCATCAGGGCCAGGGTCGGGATTTCCTGCAGGGCCTTTTCTTCATTTTGATAGAGCTTCAGGGTCGCTTCCAGGGCGGCCAGGGTCAGCTTGTCGATGCGCAGGGCCCGGTTCAAGGGGTTGCTGCGCAAGGCCTGGATATAGCTCTTTCTGCCGACGATAATTCCGGCCTGGGGGCCTCCCAGCAATTTATCCCCGCTGAAAGTCACCAGATCGGCTCCGGCCCGGACCACCTCCCCTACCGTCGGTTCTTTTTCCAAACCAAAACGGGAGACATCTAAAAAACTGCCGCTGCCCAGGTCCTCCATGACCGGCAGCCCCTGACGCCTTCCCAAAGCCACCAGCTCTTCC